>NZ_JALAGY010000069.1 GCF_022712195.1 Corynebacterium sp. | reverse complement strand
GTGGGCGCACCACATGTTCGTCACCGGTGCGGTGCTGCTGCCGTTCTTCAGCTTCATGACCTTCCTGATCGCCGTGCCCACCGGCATGAAGTTCTTCAACTGGCTGGGCACGATGTGGAAGGGGCGGATCACCTTCGAGACCCCCATGGTCTTCGCGGTCGGCTTCTTCGCCACCTTCCTGTTCGGTGGTCTCACCGGTGTGATGCTGGCGTCGCCGGCGCTGGACTTCCAGCTCTCGGACACCTACTTCGTGGTCGCCCACTTCCACTACGTGCTCTACGGAACCGTCGCCTTCGGCTCCTTCGCCGGCGTGTACTTCTGGTTCCCGAAGATCACCGGCCGGATGCTGGACGAGAAGTTGGGCAAGATCCACTTCTGGCTGACCTTCGTCGGCTTCCACACCACGTTCCTGGTGCAGCACTGGCTGGGCAACATGGGTATGCCGCGTCGTTACGCCGACTACCTGGACTCCGACGGGTTCACCCTGCTGAACCAGGTGTCCACCGTCGGCGCGCTGATCCTCGGAATCTCCGTGCTGCCGTTCGTGTGGAACGTGTTCAAGTCCTGGCGTTACGGTGAGGTCGTCACCGTGGACGATCCGTGGGGTTACGGCAACTCGTTGGAGTGGGCGACGTCCTGCCCGCCGCCGCGGCACAACTTCACCTCGATGCCGAGGATCCGTTCGGAGCGTCCGGCCTTCGAGCTGCACCACCCGCACATGGTGAAGACCGCACGCGAGGAAGCACACGTGGGACGCCACTTCTAGACACCGTCCTCCCGGCACAGCCGCACCCCAACTACGCGGGGTGCGGCTGTTCTCGTCTGAGGCCCTGCATGGAAGAATGGGTCCCGTGGACCAGCCCAACTCGCCCCGTCACCTCACCGTCAGCCTCGCCCCCGGCCTGTCGCCCGGCGTCGTCACCGTCACCGGACCCGACGCCCCCGGAGTCTCCGCGGACTTCTTCCGCATCCTCGCCGACCACGGCGTCCAACTCCTGGACGTCGAACAGGCCAACTTCCGCGGCACACTGAACCTCGCCGCCTACATCGGGGTCGTCGCCGGCAGCACCGAAGCCATGCGGCAGGCACTGACCGATGAACTCGCCGGCCGCGAGATGACCGTCACCCTCGACGTCGACGACGAACTCCAGGGCAGCCGTGCACGCTCCACCCACGCCGTCATCGTCCTGGGCAACCCCGTGACCGCCGAGCACATCTCCGCGATCGGCCAGACCCTCGTCGACCACGGCGCGAACATCGACCGCATCCGCGGCATCGCCGACTACCCGGTCACCGGACTCGAGCTCAAGGTCACCGCGGCAGACCCCAGCCCCGGCGGCAGTGCCGCACTCCGCCAGGCCCTCGCCGCGGTGTCCCACGCCACCGGTGTGGACATCGCCATCCAGCGGGCCGGCCTCACCCGCCGCGCCCCGCGACTGATCTGCTTCGACGTGGACTCCACGCTGATCCAGCAGGAGGTCATCGAGATGCTCGCCGCCCACGCCGGACGTGAGGCGGAGGTCGCCGAGGTCACCGAGCGTGCCATGCGCGGGGAACTGGACTTCTCCGAGTCCCTGCACGAGCGGGTGAAGGCTCTGGCGGGTCTGGACGCCTCCGTCATCGACGAGGTCTCCCGCATGGTCCAGCTGACCCCCGGGGCGCGGACCACGATCCGTACACTCAAGCGGCTGGGTTTTCGTACCGGCGCCGTCTCCGGCGGCTTCGTCCAGGTACTGGAACCGCTGGCACGGGAACTCGGCCTGGACTTCTACCGCGCGAACACCCTGGAGATCGTGGACGGCAAGCTCACCGGCCGGGTCATCGGGCAGGTCATCGACCGGGACGTCAAGGCCGAGAGCCTGAAGGAGTTCGCCTGGTCCAACGGGATCGCGCTGCACCAGACCGTGGCCGTCGGCGACGGCGCCAACGACATCGCCATGCTGTCCGTCGCCGGCCTGGGGATCGCCTTCAACGCCAAGCCCGCGCTCCGCGAGGTCGCCGACGCGACCGTCAACCACCCCTTCCTCGACGAGGTTCTGTTCATGCTGGGGATCGACCGGGAGGAGATCGACGCCGCGGACCTCGAGGACGGCAGCTACCGACGTGTCCCGCTGGAGCGTTGAGTGTCGTTCGAACGGGCCCATGACCGGTTGAGGACCGTGCTGGGGGAGCGGGACGGGGAGAATCCGGACGATCCGCTGAGCGTCCAGGCGATGCCGCTGGTGCTCCATGTCCCGCACGACCCGCGGCCGTCACGCAGGGCTCTGCTGGAGGCCGCGGCGGTGGCCTGTGTGTCTCTGTGCCTGGATGACCGGGCGGGGGCCGAGTACGGCGTCTCCGGCGACACGGACGGTTCTGACGTGGCACGGGCGCTGGTGAGCTGGTACGGCGCCCGGATCAGGAAAGTCGCCCGGCGGGCGAGGAACAAGAAGTGGGCTGACGTGCAGTCGTTGCCGGGTGTGACGGCGGCGGTGGACGGTGCCGAGGCCCGCGCCTTCGCACCCTGCCCGGTGGTGCACACACCGGCGGCGGTGAACCGCCTGCAGATCGAGGGCACGGACCTGCCGCTGCCGGACGACGCCGAGGGGGTGACCGTCGGGGACGACCACCCGGTGATCTACGTCGACGCCTCACTGCGGATGACGGTGGGCAAGGCCGCGGCCCAGGTCGCCCACGGCTCGATGCTGCTGGCTGCCGCCATGGACCGTGAACGTGCACGGCGTTGGCGGGAGGAAGGGTTCCCGCTGCATGTCTGCGAGGTCGACGCCCGGCGGTTCGCCGAGCGACGTGCCCTCGCCGAGACGAGGGAGGTCGGGGACGACGGTGCCGGCGACGCGTCCGGCACCGGTGCCGCGGTGGTGCGCGACGCCGGCTACACCGAGGTCGCCCCCGGTTCGGTCACCGTGGTCGCACTCGACAGGCACCGACCCCGCCTGACTCCCGGGCGACCCCGTTCGGCCGGTTCACAGCAGTGAGCGGCGCAGAACCTTCCCGGTGGCGGTCTTCGGGATCTCCCGGACGAACTCCACCGCGCGGACCTTCTTGTAGGGCTCCACGTTCTCGGCGACGAAGGTGATCAGCGTCTCGCTGAGCTCGTCCCCGGCGGCGTCGGCGTCGCGGGTGACGACGAAGGCCTTGGGGATCTCCTCACCGTCGGCGTCGGCCACGCCGACGACGGCGGCGTCGGCCACGGCCTCGTGGGTCAGCAGCAACGCCTCCAGCTCTGCGGGCGGGACCTGGTAGCCCTTGTACTTGATCAGCTCCTTGAGCCGGTCGACGATGTAGACCTCTCCGGAGGAGCCCTGGCGGGCCAGGTCACCGGTCCGCAGCCAGCCGTCGCCGGGCAGTGCCTCGGCGGTGGCCTCCGGGTTGTCGAGGTAGCCGTCCATGACCTGCGGGCCGCGGACCCACAGCTCGCCGGCGTCGCTGAGTGTCCCCGCCTCGGAGGGGACCGGGATCTCGTCGCCGGAGTCCGGGTCGACGAGCTTGTGCTCGGTGTTGGCGACCGGCCGCCCGACGGAGCCGGGGGAGAGGCTCCTGTCGGTGTTCACGTGGGTCACCGGGCTGGACTCGGTGAGACCGTAACCCTGGTAGACGTCGATGCCGAGCCGCTGGCCCACGGCGGTGGCGAGCTCGCTGTCGAGGCCGGCGGCCCCGGAGAGCACACCCCGCAGCGCCGAGAGGTCGTAGTTGTCGACCTCCGGGTGCTTGGCCAGGGCCAGTGCCACCGGCGGGGCGATGAAGGTGAACGTCACCCCGTGCTTCTGGTGGTTGCGCAGGAAGGTGTTCAGCTCGAACCGGGGGACGGTGAGCAGGCGTGCCCGCAACCGCACCACCAGGTTGGCCAGGGTGGACAGGCCGTAGATGTGGAAGAAGGGCAGGACGCCGAAGACCACGTCGTCGCGGGTGACGGGCCCGGAGTTCTCGACCTGGGCCATGTTGGCCACCAGGTTGCGGTGGGTCAGGCGCACCCCCTTGGGCAGGCCGGTGGTGCCGGAGGAGTAGGGCAGCGCGGCGAGCTGTGTCGCCGGGTCGAAGGACACCGACGGCGGGGTGCTGCGCTCGGCGAGCATCTGGGTGAGCCCGCGGGAGGTGTCGAGGTGGATCAGCCGGTCCGACGGCAGGCCGGCGAGCTCGGCGGCCTCCTCGCCGCCGTCGCCCAGCCCCGCCAGGGTCAGCAGCATCACGGCGTGGGAGTCGCGCAGCTGCGTGGCGACGGTGCCCGGCGAGGCGAGCAGCGGGACCGGTGTCAGCACCGCGCCGAGCCGCCAGAGCGCGTGCGCGGCGACGATGAACTCCACGGAGTTCGGGCAGTGCAGGGCGACGACGTCGTTCTTCCTGACACCGTGGCGGGAGAGCCAGCCGGCCACGGAGTCGACGTGGCTACGCAGCGTGGCGTAGGAGGTCTCGGTGCCGCCGGCGAGGTCGACGACGGCGATACGGTCCTCGTCCTCGGGGGACAGGTCACCGTAGAGGTACTCGTGGAGTCCGACGTCGGGGATGGTGACATCGGGACGGTCACTCGTGACGGGCATGTGTGTCCTCCTGCGCAGAAATTCGGGGTCGTCGTGTCCCCGGTAGTCGTGTTCGCGGCCAATCCTACCCGTGACCCCGCGTGACCCCGCCCACATTCCCCCGCGCCGTCACACCCGCACCCGGCGTGACCGGGGACGGCGGGTGCGTGTGGTCACCCTTCACGCAGGCGTCGCAGGGCGCCCCGGGCGGTGTCGCCGTCGACGGTCTGCCAGAACGGCGGCATCGACGCGCGGAGGAACGAGCCGTAACGCTTCGTCACCAGACGCTGGTCCAGGACGGCGACCACGCCGCGGTCGTCCACGGCGCGCAGCAGGCGTCCGGCGCCCTGCGCCATCAGCAGGGCCGAGTGGGTCGCGGCGATCTCCATGAAGCCGCTGCGCCCGGCGGCGTCGACGGCCTCCTTACGGGCCTGCGACAGCGGGTCGTCGGGGCGGGGGAAGGGGATACGGTCGATCACCACCAGTGACAGTGACGGCCCGGGCACGTCGACGCCCTGCCACAGGCTCAGGGTGCCGAACAGGCAGGTCTCCGGCTCCGCGCGGAAGCGGTCGATGAGAGCGCCGAGGGAGTCGTCGCCCTGGCAGAGGATCTCGTAGGGCACGAGGGTGCGCAGTTCATTGGCGGCGGCCTCCGCGGCCCTCCTGGAGGAGAACAGGCCCAGGGTCCTGCCGCCGGCGGCGGAGACGAGCTGGGCGAGCTCGTCGACGGACTCCGGCGAGGCACCCTCGCGCCCCGGTGGCGGGAGGTGCCGGGCGGTGTAGAGGATGCCGTGGGTGGCGGGGTCGAAGGGCGTGCCCACGTCGAGGGTGGTGCACTTCGACGCGGAGAGTCCCCAGGTGGCCAGCATCGAGGTGAACCGTCCGCCCAGGGCGAGTGTCGCCGAGGTCAGCACCACGGTCTGGTCAGCGAACAGCCGACCGCGGAGCAGGTCGGACACGCTCAACGGGGCGACGTAGACGCTGCGGCGGTGGCGGTCACCGGAGAGCCAGACGACGTCCTCGCCGAGCAGCGAGTCCGTGGCCTCGGCGGCCTCGGCGGCATCGGTGGCCTCACCGGCGTCCTTCGCCTCGGCGGGGGAGGCCTCGAGGATCCGCACCACCGTGTCGTGCATCTCCTCGCAGGCGGAGAGGCAGGAGAAGATCTCGGCGGTCTTCTCCGGGTCGTTGTCGGAGGCGCCCGGCGCACCCGTCCCTCCGCTGCCGTGGAGCCGGGAACGGGTCTTCCACAGGGCGTCGCGCAGCGCGTGCAGCGGTTCAGCCAGGGTCGCCGGCACACTCGTCCACCGCCCGTCAGGGGCGGTGCCCGCCGTGACCGCCGCCTCGATCCCCGCGGTCCAGGCGTCGCCGGCGCTGAGCAGTTCGGAGGCGCAGTCGTCCGGGCCGACCTTCTCACAGCGCCGGGCGAGGATGGCGACCGCCGCACCGGAGAGTTCCTCGGTGGCGACGGAGGTGATGCGCCCCTCGAGCTCATGGGCCTCGTCGATGACCACGGTGTCGTGGTTGGGCAGCACCGACTGCTCCGACAGTGCGTCGATGGCCAGCAGGGCGTGGTTGGTCACCACCACGTCCGACTGCGCCGCCTTCTCCTTGGCGGCCTCGGCGAAGCACTGGTCGCCGAAGGGGCACCGGGTCGCGCCGACGCACTCACGGCTGGTCACGCTCACCTGCCGCCAGGCGCGGTCGGAGACGCCACGGGGCAGGGTGTCCCGGTCCCCGTCCTCGGTCTCCTGAGCCCACTCGTGGAGACGCGCGACCTGGGCGCCGGTGGCGGTGACCTCCGCCTCGTCCAGGAGCGCCCCGTCGGGGCCGTCGTCTGTCCCGGTGCCGCCGGTGCCGCCGATCCGGTTGAGGCAGAGGTAGTTGTTGCGGCCCTTGAGGATGGCGAAGGTGGGCCGGCGTCCCAGGTCCCCGGTCAGGGCCTCGGTGACCCGGGGAAGGTCGCGGTCGACGAGCTGACGCTGCAGGGCGATCGTCGCCGTGGACACCACCACCCGCTCACCGGCGCTGACCGCGTGCTCCAGGGCGGGGACGAGGTAGGCCAGGGACTTTCCGGTGCCCGTCCCGGCCTGCACGGCCAGGTGCCGACGGTCCGCGATCGCCGTCGACACCGCCGCGGCCATCCGGCGCTGACCGTCGCGCCGTGAGCCGCCGAGCGCGGCGACGGCGTTGTCGAGCAGCTCGCCGGTGCGCTTCTCCCGCTCGTTCACAGGCCGACGAACCGGACGCTGAGGGCGGGCTCGTCGCGGGACAGGGACAGGCCCTCCCACGGCAGGGTCACCAGCTGGCGGGCGAGGTGGTCGCGGGACTCGTCGAGGGTGGGCAGACCGTCGACCAGCTCCCCGTCGCGGACCATCGGCACCGTGAGCTCGACAGGGTGCAGGATCCCCAGCTCCGGCATGTCCTGGTCGAAGGGGTACACCACCTCCTCGACGGCGGTGCCGGTGTCCCGGCAGGCCCGCAGCGCCCGTTTGGCGCCGCCGTGGCTGGCCTTGTGGCTGCTGCGCTTGGCCACCGGGTGCCCGTCGACGGAGGTGAGCTTGTACACCAGCCCGGCGGTGGGGGCGCCGGACCCGGTGACGACCGACGTCCCGGCACCGTAGATGTCCACCGGTTCGCTGCGCAGGGCGGCGATGGCGAACTCGTCGAGGTCCGAGGACACCACGATGCGGGTGTCGTAGGCACCGAGCCCGTCGAGCTGGTCACGGACCTGGCGGGCGAGCACGCCGAGGTCACCGGAGTCGATCCTCACCGCACCCAGGGCGGTGCCGGCGACCTCCACGGCGTTGCGCACCCCCTGGGTGATGTCGTAGGTGTCGACCAGCAGGGTGGTCCCGGGGCCCTGCGCGGCGATCTGGGAGCGGAACGCCGCCTTCTCGTCCGGCCGTCCGTCGTCGTCGACATGCAGCAGCGTCCAGGCGTGGGCACTGGTGCCGCCCACGGGCAGACCGTAGCGGGACGCCGCCTCGAGGTTGGAGGTGGAGTGGAAGCCCGCCAGGTATGCGGCCCGTGCCGCGGAGACCGCCGACTGCTCGTGGGTGCGGCGGGACCCCATCTCGATGATGGGGCGTCCCTCCGCCGCCGTCACCATCCGGGCCGCGGCGGAGGCGACGGCGGAGTCGTGGTTGAGGATCGACAGGATCACCGTCTCCAGGATCACCGTCTCGGCGAAGGTGCCGCGCACGGTGAGGATCGGCGAGTCCGGGAAGTAGAGCTCGCCCTCGCGGTAGCCGTCGATGTGCCCGGTGAAACGGTAGTCGCGCAGGAACTCCCTGGTGGTGTCGTCGAGGAAGTCCAGCCCGGCGAGCTGTTCCCCGGTGAACCGGAAGTCGCGCACGGCCTCCAGGACGCGGGCGGTCCCGGCGACGACACCGTAGCGGCGTTCATTGGGGAGCCGGCGGGTGAAGACCTCGAAACTGCACCGGCGGTCGGCCGTGCCGTCGCGCAGTGAGGCCTGCAGCATCGTCAGTTCGTACATGTCCGTCAGCAGGGCGGTGGAGGTTGCCGGGGCTGCTGTGGTCGCTGCGTGCTCGTTGGTGTGCTCGGTCACGGTCGTCCACTCTAGTCGGTAGTCTGGACGGCATGACTTCGCCTGCCGCTCCCGCCGCACCGGCGGTCACTCCTGTGGAGGAACAGCTTCCCGACACACTCACGGAGGCCGACCTCCCCTGGTTGTGCATCTGCTGGGACGATCCGGTGAACCTGATGAGTTACGTGACCTATGTCTTCCAGACCGTCCTGGGCTACTCCAGGAAG
Organism: Corynebacterium sp.; assembly: GCF_022712195.1. GTDB lineage: Bacteria > Actinomycetota > Actinomycetes > Mycobacteriales > Mycobacteriaceae > Corynebacterium. The sequence goes on along the minus strand of NZ_JALAGY010000069.1, from coordinate 30,771 downwards.
CGGGCGACCGAGCTGATGATGAAGGTCCACAACGAGGGGAAGGCCGTCGTCAGCTCCGGGGAGCGCGACAAGGTCGAGGCAGACGTCAAGAAACTGCAGACGGCCGGCCTGTGGGCCACGATGCAGCGCGCGGAAGGGTGACGGAGAAGACCATGAAACCGTGGGTGAAGAAGAAGGGCCTGATGCGCGGCGTCAGGTACGTCACCGAGCTGGAGCCGATGGAGCGCGAGATGCTCGGCAACAGTGCCGCCACCGTGGGTGAACTGCTCATCGGCCGGGCCCGGTCCGCGCCGAAGGACGAGCTGGCGGAGATGACCGGGCTGCCCTCCGGGCACACCGACGCGCCGGACGACCCGGTGCTCGCCGCCATGCTGCCGTCGTTCTTCCGCGACGGCGACGAGGAGGTGGACGGGGAGGCCGGGGTGTCCCGCCAGTTCAACGAGACCGACATCATCAAGGGCAAGCTGATGAACCTCAGGCTGGTCAGCGACCTCCTCGGGCCGGACGGCTCGGTGCACGTCAGCCTCACCGCCGACCAGACCTCCGCCTGGTTGGCCGCCCTCACCGACATCCGCGCCTACCACCACGGCCGCCTCGAGCAGTCCCGTGGAAGTGCTCCGGACGCTGAGGCCCAGGCGATGGAGAACTACCTCGAATGGCTCGGCTACCACCAGGACAGCCTGCTGACCGCCATGGTCGGGCCGATGGACGTGCCGGACGGGCAGGACGGGCCGGACGAGGGTGACGACGGCCGTGACTGACCCACTGACCGGCACGCTCCTCGACGTCCCGGGCCTGGCCCTGGGGCACGCCGAGGTCGACAGTTCCGGGGTGAGCGTGGTGGTGTGCCCGGACGGGGCGGTGGCGGCGGTCGACGTGCGCGGTGGGGGACCGGGGACCCGGGAGACCGACCTGCTGGCCCCCTCGAACACGGTGGAGAAGGTCCACGCCGTCGCGCTGTGCGGCGGTTCCGCCTACGGTCTCGACGCCGCCGGGGGAGTCATGGCCGAACTCGAGGACCGGGGCATCGGGCTGCAGGTCCTGGGGGATGCCGCCCCGTCCCTGATCGTGCCGATCGTCCCGGCGGCCGTGATCTTCGACCTCCCCGTCGGGGACCCTGCCTCGCGGCCCACCGCGGACACGGGACGTCGGGCCGTCACCGATGCGCTTGACGGCGGGGACCCGACACGCGCCGGGAACGTCGGCGCCGGACTCGCGGCGACCGCCGGGGCCGTGAAGGGCGGCTTCGGACAGGCCAGCGCGTCCGTCCGGCTCACCGACGGACGCCACGCCACCGTCGCCGTGGCGCTGGTCGCCAACCCCGTCGGCTCGGTCGTCGACCCGGCGAGCGGGGGACTCTGGGGGACCGGCTCCGACTCAGGCTCCGGCTCCGGCGCTGACGTCCCCGCACCGAACGCCGACGGGCTGCGGACCATCCTCGAGCGCGGCATCGACGGGACGAAGATGACGCCCACGGGCCCCACACCGCTGAACACCACCATCGGGGTCGTCGCCACCGACGCGGACGTGAACACGTCCCAGGCCCAACGGCTCGCCACCGCCGCGCACGACGGACTGGCCCGCGCCGTCCGGCCGTCCCACCTGCCGATGGACGGTGACACGCTGTTCGCCCTGGCACCGTCGGGCAGCCGGGCCGGGTCCGGCACCGCCGACCTGGCGCTGCTCTGTGCGGCTGCGGCGACCTGTACCGAGCGGGCCGTCGTGCAGGCGGTCCTGGCCGCCGACACCGCCTTCGACGTCCCGTCGTGGCGAGACATCATGACAGCGACACGCTGACGAGCCTGCAAGCAGACGAGACGACAAGCAGACGAGACGAGGAGAGCCATGCCCGACACCACACCCGTGACCTCCGGCAGCAACGCAGGGAACGGCCGCACCCCGGCGAAGACCCGTTTCCGCGACCGCGGCAGGTTCGGCCAGGCACTGGTCACCACCCTGGTGTTCCTCGCTGTGCTGTGGGCGGTCCAGGTCGTCAACTGGGCCTCGGGCAACCGGCTGGTCTCCCTCGGAATCCATCCGCTGGACTTCTCACGGTTCTGGGGGATACTCCCCGCGCCGTTCATCCACGTCGACTTCCCGCACCTGATCGCCAACACCCCGGCCGTCGCCGTCCTCCTCTTCCTGGTGGCCCTGTCCGGGCAGAAGGCGGTGTGGGCGTCCACGGCGGTGACGACCGTCGTCGCCGGGCTCGGGGTCTTCTTCTTCGGCGGAGAGAACACCGTGCACGTCGGGGCGTCCATCCTGATCTACGGATGGGCTGTGTTCCTCGCGGCCCGCGGGTTCTTCACCCGGCGGATCGCGGAGATCCTGCTGGGACTGGTGGTGATCGTGCTCTACGCCGGCCTGTTCTGGGGGATCCTGCCCAACCAGGCCGGCGTGAGCTGGCAGGGGCACCTCTTCGGCGGGGTCGGCGGCGCGGTGACCGCATGGGCGGCGGGACGTCCCGCGGTGAAGGAACGCCGGCGGCTGGGCCCGGGCGGGACGACGCCGGCGGTGAAGTGAGACCGGACCGGAATGAACCGGGGTCGGCCACGCAGTAGACTCACTCAGTATGGACGACCTCTCCACGGTGCCCCCGGCACCCTCCGCCTCAGCACCCATCGGGATCTTCGACTCCGGAGTGGGCGGGCTGACCGTGGCGCGGTCGGTCATCGACCAGCTCCCCGGGGAGTCGGTGATCTATATCGGCGACACGGCCAACTCCCCCTACGGGGACAAGCCGTTGGCCACGGTGCGTCAGCTGGCCACAGCCATCGCCGACCAGCTCGTGGAGCGCGGCTGCAAGATGATCGTCGTCGCCTGCAACTCCGCCTCGGCGGCGTTCCTGCGTGACGCCCGCGAACGGTACCCCGTCCCGGTGGTCGAGGTGATCCTGCCGGCGGTACGTCGGGCGGTGTCGGCGACCAGGAACAACCGTGTCGGTGTGATCGGCACCCAGGCCACCGTGACGTCCGGGGCCTACCAGGACCTTTTCGCCGCGAGCCCCGACATCGAGGTCGTCGCACAGGCGTGTCCGCAGTTCGTCCCGTTCATCGAGCGGGGCATCACCTCCGGGCGTCAGCTCCTCGGGCTGGCGGAGACCTACCTGGAGCCGTTGAAGGAGGCCGGGGTGGACACCGTGGTGCTGGGCTGCACCCACTACCCGCTGCTCACCGGTGTGATCCAGCTGGTGATGGGCGACGACGTGACCCTGGTGTCCTCGGCGGAGGAGACGGCGAAGATGGTGTACCGCAGCCTGTCGGAGAACGACCTGCTCGCCGAGCCGGTGCCGGGGACCGCCCCGGAGCTGACCTTCGAGTCCACCGGCGACCCCGCCCGGTTCGCCAGCCTGGCCTCGCGTTTCCTGGGCCCGTCGGTGGCCGGGGTGAGCCGGATCCCGGAGATGCTGCGTTAGGAAATGCGGGGGAATTACTGCCTGGCTCCCAGTCCACGGCAGGGCTCATGTAACAATATCTGGCATGGACATGACCATTCTGGGATGCTCCGGGAGTCTCTCTGCGCCGGACAACCCCGCCTCCGGCTACCTGCTGCGGATGGCGGACGGGCGTGAGATTCTCATGGACATGGGTCCTGGGGTGCTCGCTGAACTCCAGGCGTCGGGTGAACCCGGCCGTGTCGACGTGATCTTCTCGCACCTGCACCCCGACCACTGCTCGGACTTCCCGTCGCTGGTGGTCTGGCAACGTTTCCACCCCACCCGGGCCGCGGCGGAGCGCCACACGCTGCTCGGACCGACGATCTCGGCACTGCACCTGGGACGGGCCTCGGCCGACCACCCGGCCCAGGTCGACGACTTCTCCGACATCCTGGACGTGCGCTCCTGGCACGCCCCGGACCTGCAGGACACCCCGGTGGCCTTCGACGACTCCTCCCGCGGGACGGTCTACCCGGCGCACCGGATCGGGGAGGCCACGTTGTACGCCGCACCGGCGGTGCACCCGACCGAGTCGTACATGATCCGTGTGGAGGAGCGGGACGGTTCGTCGCTGGTCTACAGCGGTGACACCGCCGCCACCGGCCATCTCGCGGCCCTGGCCTCCGGGGCGGACGTCCTGCTGTGCGAGGCGACCTGGGGCGAGCGCGACGACGGCGGCAACCCGCCGCAGATGCACCTCTCCGGTGAGGAGGCGGGCCAGGCAGCGGCGGAGGCGGGGGTCGGTCGGCTGATCATCACCCACGTCCCGCCGTGGGGCGACCCGGAGGGGGCGCTGCGGGGGGCACGGCGCTACTACGACGGGCCCGTGGAGCTGGCGCGCCGTGGGATGACCGTGGGCGTCGGCGGCAGCGGGGGCAGCTAGACTGTCGAGGCATGAGCGCTTCTGACACAACCGTGACCGCCGCGACCGCCACCCGAGCCGACGGACGGGCCGTCGACCAGCTGAGGAACGTCCGCATCACCCGCGGATTCACCACCAACCCGGCGGGCAGCGTCCTCGTCGAGTTCGGTGACACCCGGGTGATGTGCACCGCCAGCGTGTCCGAGGGGGTGCCGCGGTTCAAGCGGGACTCCGGGGAAGGCTGGTTGACCGCCGAGTACGCCATGCTGCCGTCCGCCACCGCCGAGCGCATGCAGCGCGAGGCGGTGAAGGGCAAGGTCAAGGGCCGTACCCAGGAGATCTCGCGGCTGGTCGGCCGCTCGTTGCGCGCGGCGGTGGACCTGCGCGCCCTCGGCGAGAACACCGTGAACATCGACTGCGACGTGCTCCAGGCGGACGGCGGTACCCGAACCGCCTCGATCACCGGCGCCTACGTGGCACTGGCGGACGCCCTGTCGGTGCTGAAGCAGCGTGGGGTCGTCCCGGGCGAGCCGCTGCTCGACCCGGTCGCCGCGGTGTCCGTCGGCATCGTGGACGGCGTCGCCCTGCTCGACCTGCCCTACGAGGAGGACAGCCGCGCCGACGTGGACATGAACGTGGTGATGACCGAGGAGGGACGTTTCGTGGAGATCCAGGGCACCGGCGAGAACGCGGAGTTCAGCCGCGGGGAGCTGTCCGCGATGCTCGACCTGGCGGAGGGCGGGCTGCGGGACCTGACCGCGCTGCAGCGCGCGGCCCTGGCCGCTGACCTGGGCGAGGTGGTGGCACTGTGAATGTCAGGGTTCTGGTCGCGTCCCGCAACGCCAAGAAGCTCGCCGAACTGCACCGCATGCTCGACGCCGCGGGTGTCGACGGTATCGAGCTGCTGAGTCTGCGTGATGTCGAGGACTACCCCGAGACCCCGGAGACCGGCGCCACCTTCGAGGAGAACGCCCTGATCAAGGCCCGGGACGGGGTCCGCTACGCCGGGCTCCCCACCGTCGCCGACGATTCGGGGCTGTGCGTGGACGCCCTCAACGGCATGCCGGGGGTGCTGTCGGCCCGGTGGTCGGGCACCCACGACACCGGCGACGGCTCGGTGGACGAGGCGAACAACCGTCTGCTGCTGGGCCAGACCGCCGACGTCCCCGACGAGCGCCGCGGCGCCGGGTTCGTCTCTGCCTGCGCACTCGTCGTGCCCGGGGGGATGGCCGATCGTCTCGGCGGGCAGACCGAGGTGACCGTCCGTGGGGTGTGGCGGGGTGTGCTGCTGCGTGAACCCCGCGGGGGCAACGGTTTCGGCTACGACCCGCTGTTCTCCCCGGACGAGGAACCGCAGAAGTCCTCCGCGGAGCTCACACCGGAGCGCAAGGACGAGCTGTCCCACCGGGGGCGCGCCCTGGCGGAACTGGTGCCGTACCTCACGGCGCTGCGCGGCTGACGCGGGGCTGACCCGCCCGGGTTCGCGGTAGGGTGGTGGGGACAACAGAACCCAACGCTTCCCGGAAGGAACCGTGAGACCGTGCCCGTGACCGTCGAACCCGCTGAGATCGTCGCCGAGACAGCGCTTGACCGGGAGTGGCTCACCAGCCTGTACAAGGAGTTCCACCGGCGTCCGGAACTCTCCGGGGCGGAGGAGTGGACCGCCGGGCGCATCGCCGAGGAACTGGCGAGGTTCAGTGACTGGGAGGTCACCACCGGTATCGGCGGCCACGGAATCACGGCTGTCCTGCGTAACGGCGAGGGGCCCACGGTGCTCTTCCGTTCGGACTTCGACGGGCTGCCAGTCGCGGAGAACACCGGCGTCGACTACGCCTCGACCCACTCCCAGCTGGACGCCCAGGGGCAGCGGGTGCCGACCATGCACGCCTGCGGGCATGACGCGCACACCTCCAGCGCACTGGGGGCGCTCTCCATCGTCGACGCCTCCCGTGACAGGTGGCGGGGGACCGTGGTCTTCCTGTTCCAGCCGGCCGAGGAGGCGTCCATCGGCGCCCACGGGATGGTCAACGACGGGCTGCGGACGATCATCCCCCGTCCGGACGTCTGCCTGGGACAGCATGTGGTGCCCGGGCCGTCCGGCCAGGTGTACACCGCCCCCGGCCCGGTGCTGACCAGTTCGACGACCATCGAGATCACGCTGTTCGGTCGGGGTGCCCACGCCTCGATGCCGCACCGGGCGGTGGATCCCGTGGTGCTCGCCGCGTCGGTGGTGATGAAACTGCAGACGGTGGTGTCGCGCGAACTCCCGCCGGGGAAGTTCGCCGTGGTCACCGTCGCCTCGGTGGAGGCGGGGAAGGCGAACAACGTCATCCCGGATTCGGCGCGGCTCGCGCTGAGCTGCCGCTTCTACGAGGAGTCGGTGCGGACCAGGGCGGTGGACGCGATCAAGCGGATCGTGCGGTCCGAGGCCGCGGCCGCGGGGTGTGAACGGGAGCCGGAGTTCCGGTTCCTCGGCCTGTTGGGCGCCACCGACAACGACGCCACCGTGTACGAGGTGGTGCGCCCCCATTTCGACGAGTTCTTCGGCGAGCAGTCCCAGGAGATGGAGCCGTGGACGGCGTCGGAGGACTTCTCGGTGATCCCCCGGGCGTTCAACGCCCCGTACCTGTTCTGGACGGTGGGGATCACGCCGCTGAAGCAGTGGCGGCGCGCGGAGGCGGCCGACCGGCTGGACATCGACATCCCCTCGAACCACAACCCCGGTTTCCTGCCGGACCCGGGGTCGCTGCCGGTGACGACGCAGGCGGCCGCACTGGCGGTGCTGTGCTGCCTGACGCACCGCTGGCCGGAGGTACCTGCGGGGTGGTCACCGGACACGGGGACGGAGGCGTCCGACATCGACGCCGCGGCCGTGAGGCGGGCGAAGGTCGAGACCTCTCAGGCGGACTGACCCGCGGGGGGCCGCCCGGGGTGCCCGGGGCTACCGGTCGAGTCCGAAGGCCTCGACGACCTCGTTACGGCGACGGCGTTCCAGGACGAAGGACAGCACCGGTATCACGCCGGCGAGGATGGTGGTCACCCATTTGGCGGGAACCCACCGCGCCTTGACCCCCAGGTCCAGGCAGGTGCCGCAGTAGATGAGGAAGATCCAGCCGTGGATGATGGCCACCAGTGAGAACCACCCCGGTGCCTCGACGTCCATCGGCCGGAGTACCAGGTACTTGAGGATCATCTCCACACACAGGAAGAGCAGGAAGAGCCCCGTGACGTAGGCGAGCACGGAGTAGCGGGTCAGGGCTCCCTTGACCCGGCGCTTGCGCTCAGGGCTCACCGGCGCGGTGACGGGGGAGGTCGGGGTGGTCATCGGTGTTCTCAGTCCGTCCTTGCTGGGTTGTCGGCTGTTCTGTCGGCCGTGCCGCCGACCGCGGTGTCGTTCGCTGACCGCCGCGCCTGTCGCCGCCGGTCGTCCTCGAAGTACTCCCGGGCGGCGACGCTGGTGTCGCGTGTGGGGAGGACGTCGTCCGGGATCTCGCGCGGGGCGGAGCCGGACGACGGGTCGGGGACGGCGGGGGCGGTGGCGCCGGCTGCGCGCTCGCGCTCGTACTCCATGTACCTGCGGTAGGCGAAGATGAAGAAGATGCCGAAGATCGGCCACTGCAGTGCGTATCCCAGGTTCTGGTACGAGCCGTCGCCGCTGGACCACCGGCCCCACTGCCACCATGCGAGACAGAGCGTGGCCACGACGGCGAGCGCGAGGAAGATCATCTGGACCACCCGGACCCGCAGCGACTGCGGCTGCCGGGATCCGGTGGTCGTCGAGGTGTTCGCGGTTCCGGGGGCGTCATCGGGCACGGGGTCCAGGGTACCCCTGGTGGTGCTGCTACCATAACCCGGAGCAGCCGGTCAGCCGGCTGTGCCGGCGGCCCCGTTCGGGGCCGTCCGGGCGCCCGTGGCGGAATTGGCAGACGCGCCAGGTTTAGGTCCTGGTGTCCTGACGGATGTGGGGGTTCAAGTCCCCCCGGGCGCACCATGGGGAGAGGCGGGGAGGCGTTCCGGGGACGACCGGGACAGGGGAGGACCTCGAGTGTGCCCATGAGCTATTCCAGGACCGGGCTGACAGTGGCAACCCCGTGCTGCGGTGCCTTATGAGCATTCCCGGGGTCGCTGTGATGAACGCTGCAGCAGTTGCCCGAGCGTTCTTCCCACAGGAACCGACCTGCGGCCCTCCTACCGTGTGGCCGACGCATGCGGGGGCGCTTCGATCGGGCTGCGCTGGGCCCTCAGGCCGTGAACTGTGTGGGAAGCATTCCTAGGATTCCGCTGTCTGGCCCGATGTGGGGTCCTCTACCCGAAGGCCCGAGATGATCGTGTCGGCGATCGGGGCGAACGCGTCGGCGTCCGACGCTGCAGACTGGACGGTGAGCACAGCTACCAGGTTGGATCCGTTGACATCGGGTACAGACAGCAGCAACTGATGGATCGTCTGCTTACCGCCGTCACCCATTCGCGCGGTGGTGTAGTCAAACAGCTGCGCATCCAGCCCGCAGACCGACGTTACTGGATGACGGACGAAGTCCTGCGGCGACAGCGTGGATTCAATCATGTCTGCGTTCGCGTCGAATACCTTTGTGCCGGCAATGTCGGCGGGTTCGACCGTCAGAACCGCGGTACGTCCCTTCTCCGGGCCGCTGGCTTGATCGGCGGTTGTCAGGCGCACGAGTTCACTGTCCAACATGGTCATACGTTCCCACCCCTCGGGAAGCGGGATTCCGAATGTGGGCTCGCCTGGGTTGTGGTTGGCCTCGATGACGTTGTCCCCATTGCTCTCGAAGGAGCATTCATCGCTGTTCGCAGCGTCGGTTCGTTCGGTAGAGGTACTTGGTGCGGACGTGGTGGCATTGTCAGATGTCGCGGTCTCTACCCCGTCGCTGCATGATGCCAGAAGGATGGTCGTGGCACATACAGCTGCAGAAAGTCTTGCGCGTGAAAATGTTGTCATGGTTCACTTTCCTTGAAGTTATAGATAATGGATGAGTTGTCGACGATTTACATTGGCGAAGGTGCCGGCCATCAATTGAATGATTTTTGCTCATGAGGATGGTCCAGTCCGAGCAGCCAGTCACGGGTGCCGGGATTGACTTCTGATTGTGATGCGGTCGTGACGGTGATCTGAGATAGTGTTTGTCCTTCGTCCTCCAAATGGTATCGAGTTAGTGAATGAAGAAGAATCCCTTCGGAGACGTACGAGCCCTGAATAAGTGCAGAACTCCCCTTACGAGAGACAATCGGGTTGGCGAAGGGGCTGCTCCTCGCCTCGCGATGCGCGGCGGTAACCAGCATATCGATCGTAATCTCTGGCGAGGAGTCGAACAGGAGAAAGACAATAGTGTCAGCCCGTCGACTCGCTCCGTGAATGACTACGTTTCTGTTTGTGAAGACTTTTCCTGGGAACCGTCCTGAATGATTGAAAGCAGCGTCGGCTGGCGACCAGATATCAGGAGGTCGCCGTGTCTCGAGAATATCGAAATACCGTCGATTGTTTCGCGTTCGATCGAGCACTGTAATTTTCGATCCGGTAGCTCGAATTACCTCATTCAAGCTAGAGGATATTCCATGATGTTCACTATTCATATTGACCTTTCAGCCACGTGGTCACCTTGCTCCAACGGCGCTTGCGCTTTTCTTGAATGATCTCCCAGCTCCTGCTGGTTGTCGGTTTGTAGTTTAGTATAGACCATGGATTTGCTATCTTTAAGGGAATGGACCCCTTTGTGACCTGGTTAAGGAGTTTATTCGACGCCCATGCTGCCAAATGAAATGGAGCGGCGGTGACCGTATAGACGTCCGCGACAAGTCGCAAAAGGGTAACATGGCTTCTAAAGTTCGCAAGTAGGAAAATTGGAAGAACTAGGTAAAACATCTCGACTATGAATATTGCTCCCCCTTCTGCGCCTCTGTATATGTATACGCCAATGGCGGCCGAAAGCGCAGACAGGATCCAGAATAAGGTTGTCCAGAATCCAAACATGTCGACTCGTTGCGAGGCCAATAGCGCACGTATGAACATTGGAATCAGGCACGCGACTGCATAGTAATCCATTCGGCCTCCCTAGGCTTCTTCGCCAATCGACCAGTTTCGCACGTATTCTCCCGCGCAGTCGCCGAGCAATCCTCCCACGGCGCCCAGGGCTAGGGCCCCTTGGGGGGGCGGCTATCGACCCTCCCGCCAGAGCGAAACTTGCTGCTCCTGCCGTGGAAAAACCGGCTGAAATACCTTCCCGAGTGGCTTGTTCGGCAGTGTCCTCGACCGTGATTATGTTGTAGCCCGCTTGGGCTGCCCCCCAATGGTCCAGCTCGTCTACCTGGTCGACGGACGAGATCTTCTGCTCGCGTGGGTACGTGTGGTTTCGCATGCCGACCATAGTATTCGACAGGACGATCATTTATCTCGGTTTCTCGTCCGACACCGCCTACACCCGTTACGATTCCGCATGCGATGCTGTTGTCAGGAAAGACTTCACCACTGACAGCCTCATCTGTGGGAGAAGGTGAGGTATTGATGGTGTCAGGAACCCACTCAAAGGTAGGGGGCGCCGAGGGTCCTTGAAGTGGGTTGTCGGTGGTACTCAGTCCAATCTGCTCACCGGTCTGCGGGTTCACCCGCACGGGCCCCTCCGCGTCGAAATTCGCCCTGATCCGCGCGATCAACAGCGCATCAGCGGTGATCTGTCGCTGGCGGCTTTCAGCCTCGGCGCGCCACGTGTAGTACGAGGATCGGTGGATCTTCAGGGTCTCGCAGAGCCACTTGACCAAGAATTCGGTGCGGGTGTCATCAGCGAAGCGTCAAGCGGGTCATCAGGCGAGTCTCTTCCGCGAAATACTTCGCGGCCCGCTGCAGGATGTCGCGTTCCTCACGCAGGCGGGCGTTGTCGCGTTGCAACTGGCGGATCCGTTGGGCATCGGTGGCCGCTTCCGATTCGTCTGCGCTACCGGCCCGGAGATCACTGGAGAAACGGCTAACCTGGTTTTTCAGGGTGCTGCGGTTTGTGCCGAGTTCTGTGGCCGTCGAGTTCATCGACGCGCCTGGAGTATTCTCGTACAGCGAGACGGCATTACGCTTGAACTGCTGCGCATAGGTCTTCTTCGGCATGGGGGACACGACAAGGGACTTGACCGTGGCGCACTACTGCTTCGCGGCGAACCGGACGTGGATGCACGCGGTGATGCTGGCCGGGATGCTGAACACCTGGGCCACGCTACTCGGCGCAGATCCGGCGGCGTTGGCCGCGGCCAAGCAGACCGCCTGCGACATGCGACGCGACGGCTACACCAGCCGAAGCGACGAGGCGAAAGCAAAGCTCAAGGCCGCCCCGGTCGTGGTGGTGGCTGTGGGCCCTGGGCTCACTGCGGGTCCGGGGCGCTCTCTACCGCAGCGACAGTCGTCCAGCAGGTGCGGGTGCATCTCGACGGTCACGCCGCCCACGCCTGCCTGCTGGCCACGGCACCGGCGCGGATACGAGGGCTGCTCATTCCCGCGTAGCGCCCCGCAGGCTTCACCTTTTGTACGTTCGTTGTCCGTGACCGCTTCGATCGGATCCCCGTGGCCCCCGGCTCCCGGCCCTGGATACACAGGCCGGCGGGCGTTCATGCCTCCGGTCGAATCAACCGCATATCGGCAACATCGGGCCCGCCGACCGGGGCTCATCGAGACTCCATGAAAAGTCCGGGGAAACTTTCCATTCACTGCGGTGTGTGGGCGTAGTCATCGTGGGCAAGGATTGCGTATTGCATCCATGACGACCATCCCTTCGCGGTCGGCGTCAGTGGCGACAACAGCCCAGACAACACCCTTTTCAGTATCGTCGTGAAGGTATTCGGTGACGGTGGCCTCATGGCCGCTGTCGGTGGTGTAGGTCGCTGACATGCTGAATGTCCAGTTCTGATCGGTTGAGGGGTCAGCAGTCACGTCTGTTTTGCGGTAAAGGGGACTGGTTGCCTCCAGTCGCAGCGCGTCGGCCAGGGCGGTGGGAAGCGCCGAGGATGTGGTTGGTGAGCAGTAGTGCCCGTATGCAATTACAGTGGGCGAGAATCCGGACGGTCGTGGTGGGTTGGGCAGAGCAACCACCACATTGTCTGTGGAAATGACCGTGCCCCACTCGGGCGCGAGTGCGCCGGCAACGTGTTCCAGACGCCCCTGGTCCCAAGGTGCTGTTGTAGTCACTAGTCCTGCGCCGAGCAGATGCTGCACGGCCGAGAACACAGGGGCGGAAGTAGCGGGGGTCATGGGTGGTCCTTCCTCATGATGGTTCTAAAGAGGGTTTTCTCGGCGTTCCAGATGTAGCTCGGTGACGGCGGCAGCGGCCGAAGACCCATCCAGCCTCGCATTGCGATGTGAATTAATGAAGAACCAACGCAAAATAGGAGCATCTCTTTGGCGGATCCGTTTAAGAATATGACCGCTGGAACGGGGATGAAAAGACATGCTGTAGAGGTAAAGAATATTGCCTCCGATATCTCCTTTGGGTGATCTATGGATTCTATGAAATCCCCGAATAGTGGCACGAGAATTCCTGATGTAAGAAAGACGAATATCGTCGTCAGAAACCATAGTTCCATGGCGTTCATATTGGATCAGTCACCACACTCGAATCACTTAAATAGGTCCTGGATCGATTGGCCGACCGGTTCGAGGGCTCGTTGCCCGGCCTCTCCTCCGATCACTCCGCCGATAGCACCACCGAGAGGGACCGTCACGGGCGCGAGTGGCTCGCCGAGCGCTCCGATGGCGCCTCCGATATAGGCGCCGCCAAACCCTCCGCCGACTGCTCCCAGTCCACGGCCGAAGGCACCACCGGCATGATCCGGATCATCAATGGCGTCGGAGACTGCCTGTGCTCCTGTTACAGCGTCGCCTGCGAAGCCGAGTGCTCGGGTAGGCACTTTACCACCAATACTTCGACTGGCTCTTTCCGCAGCCGTATCCTGCCTGTGGGCTCCGACTGGCTTCCCGTTTCTCCCGTCTGCGTTGTTGGCGCGATCAGCGGCACTGGCTGCTCCGGATGCTGCACCAAGAGCGACGTCACCGGCACCCGGTCCAGCCACGGCGGCACCGGGGTCCATCGCCGCCGGGTCTGCAGCTGACGGTGAGTTGTCGATGGTGTCGGGAACCCACTCAAATGTACGGGGAACAAACGGGCCCTGTTGGGGATTGTCGGTGGTACCCAATCCGATCTGCTCACCGGTCTGCGGGTTCACCCGCACGGGCTGCTGTCCGTCACCGGGGTACACGTCAGCAGAGTTTTGCCCCGGATGGTCCACCACACTCGGCGGGTCAGCAGGGTTGATCGGCCCGACTCCCGGTACCGACTCGCCTGAGATCGGTGGATCAGCCCTCGGCTCGTTCCGGTCGGCCATCACGGTTGGCGGATTCGTCGGAATCGTGCCCAGTGCGCCCAAAGCCTCGGGTGAACTTTCCGGTGCAGCGGTATCTGGACGTCCAGGCTTGGTTACCTCGGTGCGCTGACCGTTCTGCATCATCACCTGAGTGGTCTCGTCAGTCGCAGCATCGTAGTGGACACTCTCGGCATAGTTTCCTCCACCATCGCCGCCGTCTTCCGGGGCAGGAATGTAGGGGTCTGCTGCACGTTTAGGTGACAATTGTTAGTCACGCCGCGAGGGCGACGTCCTTGGTCATGATGGCCTCGAATTCGATCGGGGTCAAACGTCCCAGACGGGCCTGCCGTCGTCGGCGGTGATAGCTCCTCTCGATCCAGGTCACGATCGCGATCCTCAGTTGCTCACGCGTGATCCAGGAACCCCGATCAAGGACGTTCTTCTGCAGGAGAGAGAACAACGATTCCATCGCGGCATCGTCGCCGCTCGAACCCACCCTGCCCATAGAACCGACCATGCCGTGGCCGGCCAGAGCACGCAGGAACGTCCGGCTTCGAAATTGAGATCCTCTGTCCGAATGAACCACGCAACCGACGACGTAACCGCGCATCTGGACCGCGTTCTCAAGTGCTTGGACAGCCAGGCGGGACTTCATCCCGGAGTCGATGGAGCGCCCGACGATGCGCCGGCTGAAGGCGTCTTTGATCGCACAGCAGTAGAGCTTGCCCTCCGCGGTTCTGTGTTCCGTGATGTCCACGAGCCAGAGCTCATTCGCCCGCGTCGCGGCGAACACATGCCGGGTACGACCATGCTCATCGACCACGGCGCAGAGATCGTCATGGGCGGGCGGACCAGGCTTCTTCCCGTTCTTGGCCCGTTTCTTCCCGAACACGGACTACCAGCCATTGCTCGATGTGATCCGCCACGCGGTCCGGTCGGCCATCGGCTCACCCACATCGCGTGCTTCGTCGGCGAGGAGGCGATGCCCGAACTCGGGGCCATCCTTGCGGGCGTCGAACAGCGCGTTCGCGCGATACGCCTCGACAACCTCGTTCGGGGTGACGGGGTCAGCCAGCCACCGGTAGTAGGGCTGGCGGGAGAGCTTGAGCACCCGACACGTCACCGTCACAGGGATCCCTGCGGCGGCGAGCTCTGTCACGAACGGGTAGAACCTTTTGACGGCAGGTTCGCCTGCGACAGATACGCCGCCGCACGCCGCAGCACCTCGTTCTCCTGCTCGAGGAGCCGGTTGCGCTTCTTCAGCTCGCGGATCTGCGCCGCCTCGGTCCGCGACTGGCCGGGCGTGGTGCCCTCGTCACTCTCGGCGCGGCGCATCCACTTCGTGAGCGTCATCGGGTGAACCCCGAAGTCTTTCGCGATCTGCTCGATCGTCCCTCCGGGCTCACGGTTTCTCGCGACACGCACGACATCGTCGCGGAACTCCTGGGGATAGGGCTTGGCCATGAGGATCATCCTTCCAGGCCTGCCTTCCCAGGCAAGCCAGATCAGATGTCACCTATCCATGCAGCAGACCCAGTGCCCGCGAAACGGGTTTCTGGGACTCGCCAGGCACTGGGGCATTCGCCACCAGACACCACGTCAAGGAGTCCGGCAGCGCACAGGAGGCCTTCTGCAGGTCGTCGCCGAACACCACCGCGAGCGGATCCCGGTGGTGTTCGCATCGACCACGGTGCGGCGGGCGCCGGCGTTGCTCAGGCGGGGTCGCCGCGGCAAGGCTCCGGGACGTCGACAGCCCCCGGCGGCTGTCCTGTGCTACACTGCACTGTCCGGCTCAGTCGTCGGTGTCGTGCCGCCCGCAGAAGCGCGGCGTCCGCACCGGGGGACGGCGGGCCCGGACATCCAGGACTGCACAGACGACTCCTCGAGCACCGGCTGAGGGGTCAACTGAGGGGTACTTCTAGAATCTCACGCCGCCCTGAGGCGCACCCTGCCGGTGGCCTCCGGGGCGGCCGGGTGTGCCCTGACAACCGTCGCCTGGAAACCACGATCGAAGAAACCGTCGATGTCGTCGTTGACGCCACCGAGACCATGTCGAAAGGAGTGACCATGCCCCGCAATTTCCGCCAGCTGATCAACACCCTCACCGGAGCTGCGCATGAACAGGCCGAACCGGACCACCCGGTCGTGACCGTCGAATACGATGCGCTGTTCCAGCTACCGCAGGGCGTGGAACACTCCGCGCGCTGAAACACCACTGAACGTCCGCCGGCTCAGAGCGTCCCCACCCACTCCACGCGGTCGGTCCGGGCGTCGAAGTCCTCCTGGAAGCTGAGCCGGTACTCGCCGGGGTCCGCCGGGCCGTCGAAGCAGATGGTCCCGTCCTCGCTCTGACCGGGGCCGACCTCGTCCAGGACGTGGTCGGTCTCCTCGGAGACGGTCTGGGTGCGGGGCAGTTGCTCCGGGTCGTACAGTTTCCATGCCGCCAGGCCCCGGACCTTCAACGGTTCGGTGTCACTGGTGACCGTGAAGTTCACGTCCGCGCAGATCTGGTTCGTCGGATCGTGGTCGTGTTCACGGAGATCAGTGACGGTGATGTCGGCCTTGTCGACGCTGAGCGTCTCGCCGATCCGGGGGAGGTCGGAGTCGGTGCCGGTGGTGCCGTCGCCGTCCCCTGACGTTGTCGCGGTGGCGCTTGTGCCTTCGCCGTCTTCGCCACTGTCGTCGTTGCCGCAGGCGGCGAGGACGAGCGGGACGGTGAGTGCGAGGGCGGTGATGGTGTGGCGTGGCTTCATGGCTCTCTCCTGGTCGTCAGGTGAACTTCTCCCGGTGCCGAATGTAGAGGAACAGCATCGCCGACTGCAGGGCCAACGCCATGACCTCGGTGTATCGGGATAATGCCGTTCACTTCCGCTACGTGTGCCCGTCGATTCGCTTCCGTTTCGGGGACAAGACTGTTCATGCCGGGGTAGCGTCAGTGCAGATCGAGAGGGGAGCACGATGACAGGATTCTCACGCAGGACGTTCTTCGCCGGACTCGCGGCACTCGGAGGGACGGTGCTGTGGTCCTCTGCCGCGGGGACGGGCCTCCCGCACGCGGACGCCGGGACGGCGCAACCCGGTTCCCCCGACTCTGCCGGCGGATCCCCGCTGTCGGTGGGCCGGGGTATCGCCGACACCACCGGGGAACCGCTCGGTGCCGGGATGGACGGTTACGCCGTGCAGGAGCAGACCTCGGTCGGCATCCGGCAACGGCTCTACTCCCGCGCATTCATCTTCGACGACGGTGGCCGCCGTCTCTGCCATGTCACCGTGGACACCCCGCTGATGTTCCAGTCGGTCTTCCTCGAGGTCCTGCGCCGTCTGCGCGGGCACTACGGAGACACGTACCGCACCGACAACGTCGTGCTCACCGCCACCCACACCCACGTCGGACCGGGCGGGCGTTCCGGGCACGCGATGGTGGACCTGGTCACCCTGGGCTTCCGCCCGGTGACCTTCGAGGCGCAGGTGACGGGGATCGTGCAGTCGATCCGTCGGGCACACGACGACATCGCGCCGGCCGAACTCACCCTGGTCAGCCGCACCGTCGACGGTGTCGGGGAGAACCGTTCCCGGCAGGCCTTCAACCGGAACCCGGCGGAGGACACCGCCGAGAACCCCGACGGGGTGGACCGCCGGTCGACCACCCTGCACGTCGCCAGGGGCGGCGTCCCGGTAGGGCTGATCAACTGGTACTCGGTGCACGCCACCAGTTTCAGCCACCACATCCGGCACATCTCGGGGGACAACAAGGGGTTCGCCGCCTACTCCTACGAGTCCGCCGCCGGGGTCGACCACCTCGACCTGGCCACCGCTCCCTTCGTCGCCGCCTTCGCCCAGGGGACGCCGGGGGACGTGACACCCAACCACGGGCTCGTCCCCGAGTCCGGCCCCGGCGGGGCGGGGGAGGAGGGGCAGAAGAGGTCCGTGGAGATCCTCGGCCGACGCCAGGCGGACGCCGCAGACCCGTCCGCAGGTACCCGGATCCCGCTGTCGGGACGGGCCGGACTGGAGGGGCGGAGCTGCTGGACGGACATGGACTCCGTCGACGTCGACGGCCGCTGGACCCCGGACGGCAGGCCCGGGCGCACCGGACCCGCCGTCCTCGGTGCGGCCTTCGCCGCGTCGAGTCAGGAGGACGGCGGCGGACTCGACATCGACCTCGGCATCGACGAGGGCGAACGCGGCGGGGCCCCGTGGGTGCGCCGGCTCAATGAGCTCGCGCCCGTCCCCGAGGACGTCCGCCGGGTCCACGCGCCGAAGGACATGCTCCTGCCGATGGGCTACATCGACGGGATGATCCAGCAACGCCACCTCTTCGGCGTCTGGCGGATCGGCGGCCTGGTCCTGGTCCACCTGGGTTTCGAACCGACGGTGACCTCGGGACTGCGGATTCGCCGCACGGTCGCCCGGGCCATGGGCGTCCCGCAGGACACCGTGGTGGTGCAGGGCTACTCCTGCGGGTACGGCCACTACATCACCACACCCGAGGAGTACGACCAGCAGGACTACGAAGGCGGGGCCACGGCATTCGGCCGGCTCGAACTCCCCGCCGTCCAACAGGTCGTGGACCGCCTGGCCACCGCACTGGCCTCCGGGGAACCCGTCGACCACGGGGCACCGGCCGGCGACCTCACCGGGGTGGTGCCGGACAGCCCGGCCGCGGTGTCGGTCGTCGACACCGCACCGCCGGGCCGCCGCTTCGGGGACGTGCTCTCCGGCGGGGGCGACGTCCCCGCCGGGGCGACGGCCACGGTGCGCTTCGTCGGGGCGAACCCCAACAACGACCTGCACCTGGAGGACAGCTACCTGCGCGTCGAGCGGGACGACGGCACGGTCGTCGCCCACGACTCGTCCTGGTCGACACTGCTGACCTTCGACCGCGCCTTCACCGGGACGACCGCCACCGTGGAATGGGACACCACGGGGGCGGACCCCGGCGCCTACCGGATCATCCTGCGCGGGGACTGGAGGGACATCCACGGCACCGTGCGTCCCTTCACCGGGACAGGGAAGGTGCAGGTCGTCTGAGTCCGGTGCCGCTGGCACGGAGACCGGCGCTCACAGTGGCGTGCCCAGCCGGTAGCCGCGGCCGCGGACGGTCTCCACGAGTTCCTTCTCCGTCTTCGAACGCAGGTAGTGGACGTAGGTGTCCACGGTGTTGGTCTGCTCACCGTGGTCGAAGACCGCGGTGAGCAGCTGGTCGCGGCTGAACACGGTGTCCGGGTGCTCGGCCAGGAGGGCGAGGAGGGCGCATTCCTTGGCGGTCAGCATGATCCGTCCGCTGTAGGGGGAGTCTATGCTCCGGTCGTCCGGGTACAACGTCCAGCTGCCGATCGGCAGTACCGTCCCCCGTGGGGAGTGGTGGCGGGTGAGGGCACGGAGCCGGGCCTCGAGTTCCTCGAACTCGAAGGGCTTGACCAGGTAGTCGTTGGCTCCTGCGTCGAGGCCGGACACCTTGTCGGCGACGGTTCCGAGTGCGGTCAGCATGAGCGCCGGTGTGGAGACGCCCCTGGCACGGAACCAGGCGACCAGGTCCGCCCCGTCCATGTCAGGCAGCCTGCGGTCGACGACGATGACGTCGAACACGCGCCGGTCGAGGACCGCACGCGCCCCCGCGGCATCCGCGACGAGAGTGACGTTCCAGGCCATGTCGAGAATCTCGGCGACCAGCGGGCCGAGCTCCGGGTCGTCCTCGACCAGCAGGAGCGGTTTTCTGTCCGACGTGCTCACCGGCGTCCTCCCGTGGATGCTCCCGGCGCGGTCGGCACACGCAGCGTGAACTCGGTGCCTGAGGGGCCGGTCGAGGTCAGTGCCACAGATCCGCCGGCACGGTGGGCGAGTTCCTGCACGAGGAATAGCCCGATCCCGTGGCTGCCGCGCTCGCCGCCCGCAGCCCCGGCGGGGGCGGTGCCGTGGGCGAACCGTTCGAAGACCCGGCCGGGGTCGATGCCCCGGACACCGGGCCCGTCGTCGTCGACGGTGAGGCAGACCACACCACCTCCGGGAGGTACGGCGGCGGACACCCGGACCTGCCCACCGGCCGGGGTGTGCCTGATCGCGTTGTCGGTGAGTGCCGTGAGACAGCGGGTCAGGTCCGTCGTCGGCATCTGTACGGTCGCGTCGACCGTGGTGACCTCGAGGTCCACCCCCTGTCGTTCCGCGAGCAGCGCCAGGTTTCCGGCGACACGGTCGAGGACGCTGCGGAGGTCGGCCGGTCCGGTGTCCCGGTCACCTGGCGCAGCGCCTGCGGGGATCCCGGTGAGGAGGTCGTCCAGGAGGTCGTCGAGGAGTGTCACGAGCACCGTGGAGTCGTCGCGCAACGCGTCCACGGTGGGCCGGCGCGGGTCATCGGCGGGGGTCTGCATGGAGAGTTTCTGCACCCGGGCGTGAAGGACGCTCAGCGGGGTCCGCAGTTCGTGGCTGGCGTCGGCGACGAAGCGTCGTTCGCGGGCGAGCGCCTCCCCGAGCGGGGCGACGGCACGTCGTGCGATGAAGACTCCTGCCAGTCCGGCCGCGGCGATGGCCAGGATCCCGACGGCCACCGTCGCCGTCACCAGGTCGACGGTGTTCAGGGAGACGGTGACGTACTTGCCGTCGGGGTCGGGGAGGTCGTCGGAGTGGTGGCCGAGAACCGACCCGCCGGCCTTCCACCACAGGACGATGAAGAAGGTCACACCGCCGACGAGCACCAGTGCGAAGGCGACCCCGGCGATGCGTAGTCCGATCCGGTACGCCGTGGAGCGAACTGTCGCGGCATCCGTGCTGGTACCGGGGTCGGACGGCCCGGTGTCCCTGGGGGACGGATCCATGTGCCGCTCCTTTCCCTGTCCTGTCCAGAACATTACGGGACGGAGGGGAGAAGGCGGCGGGAGGAAGGTCCCGGTGGATTCTTGGCGGATTCTGGGACGGCCCGGTGCATGATGGGTGGCATGACCGACACCGTCCTCGCCTCCGGGCTCCTCGACCCCACGTCCGTACTCCAGGGCGCGGGTCCGTGGATGCTCGGCGTCCTCGCCCTCTTCGTCTTCATCGAATCCGGGTGCCTCTTCCCGTTTCTTCCCGGCGACTCACTCCTCTTCGTCGCCGGGATGCTCGCACCTGCGATGCACGTCAACCTGGCGCTCGTCGTCGGGGTCGTCTGGATCGCCGCCATCTGCGGCGACCAGGTCGGGTTCTTCCTCGGGCGCCGGTACGGGCGCCGCTTCTTCACCCCGGAGGCCAGGGTCCTCACCACTGAGCGGTTGTCCTCGGCCGAGGAGTTCTTCGCACGGCACGGCGGGAAGTCGCTCTTCCTCGCACGTTTCGTTCCGATCGTCCGCACCTTCACCCCGTTGGCGGTGGGGATCGCCGGCTACCCGTACCGCAGGTTCGTGGGGTGGAACATCGCCGGCGCTGTCGTGTGGGGCGCCGGAGTGACCGTCGCCGGGTACTTCCTGGGTTCTGTGGCAGTCATCCGCGACCATGTCGACCTCTGGGCACTCGCTGTCGTCGCGGTGAGCCTCGTGCCGGTGGTCGTCGCCTGGCTCGGCAGTCGTCGCCACACGTCAGCGGGTGCAGCGGGTGCAGCGGGGAAGGCCACGGCGGTCGAGGCTTCCTGATCCTGCGCCCCCGGGGTCCTGCCGTGGGCGGCAGGTCCTACAGCACGTCCCGGGCGATCCGGGCGACGTGCCCGGTGGCCTTGACGTTGTACTTCGCCAGGCCGATCGTGCCGTTCTCGTTGACCAGGAACGTCGACCGGATGACACCCTGCACGACCTTGCCGTAGTTCTTCTTCTCCCCGAAGGCCCCGTAGGCGGTCAGCGCCTTCCTGTCCGGGTCCGACAGCAGCGGGAAGGTCAGGTCGTGCTTCTCACGGAACGCCTCGAGCTTCTCCACCGGGTCCGGGGAGATGCCGAGGACGTCCACCCCGGCGTCGTTGAGCTCGGTGAGCGAGTCACGGAAGTCGCAGGCCTCCGTGGTGCAGCCCGGGGTGTCCGCCTTGGGGTAGAAGTACACGATGACGCGGCGGCCGGCGTAGTCGGACAGGCTGACCTGCCGGCCCCGGTCGTCGGTGAGGGTGAAGTCCGGGGCGACATCCCCGATCTCCAGGATGGTGCGGTTGTTCTCGGAAGTGCTCATGTTCTCCGAGTGTACGGTGATCCGCCGCCGTGTCGAGCACCGTTCGACGGGTTCTTCTGCACCGCAGCCACCCGGGAACGTACAATTCAGGAACAATCCCGAAACCGTCAGTCACGACCAGCAATGCAGGAGACTTCAGTGGCCCGCACCATCGACTCAATCCAGAGCGACATCGAACGCACCCGTGAACAGCTCGCGAGGACTCTGGACGAGCTCAGCGTCCGCGCGGCTCCGAAGAACCTGGCGGACGAGGCCAAGACCCAGGTGTCCCACGTCCTCGCGCAGCCGAAGGTCCAGATGATCATCGGCGGAGTTGTCGCGGGTGTGGGCCTGGTCGTCGCGCTCACCGTCGCCGGCCGGCGCAACGAGAAGAAGCAGATCAAGGAAATCCAGCGGCTGCTGGCGGACGCCCGGTCCTGATCACGAGGTCCTGATCACGATTCCCGCCCCGCGCGACCCCGGACAGCCCCGGCGGATCTCCGGCACCCGGCGTGCCGTCGAGATCGCCGGGGTTTGTGCGTGCGCCGTGGTCCTGGGGGCCGTGTGCACCAGGCTCGGCGTCCCGGCGTCCTGGATCTTCGCCTTCCTGGTCTCGTTCGGCGCCTACGCCATCCTCTCCGACCGGCAGACCACCCCGCCGACGAGGTTGATGCAGCCTGCCCAGGTGGTCATCGCGATGGTCTGCGTCGCACCCCTGGCGGACCTGGACGGCGCGACGGTGGCCGGCTACGTCGCACCCACCGTCCTGGCACTGGTGGTCACCCTGGCGGTGTGCGCTGCGGCGGCGTACCTCCTGTACCGGTCCGGGGCCGCCAGCGCCGTGAGTTCCCTGCTGGCGACGCTGGCCGGGGGAGCCAGCGGCATGACGGTGCTCGCCGCGGAGCTGAAGGAGGACGTCCGCTTCGTCGTCCTCACCCAGTACCTGCGCCTGTCGCTGGTGGTGCTGACACTGCCGGCCTTCGTCCACCTCTTCGCAGGCGGTGACGGCGCCGGTGCCGGCGGCGGTGGGTCGACGGGCGACGGGACGGCGGCGTGGTGGACCCCCGGGCTGCACGGCGTCCTCGGCGCACTCGTCGTCTGGGCACTGGTGTGGGCGCTCGTGCGGGTCACACACCGGGTGGTGAAGCTGCCGGTGCCGTACCTGCTGCTGTCGATGCTGCTGACCTGGGGCGCCGGGACGGCCGGGGTGCCCGAGCGGTGGCTGCAGCCCGAGGGGCTCCTGCTGGTCTTCGCCTACGCCGTGATCGGCGTGCAGGCGGGAGGCACGCTCACCAAGTCCGCGCTCCGGCAGTTCAGCCACAGTCTGCCCCTGATCCTGTCGGCGGTGGCCTCGATGATCACCGGGGCGATCCTGGCGGCACTGCTGATCGCGCACTTCAGCGACGTCCCACTGCTCGACGCCTACCTGGCCACCGTGCCCGGGGGCATCTACGCGGTGCTGGCCTTCGCCCACGAGGCGGGCTCGGAACCGGTCGTGACCGTGGTGCAGGTGATGCGCACCCTGGCGATGCTCGTCATCGGGGCCTACCTGCCCACGATCATCGGCTGGTGGGGGAGGCGCCGGCACCGGTGAGCCCCGGGCCGCCGATGGTAGTTTCAGGGCATGGGCCTTATCTGGAACTTCCTCGTCCGCGCCGCCGGCACCGCCGTGGGGTTGTGGGTGGTGACCTACTTCGTCACCGGGGTCTCCGTCACCGCACCGGCGCAGCCACTGGTCGGCGACGGGGCGAACGACCGGCTGTGGGTGTTCCTCGGCTGCGCTGCGGTGATCCTGCTGCTCAACATGACCGTGCGACCGGTCCTGCGGCTCCTGGGGCTGCCGCTGACGATCCTCACGTTGGGGCTCTTCGCCCTGGTGATCAACGCCGGGGTGTTCCTGCTGGCAGAGACCGTGGCCCAGGCGGTGGGCCTGGGGCTGCACATCACGACCTTCGGTGCGGCCTTCTGGGGTGCGATCATCATGGCGCTGGTCAGCTGGATCCTGGGTCCGCTCACCGGGGCGCTGTCAGCCCGGCGCTGAGCCGGGCGCCTGCAGGTCCTGCAGCGTCCGGGAGTCACGGACCGACGCCCACCCGACGGCGGCGAGGACCAGCAGGACACCGCTGACACCGAAGGCCCAGCCGAAACCGGCGACGTCCACCAGGACCCCGGCGGCCAGCGGACCGAGCACGCCTCCGAGATCCTGCAGCATCGAGTATCCGGCCACGGTGGAACCACCGCGCCGGGTGCCGACGACGTCAGCGAGCACCGCCTGCTGCGCCGGGTTCACCAGCGCGGAACCCGCACCGGCGACGAACATCGCCGCACACGCCACCACGATCGTCGGTGCCAGGGGGAACACCACGTAACCGACGGCGGTCACCAGCAACCCCAGCACCAGCATCGGTCGGCGGCCGAGCGTGTCACTCCACTTCCCGGACGGGAGGATCAGGACGGCGTTGCCGGCGGCGTAGGCGGCCAGCGCCCACGCCGCGACGGCGGCGTCACCGTTGAAGGCGGCGGCGACGAACAACGGCACGACGGACACCCGCACACCGAAGGACGTCCAGCCGAACACGAACACCGAGCCCAGCAGCACCCGGTACTGGGGGATGCCGAGGGACTCCGCCAGGGGGAGCGGTTCGCGGGGGCTGCCGTCCGCCCCCGCGCCGGCCAGGGGAGAGCGGCGAAGGGCGAACCACACCACCGTCGCGGCGATGACCAGCATGATGAAGTAGAAGATGAACGGGGCCCGGAGACCGAACCCGGCGACCAGGGCACCGAACACCGGCCCCAACAGGTTGCCCAGCAGGAAGCCGGCGGCGTTGACGCTCGAGACACGGCCGCGGGCGTCCACCGGGCTGACCTTGATCAGCAGGGCGGTGGCGGCGACGGTGAACATGATCGACCCGAGGCCGCCCAGCCCGCGCAGGACCAGCAGCTGCGTGTAGTTCGCGGCCAGGGCACAGGCCCCGGTCGACGCCGCGACGACGAGGATGCCGAGGGTGTAGGTCCGCCGTTCGCCGAGCCGGACCAGGATGCGGCCCGCCAGCGGTGCGCCGACGAGGCGCATCAGGGCGAAGGCGCTGACGATCCCTGACGCCGCGGCGTTCGAGACGCCGAACGCGTGTGCGTACTGGGGGATCGCCGGTGCAACCACGCCGTAGCCGAGTGCGACGGCGAATGCGCCGGCGACCAGCGCCCACACCTCGAACGGGAGCGGGGTGCGGCGACTACGGGAGCGGGGACGGGGCATCAGGTCATCATATCGCCTGCTCTTCCGGGGGCCGTCGGCTAGAATGACGAAACCCCCGGACGGTGACTCGGCCGGGGCCGGTCACCCATCCGGGGGTGAAATTGTGCGTCATCAGGGACTCGAACCCCGAACCCGCTGATTAAGAGTCAGCTGCTCTGCCAATTGAGCTAATGACGCATGGTGTCTCGTGGAGCGGATGTCCCGTCCTCGGCAACGAGAGAAACTATAGCCCCGCGCCGAATCCCTGGCAAATCCGCAGGTCGTCTGTGGGATTGCTTCCGATCGTCTCCGGGGAGCCCCGGTGGGTAACGATTCGGACACAATCTGTCCGGCGGGGCGATTTCCGTTACTTTTGGCGGGCAGCGCAGACGTATGATGGTCGGCGAGACGGGGCCCGACCCTCACCTTGCCGGGCGCAGTGGGACTGCTGCGTCACTACCGTCGACCTGACTTCACCACAACACTTCATCGCCTCGGGTGCTCCTGACCCGGGGCGGAAAGAGACTGTAGACACCATGCACTTCCGATTCGGCCGTACGGGCCGGGTTCTGCGTTCCATCGCGGCCGCGTCGGCCGCCACTGCTCTGCTGGCCACCGCCGCCTGCACCATCGACGATAACGGTGACACGGACACCGAACAGGTGGCGGACGAGGGGAAGTCCGGGGACGGGGAGGACTCCGTTGAGCTGACCGCCAACGTCGACGACGGGGACACCGACGTCAAGGTCGACGAACCCGTCACCGTCCTGGACGACGAGGGGATCGACTCGGTCACGCTCACCGACGGGATGGGTAACGAGGTTGAGGGGTCCTTCAACGAGGACAAGACCGAGTGGAACTCCGACGGCAAGCTGGACTACTCCACCACCTACTCCCTGGAGGCGAAGGGCGGCGACGAGACGCTGTCCACCTCCTTCACCACCTTCAGTCCGGCGTTGCTGACCGATGCGTCGCTGGCCCCGCTGGACGGCGCGGTCGTCGGTGTCGGCCAGTCGGTGGCGCTGCGTTTCGACGAGGCGCCGACGGACCGTAAGGCGGTGGAGGACGCCATCACGGTGACCACCGAGCCGAAGGTCGAGGGTGCGTTCTACTGGATCACCTCCAATGAGGTGCGCTGGCGCCCGGAGGAGTACTGGAAGCCCGGCACGGAGGTGACCGTGGACGCCGACCTGGTGGGCAAGGACCTCGGCGGCATGTACGGGCAGACGGACCGCTCCGCCACCTTCACCATCGGCGACGACGTGCGCGCCGTGGCGGACAACGCGACGAAGACGGTGACGGTGACCCGCAACGGCGAGGTCGTCAAGACGATGCCGACGTCGATGGGCATGCCGGGGCACGAGACCCCCGAGGGCATCTACCAGATCGGTGACCAGTTCGAGGCGCTGACGATGGACTCGCAGACCTTCGGTCTCGCGCTCGACGCCGGCGGCTACGTCACCGACGTCCAGTACGCGACGCAGATGTCCTACTCGGGCATCTACTTCCACGCCGCCCCGTGGTCGGTGTGGGCGCAGGGCAACACCAACACCTCACACGGCTGCCTGAACCTGTCGGTGGAGGACGCGCAGTGGGTCTACGAGAACCTCAAGCGTGGCGACATCACCGAGGTCAAGGGCACCGGTGGCGGTCAGCTCGAGGGCTACGACGGCCTCGGCGACTGGAACATCCCCTGGTCCACCTGGAAGGCCGGCAACGCCGACGGCTAGTACCGTCAGAGCGGTGGCTGACCGGTGGGGAAGCGGTAGAACTGGTGGCTGCGGAACATCAGGGGGGACGGTGCCGCCACGTCGGCGCAGGCCGCGGCCTCGCCCTGGCCGTCCGCACCGCGGGTGACGTCGCTGACCTCGGCGGCGACGAGGGTGGCCTCGCCGACCCGGAGCGAGTCCACGGTGTGGGCCCGCATCACCGCCAGGGCGTCCGACAGCAACGGTTCGCCACCGGGGGCCCGGGACCACTGCTGGTCGGGGGTGAACCGGCGGCCTTCATAGCGGGAGAACTCGTAGGCGATGCCCGCCTGGTCCTCGCTGAGGAAGTGGATCAGGTAGGAATCGGCCTCCAGGATCGCCCCGGCGCTTCCCCCGGCCTTGGACAGGGAGAAGGACACGGCAGGCGGTTCGACGGACAGTGACGCCAGGCTCGACACCGTGAGCCCGACGTCCTGTCCGGAGACGTGGGCGGTGATCAACGCGACGCCGGTGGGGTGGCGGCGGAACGCGGTGCGGAATCGTGCGGCCACGGAGTCGGGGTCATCTGGGGACATGGCCACCAATTTACCGGGTGGCCCGGTGGCACGTCCCCGCGCCTCCTAGCTGCCGAACAGGGCCGTGCCCCAGTCGGTGGTCCCGTCGCCGAGCCCTGGAGGGCAGGCGAAGATCGCCTTCGACTCGTAGCGGACGTACTCGTTCATCTTGTCGTTGTGGGAGAGCGCCATCTGGACCGGGACGAAGTCCACGGACGGTGTGGCGACGTAGGCGATGAAGAACAGCCCGGCGGACAGGTGCCCGAAGGAGTCCGATCCCTCGATGAAGTTGTAGGCGCGGCGGAGCATGCGCGCCCCGTCGTTGTTGTCGGGGTGCGCCAGGTAGACGTGGGAGTCGTGGGGGATCGCCGGCCCGCCGGTGCCCAGGTACAGGTCGAAGGGCACGTCGGCGAATTCGTCGTCGGTGCCCAGGGGTGCGCCCGACCCCTTGTACCGGGCGAAGGTGTGCTGCTGGTCGTCGAGGATCTGGCGGTCCCAGACCTCTAGGAGCATCCGGATGCGCCGCACGCACATGTAGGACCCTCCGGCCATCCAGCCGCTGTCCCCGGAGCACCAGACGTGCCGGTCCAGGTCGTCGGTCTCCCCGGCGAGGATGTTGCGGGTGCCGTCCTTGAAGCCGAAGAGGTTGCGCGGGGTCTCCTCGTCAACGGTGGTCTTCGACGCGCGCCCGTACCCCAGCTGCGACCACCGCACCTCGACGACGCCTGATCCTGCGCGGGTGAGGTTGCGTACGGCGTGGACGGCGACCTGGGGGTCGTCGGCGCACGCCTGGACCACGACGTCCCCGTCGCACAGGTCGTCGACGAGCTGGTCACCGGGGAACTTCGGCAGGGGTTGGAGTTCGTCCGGGCGTCGTCCCGCGAGACCGAACCGGCCGTCGAACAGTGACGGGCCGAATCCGACGGTGACGGTGAGGTTCGCCGCGTCCAGGCCGACGGCCTCGCCGGTGTCGGAGGGGACGGTGAGTCCCGAGGGGTCGTCGGCGGCGGTGGATTCGGAGGTGCCGCTCAGTGCTCCGCCGTCGGTGGCCTCGAGACCGCGGGTCATCCGCTCGGCCATCTGCGTCCAGTCGGTGAGCAGTCGGCGCAGTTCCCCGCGGTCGGAGGTGATGACGTCGAAGGCGACGATGTGCAGGTGATCCTGCTGGGCGGTGGTGATGCCGGCCTGGTGGTCGGCGCGGAAGGGCACCGTCCGGTCGGCCCCGTCGGCCCCGTCGGACGACGCGCAGGACGCGAGGGTCAGGCCGGCGACCGCGGCGGTGCCGCCCGCACCTGCCGCCGCCACCCCGAGTCCGCCCACGCCGAGGCCGGCGAGGAAGCGACGGCGGGAGACACCGGGGCCGGGCGTGTTGTTGTTCCCCGTCACTGTGCGATGACCCCGGCGACCTTCGAGACGTTCTCGGTCAGCCTGTCGATGCCGCCGGCCAGGGCCTTGCGGTCGGAGTCGGGGACGGTGTCGTAGGAGACGAAACCGTCACCCTCGCGGAAGGCGTCGAGCTGTTTCTCCACGTCGTCGAAGCTGGTGTTGATCTCTCGGAGCAGGTCGGCGTCCCGGTCGTCGAGCACCTCCTCCAGTGAGGCGACCGCGGCACGTGATCCCTCGAGGTTCGCCTGGAAGTCCCAGAGGTCGGTGTGGGAGAAGATGTCCTCCTCGCCGGTGATCTTCGAGGTGGAGATCTCGTCGAGCAGTCCTTGCGCGCCGGTGGCGATCTGCACCGGCTGCACGGAGAAGTCGGAGGCGGCGACACCGTCGACGAGTTCGGCGATGTCGCTGACGAGCCGCTCGGCGTCGGCCCGGGTCCGGTCGGTGATCTCACCGTCGACCCAGAGCTGCTTCTCGACGGCGTGGAAGCCGGTCCACTCCTGGCCGTCCTCCAGGTCGGCCTCCCGCAGGTCGAGGCGCGGGTCGAGGTCGTCGGGGAAGGACTCGGCGATGGGTTCGATGCGCTCGTAGTACGTGCGGGTCCGGGCGAAGAGGTTCTTCGCCTCCTCGACGTCGCCGTCGTCGACCGCGTCGGCGAAGGTGGCCACGGCCTCCTGCAACGCGGTGGTCTGGGAGCGCACGTAACGCAGGTAGCCGTCGACCGCGGCGGCGAGCTGGTCGTCGCCCTCGGCGACTGAGACGGCGTCGCCGGAGACCGTGAAGTCGTGGGAGACCCCTTCGCCGACCATGCCGGGCTTGCACGTGACCCGGTAGGTGCCGGATTCCGGGAACTCCACGTGCAGGGTGCGGGCGGCCCCCGGGCCGATGTTCTCCACTTCCCCGAGGACCCGGCCGCCGTCGGTGTACACGTAGAACTCCGTGGTCTTGGAGCCGTTGTTGGAGATGTCGAAGCTGTTGTTCCCCGTCGAGCCGTCGTAGGAGTCGACGTCGCAACTCTCGTCGGTGGCGGTGACCGTGTATGCGGCGGCGGCGTCGTCCTTGTCCGCACAGGCCGTCACCGTCAGCGGCAGGGCGAGGAGGAGGGGTGCGGCCAGGGTCGCGCGTGTGGTGCGGGAGACGGTCATGGGATCGAGACTTTCTGTGCGGGGGAGTGGTGGGTGGCCCGTCGGCGGACGGGCCGGAAGTAGGCGGGCAGTGCGACGAGGAGGAAAACCAGCCAGCCGGCGAAGGCCAGGACCGTCGGCTGGGGGACGATGTTGAACATGCCCTCGAGCAGCGTCGCGTACCAGGTTCCGGGGGTCAGGGCGGCCGAGATGTCGAAGGCGTGGGAGGACAGGCCGGGCAGGACGTTGGCCTCCTGCAGGTCGGTGATGCCGTACCGCAGGATCCCGGCGGCGACGACGATCAGCAGGGCGCCGGTCACCTGGAAGAAGATCCGGAGGTTGATGCGCAGGACACCGCGGTACATCAGCAGCCCGAGGACGACGGACACCCCGACCCCCGTCACCAGTCCGGCGAAGGGGACCCCGAAGGCCCGGGTGAAGGACTCGAACACCAGCAGGGCGGTCTCGACACCTTCCCGGGCGACGGCGACGAAGGCCACGGTGGCGACCGCCAGTGGGCCGACGGCCACGGCAGTGCCCAGCCTGCCCTCGAGTTCCGCCGTCATGTCCCCGCCCGCTCCCTTCATCCAGATCAGGATCCACACCACGAGGGCGACGGTGACCAGGGAGGCGACGCCGCCGATGATCTCCTGCCCCACCGTGGTCAGGGTCCTGGAGCCGAAGTTGATGACGAGGAAGGTCCCGACCGTGAAGAGCAGGGCGGCGCTGATCCCCGCCCACAGCCACGGGTAGGAGCGGCGTTGCCCGGTCTTGTTGAGGTAGGCGGCGAGGATGATGACCACCATGGTGGCCTCCAGTCCTTCGCGCAGACCGATGAGTGCGTTTGTGTAGAACATTGACGCAGCTTTCTGGGAGTGTCGGAGGGGGACGGTGACGGCGGACGACGGTGCCGGACTTGTGGTTAGGCTCACCGAAGATCGCGGGTCGAGAGCATCGTAACCCCGGGGTCGCTTCCGCCGGGAGCTTCCGGGTGGGACCCGTCTACCCCTGGGG
>NZ_JALAGY010000068.1 GCF_022712195.1 Corynebacterium sp. | reverse complement strand
GAGGGGGCTAGACCCCGCCCAGTACGCCCTGGACGACCGGCTCCTTGGCGTGGGCGCGGTTGACCCCGGAGGTGATCGCCTTCAGGGAGGCGTAGGTGATGGACCCGGCGATGCCGACGCCCCACACCTGCTGGCCGTCGATCTCCGCCAGGACGTAGGCGGCGGCCTCGGCGTCGTCGCCGGCGGTGCGGGCGTGCTGGAAGTACTCCTGGACCTCCACGTCCACGCCCAGGGACTCCAGCGCGTTGCAGTACGCGGCGATCGGGCCGTTGCCTCGACCCTGGATCGTCCGTGCGGTGCCCTCCCACTCGACCTCGGCGGTGACCTTGGTCTCGGAACCCTCGGTCTGCGGGCCGTCGACGGTGACGGAGATCTGCTCCAGCGGGCTGGTGCGCTCCAGGTACTCACCGGTGAAGATGTCCCACATCGCCTTGGAGTTCACCTCGCCGCCCTCTGCCTCGGTGACGGCCTGGACCACGCCGGAGAACTCGACCTGCATCGGACGGGGCATGTCTATGCCGTGGTCGGTCTTCATGATGTAGGCCACGCCGCCCTTGCCCGACTGGGAGTTCACCCGGATCACGGCCTCGTAGCTGCGGCCGATGTCCTTCGGGTCGATCGGCAGGTAGGGGACCTCCCACTGGATCTTGCGGAACTCCTCCTCCGGGATCTCGTTGGCGTGGCTCCCGGGGGAGACGGCGTCGGCCAGGGCGTCGATGCCCTTGTTGATGGCGTCCTGGTGGGAGCCGGAGAACGCGGTGAAGACCAGGTCGCCGCCGTAGGGCTGGCGCTCCGGCACGACCAGCTGGTTGCAGTACTCCACCGTGCGGCGGATCTCGTCGATGTCGGAGAAGTCGATCTGCGGGTCGACCCCCTGGGTGAACATGTTCAGGCCCAGGGTCACCAGGTCGACATTGCCGGTGCGCTCGCCGTTGCCGAACAGGCAGCCCTCGATGCGGTCCGCGCCGGCCATGTAGCCCAGCTCGGCGGTGGCGACACCGGTGCCGCGGTCGTTGTGCGGGTGCAGCGACAGGATCACCGAGTCCCGCCGGGAGATGTTGCGGCTCATCCACTCGATGCCGTCGGCGTAGACGTTCGGGGTGATCATCTCCACCGTCGACGGCAGGTTGATGATGATCGGGTTGTCCGGGGTCGGGTCCATGATGTCGATGACCGCGTCACAGACCTCCTTGGCGTACTCCACCTCGGTGCCGGTGTAGGACTCCGGAGAGTACTGCCAGCGCCACGTGGTGTCGGGGTAGTCCTCGGCCACCTCCTTGATCAGCTCCGCGGCATCGGTGGCCAGCTTCTTGATGGCGGCCTTGTCCTTCCGGAAGACCACGCGGCGCTGCAGGATCGAGGTGGAGTTGTAGAAGTGCACGATCACGTTCTTGGCGCCCTCGCACGCCTCGAAGGTGCGGCGGATCAGGTGCTCGCGGGCCTGGACCAGCACCTGGATGGTGACGTCGTCGGGGATCATGTCCTTCTCGATGATCTCGCGGACGAAGTCGAAGTCGGTCTGGGAGGCGGAGGGGAAGCCGACCTCGATCTCCTTGTAGCCCATGCGGATCAGCAGGTCGAACATCCGGCGCTTACGCTCCGGGCTCATCGGGTCGATCAGTGCCTGGTTGCCGTCGCGCAGGTCGACGGCGCACCACTGGGGCGCCTTGTCGATGACGCGGTCCGGCCAGGTGCGGTCCGGCAACTGGAAGTGCTCCACCTCGGTGAAGTGCGGCTGGTAGCGGTGTACCGGCATCTGGGAGGGGCGCTGCTTGTTCCAGCTCTTCTGTCCCTCGGGGATCTCACCGGCCGGCGTGGAGATGCGGGCGGGTGCGGCGATGAAGGAATCGGTGGGGGTCATGGTGGTGCTCCTTGGATCGGTGGGAAGAGATGATGGTCATCACCGACCGGCACGACTCAACTCCGCGACGGGGAGCCGGTCGGTTTTTCAGAACCTGACCCCGCCGCGGCAGAGAAGGAGGAGCTGCGCGCGCGAGTTACTCATGGCGACCACTGTAACACGGTGACCGGAGCGGCGTGCAACGTGAAGTGTGACGGGGGTTACGTCCGGGGTGGGACGGTAGGCTGGTCGACCGTGAAGACTTCAGTGTCCGCAGGTCCACGCACATCCCGGGTGCCCGAGGCGGGTGTGCCGCTGACCACGGCGGTGGTGGCGGCGGTGACGACCCTGGTGACCGGGGCCGTGCAGTTCGTCGTGATGGCGGTGTGGGGCGGCCGCCACGGTCAGACCCTGCGCGAGGTCCTGATGCAGTGGGACGCGCACTGGATGACGATGATCTCGGAGTACGGGTACTCCGGCTTCGTCATGTCCCCGGACCAGGCCGACCCGGTGGAGTGGGAGTCCGTGGCGTTCTTCCCCGGCTACCCGGTCCTGGTGCGTGCCGTCGCCGCGCCCATGGCGGTCCTGGACGTCGACGACGCCACCTACCTCGCGGCGCTCGCGGTGTCCTCGGTGTCCGCCGTGGTCATGGCGTGGGGGGTGTCGATGCTGGCGGTGGAGCTGTGGCGGCGCCGCGGGGCGGCGCCGCTCGACCGCAGGACGGTGGTCGTCCTGTCTGCGGCGGTGACGGTGCTGGCGGTCGGCGCGCCGATGGGGATCGTCTACTGGATGCCCTACTCGGAGAGCCTGTTCACCGCGGCGACGGTGTGGGCGCTGTACTCCCTTCTGCGCCGCAGGTTCCTGCTCGCCGGTGTCCTGACCATGCTCGCGGGGGCGACCAGGCTGACGGCCGCGGCGCTGATCCTCACCCTGTGCGTGGCGGCGGCGCTGGAACTGTGGCGGTGGTGGCGGGGGGACGGGACGTCCCAGCGTGACCGGGTACACCGGGTACGCGCCTTCCCCCTCGGGGCGCTGCTCGCTCCGCTGGTCGGGTCGATCGGCATCGTGGCCTACCTGTCGTGGGCGGACCGGAAGGTCGCCGAGATCGGCGGCTACTTCGCGGCCCAGGAACGTGGCTGGCACTCAGGCGTGGACATGGGTGCCGCGACCCTGCGGTGGATCAGCGGGAACCTCCCCGGTGAATTGACCGGCTACTCCGTGTCGACCTGGTCGATGATCCTGGTGGCGCTGCTCTGCGCGGTGTCGCTCTGGCTGCTGCGCACCGGACGGGTCCCCTGGCAGGTGTGGCTGCCGGCGGTGGTCCTGGCGGGCATCGTCCTGGGGTCCGACGGCATCATGCACTCGCGTCCTAGACTGCTGCTGGTGCCGGTGCTCCTGCTGGCGCTCCCGTGGGTCGTCGGTCTGGTCCGGAGGTGGCGGACCGTCACACGGCCAGGGGCCGTCGCCGCCGCCGGGGTGCTGCTCGGGGCAGGTGCCGTGCTGTGGTGCGTGCTCGGGTTCTGGGTCTCAGGGACGATGCTCATCGGCTTCCGGTACGCCATCTGAGCGGGTCAGGTGGAATATCCGCCGGAACCGCCGCCCGGGGCTGGGGTCTCCTTAATGGGGCATAGGGGGCACTTATGGCGTCCTGCGCCGTGGAGGGCGGCCGTCCTACGCTGATGCCACTATGACTGGTCGAATGACGCTTGAAGCGCTGCGGTACGCCGACGCGGTCACCCGTGTGGGCTCGTTCAGTGGCGCGGCCCGCCAGTTCGGTGTGACCCAGCCGGCGTTGTCGACGGCGATCGCCAAACTCGAGCTGTACCTCGGGGCCAGGTTGTTCCTGAGGACGCCCCGGGGAGCGGAGCCCACGACGTTCGGGGAGACGATCCTCCCGAAGATCTCGCAGGCGATCTCGGTGCTGGCCGCACTGGAGACTGACGCGGAGATGCTGACGTTGCGTGGGTCGGGGACGGTCCGGGTGGGGACATCGCCCCAGATCGACAAGCGGATCGTGGCCGGGCTCAGGGACGCGGTGCACGGCCCCGGTGCACTGGTGTCCGGACGTGACCTCACCCTCCTGGAGGCGGAGCTCGACCCGCTGGAGGAGCAGCTGAGGCTCGGCAGCCTCGACATGCTGATCATCCCGGCGTTGGGTGTGCTGCCGTCCTTCAGTCACCGGCTGATCGACTCGGACTACCTCGTGCTGGTGGAGCCGAGGGACGGACGCTACGCCGCAGACGGCGACACCGGGGACCCCGTGACGGTGCGGGAGCTCTCGGAACGGGAACTGATCCTGTCGCGGCACGGCTGCGGGATCACCAGGATGACCGAGGGGATGCTCCGTGAGGAGAACCGTGAACCCGTGCTGTCCGAGGTGGAGGTGACGAACTGCAGCACCCTGCTGGGCTGGGCGGACAAGGGGATGGGGTCGGTCCTGCTTCCCGAGCGCAACGTACGGGGTTTCCCGACCAGACGCATCGTGAGGGACGACGGGACGTTCGTGGAGATGTTCTACGAGTTCATCTGGAACCCCGAGTCCAGCAGCGCCGTGTACCTGGAGAAACTCGCCGACACGCTCAGGGCGTCGTCACTGCCGGCACCGTCGGCACCGACGACGGGGTGAGCCGACATACAGCCCGCTGATGGCCCGCATAACCTTTTCCGGTCTACCGCACCCGCATGCGCCTTCCTAGCCTGTGAATAACGACGAAATGTGACGGACGTACAGGTTTCCCCTGCTCCGGGCCGCCACGCAAGTGCAGCAGGAGGTACGGAGAATGACAGCGGTTGTGCCCCGGGAGAAGAAGGAGTTCCTTCCGCCCCGTCCCGAACCACACGGAGGACAGCGACGAAAAGGCGGGCACGCCTGGGCGATGCTGACCACCACCGACCACAAGCAGCTCGGCATCATGTACATCGTCACCGCGTTCCTCTTCTTCGGGGTCGGCGGGTTGATGGCCCTGCTGATCCGCGTGGAGCTCTTCCACCCGGGTCTGCAGTTCCTGTCGAATGAACAGTACAACCAGCTGTTCACCATGCACGGCACCGTGATGCTGCTGCTGTTCGGGACCCCGGTC
>NZ_JALAGY010000067.1 GCF_022712195.1 Corynebacterium sp. | reverse complement strand
CGGCACACCTGGGCCCACCTGCCCATTCCGGGGGTCGGGACGGGTGACCGGGAGTCCGTGCGGCAGTCGGCGGAACACCGGACGGAGGGGGGAGACGGGCCGCGGTCCGGGAGTTCGAGTTGCCTTTGGATCCGCGGTCGGCGAAGAGGACGGTGGGGGCGGAGTCGGGCCAGTCCGTCCAGAGTCCGTGGAGTGCCGCGGCTCCCCACTCGCCCGCGACCGTGTCCGGGTTGTTCATCGAGTGCGCGCGGGCACGGGTGACGGCGTCCGCGGGGAAACCCCCGAAAGGCCGGACATCCTCCGGCAGTGCCGAACGCGGGACGACCAGCCCGGAGGCGACGGTGACGTAGGTTTTGTCGAGTCTCCACCGGGTCACGGCTTTTGAGGCCAGCAGGTCCCGGCGCCGTTGAGGCAGTGTCCGGGGGAGGGCTCGGCGGGTGTGGGCGGGGCCACCGTGGGTCGGGAGTGAACGGTCCATGGTGGAGAGGGACTCGGCACGGGTGTGTCTGGGTTCCCCGGCGCCGGGACCTGTCACACAGCAACCCCGGAGGTCGGTGCCACCGACCTCCGGGGTTGCCGCGTCGGACGTGCTGGGTCGCGCGGTGTGTGGCGCGCCCGGACGCTACCCGGCGACGATCACGTCGAGGGTGCGCGGCCCGTGCACCCCCTGCACCCGGATCAGCTCGATGTCCACGGTCGCGCTCGGCCCGGAGACCATCGTCACCGGCAGTTCGTGCAGTCCCTCCGCGGTCAGCCTCGCGACGGCCTCGGGCACGATCTCCACGATGTCATCGACCTTCACGACCACGATGTGGTGGTCCGGCACCAGCGTGGTCGCCCGACGCCCGGACCCCGGACCCACCAGCATGATCGTGCCGGTGTCCGCCACCGACACCGCCGACGCGGTGACCACGGCGTCGACACCGTCCAGGGTGTCCAGGCCCACCGGGGCCCGGGTCGAGTCGTCGAGGACCTCCGCGGCCACCGACCCCACCCACGCGTGGTTCAGCTCCGCGGGGACCACGATCCGCGAGTCGGCGGTGTCCTCCCCGGCCCGGTCGAGGAAGCGCCGGACCGCGTCCGCGATCTCCGCGTCCTCCCCGCCGGTCCGGCTCACCGTGGCGTCGTAGTCCTCGAGCCGGTCGATGAGAAGGTCGACGAGTCCGCCGGTGTCCAGGGAGCCGGTGGACCGGTACCGGCGGGGCACCTCCACCGTCCCGGCGCCGTCCTGCCCGTCGCGCAGGCCCAACGACGAGCGCACCCGTGACAGGATCTCGGTCCGTGCGTCAGTCACTGGTCTTCCCCTTTCCGGTGCTTGCGGAACCAGCTGCGGAAGGACTCCGGCGGTGGTTGCGGTACGTCCCGTGAACTCGTCCACTGGCCGGCGATCCCGGGCAGGGACGTCATTCCCGCCGCGGGGCTGACCTTGTGGACCAGCGGGAGGGCCCGTTCGGCGAGGCCCATGCGGCGGCCGTCGCTCATCAGCCACTTCGCCCCGTCCAGCGCGACGTCCAGCTGTGAGGACGGGACGCGTCCGCCGTGGTTGACCTCCTGGTCCTCGTTGCGCAGCCGGGTGAGCATCTCCGGGATGTTGATCTTCACCGGGCAGGCGTCGTAGCAGGACCCGCACAGCGAGGACGCGTAGGGCAGCGACCCGTTCTCGGACTCGTCCACCCCCGTCATCAGCGGGGTGAGGACGGCCCCGATGGGCCCCGGGTAGACCGAGCCGTAGGCGTGGCCGCCGGTGCGTTCGTAGACCGGGCAGACGTTCATGCACGCCGAGCAGCGGATGCAGTGCAGCGCCTGGCGTCCGTGTTCATCGGCCAGGGCGCGGGTTCGGCCGTTGTCCAGCAGGATCACGTGGGCGTTCTGCGGGCCGTCGCCCGGTGTCACAACTGTCCAGAAGGAGCTGTAGGGGTTCATCCGTTCCCCGGTGGACGAGCGGGGCAGCAGCTGCATGAACACCTCCAGGTCCCGGAAGGTCGGCAGCAGCTTCTCGATGCCCATCACCGTGATCAGCGTCTCCGGCAGGGTCACGCACATCCGTCCGTTGCCCTCGGACTCCACCACGGAGAGGGTGCCGGTCTCGGCGATGCCGAAGTTCGCCCCGGAGACGGCGACCTTGGTCTCCATGAACTTGCGGCGCAGGTGCCGGCGGCTCGCGTCGGCGAGGTGCTCGGGGTTGTTGTCCAGGTCGGGGTCGACGTCCTCCATGCCGTTGAGGAAGATGCGGCGGATCTCGTCACGGTTGCGGTGGATCGCCGGGACGAGGATGTGGCTGGGCCTGTCGCCGCCGAGCTGGACGATGAGCTCGGCGAGGTCGGTCTCCAGGGCGCGGATGCCGCGGGGTGCGAGGTACTCGTTGAGTCCGATCTCCTGGGTGGCCATCGACTTGACCTTGATGACCTCGCGCACGCCGTCGTCGGTGAGTGGGGCGTGCTTGGTGACGAGTTCCTCGACGATGCGGTTGGCCTCGTCGGCGTCGCGGGCCCAGTGCACGTGGCCTCCGCGGGCGGTGAAGGCCTCCTCGAACTGCTGGAGCAGCTCGGGGAGCCGGGACATCACGTCCTGCTTGACGGCGGAGCCGGCGTCACGGAGGTCCTCCCAGTCCGGCATCTCGGCCACCCGCGCGGCCCGTTTGCCGCGGATGGTCCGGGTGGCGTGCTGCAGGTTGCTGCGCATCTGGACGTTGCCGAGCTCGTGCTCGGCGACTTCGGGGAAGGGGTGGGCCTCGACCAGGTTGCCGCGTCCGGGGACGGTCGGCATGCCGAGGACGGTGCGGGAACTCATCGCAGTGCACCTCCGGTGACCACGGCGCCGTCGTCCGGGAGGAGCAGCGGGCTGTCCTTCGTGGACGCCAGGATGCGGGCGAGGTGGACGGCGGCGGGGACGGCACCCTCGCCGGGGACGAGGCGTCCGGTGCGGGACAGGCCGCCGCCGATGTGCATCAGGCAGGAGACGTCGCCGCCGGTGCACACCGAGGCACCGCTGGAGATGACCGCCTCGACCTTGTCGCCGAGCATGGCCCCGGAGACCTGCGGGTTCTTCACCGAGAAGGTGCCGCCGAATCCGCAGCAGATGTCCTCGTTCTGGATGGTGCGCAGTTCCAGGCCCTCCACGGAGGCGAGGAGGTCGCGTTGCCGGTCGCCGAGGCGCAGCAGGCGCATGCCGTGGCACGAGGGGTGGTAGGCCACGGTGTGGGGGAACCAGCTGCCCAGGTCGGCGGCCGCGTCGGTGACGCCCTCGACGTCGGTGAGGAACTGGCACAGCTCGTAGGTGCGGTCGGCGATGTCCGTGGCACGGGACGCCAGGTCGGCGTCGCCGTTGTGGTCGGCGATCATCGGGTGCTGGTGTCCCAGCGAGGCCACACAGGAGCCGCTGGGGGCGATGGCGTAGTCCCAGTCGGATTCCTCGAAGGCCCGCACGTGGTTGCGGACCACGGGGTAGGCGTCGGTGAACTTCCCGGAGTTGATGTGCATCTGCCCGCAGCAGGCCTGCCGCTCCGGGAACACCACCCGGTGCCCCAGGCGCTCGAGGATGCTGACGGTGGCTTTCGCCGCCTCGGGGTACATGGCGTCGACGATGCATGTCGCGAACAACGCGATTCTCATGGTTCTCGTCCCTCTTCTCGGATTCTGCTTCTGCCGGGGACGTCCGGGCCGTCGGACACCGGTGGCGTGCGGTGGTCAACCGACGTCGGGTGGGCCCTCCGAGGCGTCCTGACGCTCCACTGTAGACCTGTCGGCCGGCCGTGTGCGACGCTGTGGAACAGCGGGGGAGGACATGTTTATGCAGATAGCAGGGTGTGGTCAGACCACACCAGGTCACGGGGTGCGGGGGTCCGGACGTGACGGGGGGAACCCGGGGGACGCACGGAGGCCCCGGCCTGCCGCCGGTCCACGGGATGTGGGACCGGCGACGGACCGGGGCCTCGGGACACCGGCACGCCGGGGCGCGCCGGAGCTCGTTCTAGTTGGTGCGCACCACGGTGAGGTTGCCCAGCTTGTCGAACCAGGAGCGCTTCTCCGGGTCGTTGGCGATGCCGACACCGATGAAGATCGCCAGGGCGATGTACACGAAGTAGCCGAGGAACGGTACGATCTGCGCGGCGTACCAGGAGTTGCGCTTCAGGGACGCCACGGCGTCAGGGTTCGAGCCGTCCGCGGCGACGACCTTCATGCCCAGGAGCCGCTTGCCGGGGCTGGCGCCCCAGGTGACCTCGCTGCCCACGCGGGCGGCGAACCAGATGATGATTCCGATGACGGCGGCCAGGAACATGGAACTGAGATTGAGCGCCGAAAGGTCGATACCGGCCAGCGACGCCAGGGCATTGGAGATGATCCCGATGATGATCAGGTCGATAATCGTGCCCGCCAGGCGGCGGCCCGCGCCGGGACGCTCGTTGGGGACCAGGCGGTTCGGGTCCTGACCGTAGGGGTCGTTGTTGTACTGCCCGTAGGACGGGACGCCGTCATAGGGGTTCGGGTTGTTGGTCATGGTGGTCTTCCGTCCTTCGTTTCGTCAGTGTCGTCAGTGTCGTCGTTCAGCTACGGTTGTTCAGCATAGAGCAGCAACCCCGGAGGCACGACAGGACGGCTTCCGGGGTTGCTGCGTATCTATCTCAGGGGTGTCAGGCGTTGACGCTGGCGCGGGCCTTCTCGGCCGCGGCGACGAGCACCTTGATGGAGGCGGTGGTCTCGTCCCAGCCACGGGTCTTCAGACCGCAGTCGGGGTTGACCCACAGCTGACGGGCCGGCACGGCCTCCAGCGCCTCGTTCAGCAGGGTGTCGACCTCGTCCTGCTCCGGGACGCGCGGCGAGTGGATGTCCCACACGCCCGGGCCCACGCCCAGCTCGAAGCCGGAGTCACGCAGGGCGTGCAACACGCGCATGCCGTTGCGGGACGCCTCGATGGAGGTCACGTCGGCGTCCAGGTCGCCCACGGTGCCGATGAGCTCGTTGAACTCCGAGTAGCACATGTGGGTGTGGATCTGGGTGGCGTCCTCCGCACCGGCGGTGGCCAGGCGGAAGGAGCC
Organism: Corynebacterium sp.; assembly: GCF_022712195.1. GTDB lineage: Bacteria > Actinomycetota > Actinomycetes > Mycobacteriales > Mycobacteriaceae > Corynebacterium. Next base: position 15,606 of record NZ_JALAGY010000067.1, on the reverse strand, counting down.
CACGGCCCACTCCAGGTAGGCGGGCTGCTGGGACGCGCGCAGCGGCAGCAGCTCGCGGATGGCGGGCTCGTCGACCTGGACGATCTTCGCGCCGGCGTCGACCAGGTCCGAGATCTCGTCGCGCAGGGCGAGGGCCACCTGGTCGGCGGTGGCGCCCAGCGGCTGGTCGTCGCGGACGAAAGACCATGCGAGCATGGTGACCGGACCGGTGAGCATGCCCTTGACCGGCTTGTCGGTGAAGGACTGCGCGACACGGAACCACTCGACGGTCATCGGCTCGGGGCGGGTGACGTCGCCGAAGAGGATCGGGGGACGCACGCAACGGGAGCCGTAGGACTGCACCCACGCCAGGTCGGTGGAGTGGTAGCCCTCGAGCTGCTCGGAGAAGTACTGGACCATGTCGTTGCGCTCGGGCTCGCCGTGGACGAGCACGTCCAGGCCGAGGGCCTCCTGCCGGTCGATGACGTCCTTGACCTCGTCGACCATGGCCTGGTGGTACTGCTCGGCGGTGAGCTCGCCCTTGCGCAGCCTGGCACGGGCCTGGCGGATCTCGGTGGTCTGGGGGAAGGAACCGATCGTGGTGGTCGGAAGCGGCGGGAGGCCGAGCTCCTTCTCCTGCACCTCGCGGCGCTGGTCGAAGGGGTTACGGCGACGGTCGGCGTCCGTGACGGCGTCGGTGCGGGTACGCAGGGCGCTGTTGCGGGTGCGCTCGGAGTTGCGGCGGGACGCCACGGCCTCGTGCGCCTCGGCGACGGCGGCCTTGTCGTCCTCGGTCTCGGTGCCGTTGAGCAGGCGGGACAGGACGGCGACCTCGGCGACCTTCTCGGCGCCGAAGGCGAGCCAGCTGCGCAGCTCGGCGTCGTCGTCGAGGCTGGTCTCCTGGGCGAGGGAGTAGGGGACGTGCAGCAGGGAGCTGGAGGTGGTGACGCCGACCGGGCCGCGCGCGGCGAGGGCCTTGAGGGTCTCCAGGGCGCGGGCCAGGTCGGTGCGCCAGATGTTGCGGCCGTCGACCACGCCGGCGAGCAGCTGCTCGGTGCCGGTCCAGGAGGGGAGCAGGTCGGCGTCGGCGACGTTGGTGTCGTCGGCCTGACGCTCGTCGGTGCGGCCGGTGACCAGGTCGACGCCGAAGGCGGCGATGCCGATGCCGGACAGCGTCTTCACGGCCAGGTCGCCGTCACCGAAGTAGGTCTGGACCAGCAGGTCGGTGTCACCGGCGGCGGCGACGAGCTTCTCGTAGCCGGAACGGGTGCGGGCCAGCAGGTCGGCCTTGCGGGCGTCGTCCTTGTCGACGTCGGTGACGAGGTAGGGCTCGTCGAACTGGACCCAGGCCGCACCGCGCTCGGCGAGTCGCGGCAGCAGGCGTGCGTAGGCCTCGAAGACCTCCTCGAGGTGGGTCAGGGCGTCCGACCCGTCAGTGGTGCGGGCCAGAGCCAGGTAGGTCAGCGGGCCGATGAGGACCGGTCGGGCGGCGGTGCCGCGGGTGACCTGGTCACCGAGGTCGGCGAGCAGGGCGGCGTCGTCGAGACGGAACTCGGTGTCGGCGGCGAGCTCGGGCACGATGTAGTGGTAGTTCGTGTCGAACCACTTGGTCATCGCGCTGGCCGGCAGGTCGGCGGTGCCGCGGGCGGCGGCGAAGAGCCGGTCGATGAAGGCGGGGAGGCCGTCGTTGCCGTGGTCGTCGATGTCGGCGACGCGGGCGGGAAGGGCACCGAGCAGGGCGGAGGTGTCCAGCATCGAGTCGTAGAAGCTACGGCCGATGGTGGGGACGGAGTCCAGGCCGGCCTCGGTGAGGTTGTCGGCCTGCTGGTTGACCAGCTGGGTGGCGACGGTGGCCAGGTTGCGGCCGGTGGAGTCGTCCTTCCAGTAGGTCTCGAGAGCCTTCTTCAGTTCGCGCTTCGGGCCGATGCGCGGAACCCCGGCGACGGTGGCGTTGATCTGTGCGGTCACAAATGATCCTTCACATGTGGTTGTACGGGTCTCGCCGTCGACCGTTGAGTCACATGTGGCACAGGGAAACCCCGGAACTGGCGTCCGTGGACGGCAGACCACACGCTGCGGACCGTGCACCCTGAGAGGGGTGCCGACGCACCGGTGCCGGTGCATCGTCCGCAGGTTCCGCCTCGTCCGGGGCTCCAGGAGGGGAACTCGACTCTCGTCGACTGCTTGGTGCCCAAGGTAACCAGTAGACCGCTTAGTCTGTCAAGTCCGTCACGTTTCTGCGCTGCTGAGACCCCTCGCATGTCGGATGCGGCCCGTACGTCCGCGTACGTCTGAGAGTGTCTCCGACTCGCTCCGCCTCACCGGAGCTGTCGAGGCATCTACGCAACGACTCGCCTGCCTCCGGCGATGTAACAGGTACGACCTGCAGGAACTCGAAACGGAGGACGCGATGACCCACCGCCTGAGGATCCTGGCCGTGCTGATGCTCCCCGCGGTGCTCCTCGGATGCACGGTGGACAACCGCGGCGACCCCGGGGATCGTGGAGACGCGGGGGACACAGCTCCGTCCGTGACCGGCCCTGACGGAGTCAGGCCGGCCGACGACACCCCGAGGGACGACATGACCGATGAGCGGATCATCCCCTGGACCTCGGCCGAGGAGGTCGGCCCGGCGACTCTCCGTGTGACCTTCATGGCGGGAACCACGAGCTGCTACGGAACGCGGGCCGTCGTACGGGAAAACGCGGAGGAGGTCCTCGTCGCGGCGGTCAGCGGCACTGTCCCCGACGCGCCGTCTGCCTGTCCTGACGTCGGACGTGACGCCTCCCTGCTCGTCGAACTGGACGACGAGGTCGGCGACCGCGAGGTGAAGCGCCTCGACGACGACAGCATCCTCCGCCGGTGATCCCGGGCCACCCCGGCAGACGCTGATCCGTCCGTCTCCGCCACGTACTTGCCCCGGCAGCCGCAACTCGGCAAGATAGCACCAGTTACGGCCCGTCTCCCCGAGGTGACATAGGGGAGCGGTCGCGGCGCGGCAGGTCCGCGCGTCCCACGTCCGACCCCTTCCCAGGAGCTCCCAGTGCGTCCCCTGTCACGAACCCTGCGACTCACCCTGATCTCGCTCGCCGTCGTCATCTACCTGGTGACCTGGCTCTACCTGGTGCTCAACCAGCCGGAGGACTCCGACTTCTCCTCGATGGCGGACTCCGCGTCGACCACGGTCGCCCTCGTGGGCTTCCTCGTCCCCACGGTGATGGCGCTGATCGCGGTGGTCCCCGCACTTCCGGTGCGTACCCTGGCGCTGATGCCGGTGGCACTGGTGCTGAACATCGTCGTCGGGCAGGTCGTGGGAACCATGGGACTGCCCGTCCCGCTCTACCTCGACTCCTTCGGCACGGTGCTCGTGGGGGTGTTGGCGGGGCCGGCGGCCGGGCTGGCCACCGGTGGCCTTTCGGCGCTGGTGTGGGGGACGTTCAACCCCACGATCGTGCCTTTCGCCGCAGGCTACGCGCTGATGGGCCTCGCCGCCGGGCTGGTCAGGGCGCTTTTCCGTTCGTCCTGGTGGAAGGTCGTCGTCGCTGGCCTGGTGCTGGGTTTCCTCTCCGCGCTGGTCTCCGCGCCGGTGGCGTCGTTCATCTTCGGCGGTACGGCGGGCACGGGCACGGGCCTGCTCGTGAGTTTCTACCAGTCGTTGGGCGCGTCGCAGACCACGGCGGTGTTCCTGCAGTCGTGGACGTCCGACCCGTTGGACAAGGTCATCGTCTTCCTTGTCGTCTGGCTGGTGGTGCGCTCCCTCCCGGAGCGTTCCCGCAGGACGTTCGACCCTGACTCCGTACCGGTCCAGAACTCGCCCGCGGCCGTATGAGCAGGTTGAGCCCGCTGACCCCGTTGACCGGGGCCGCCTGTGCGATCGTCACGGTCATGGTGCTGCATGATCCGTGGGTGTCGGCGGGTTTCCTGCTGGGGGCGGTCCTGCTGGCCTCCGCGGGACGTCGTCACCGACGTGCCCTGGTGGCGGGCCTGCTGCTGTCGGTCCCGGCGATGCTGTCGTATGCGCTGATCTACGTGCCCTTCGGTGACCGGGAGATCGCCCGAGTGCTGATTCCGGTCACCTCGGACGGGGCGGGGATCGCCTGGGACCTGGGCCTGCGGTTCGCGGCGATGACCTGCGCCGGGCTGGTGATCGGGAGTTTCGTCGACGCCGACGCCCTGATGCGGCGCCTGCAGCTGTCGGTCCCTGCGCCGTTGGTCTACATGGTGGGGACGGTGGTGAGGCTGCTGCCGATGGCGCAGCAGCGGTGGCGGACCATCCGGCAGATCCAGGCGTCCCGCGGGGTGGATGTCGAGACGTGGCGCTCCCGCGGTTCGACCGTCCTGCCACTGGTCGTCGGCCTGATCGACGACGCCGCCCAGCGTGCCCGTCCCCTGCAGCGCACCGGAATCGGCGAGCCCGGTCCGCGCACCCTGCTGGTGCCGGTGCCGGACTCCACGGTTCAGCAGGTGTGCCGCTGGCTGATGGTGCTCGGTGCTGTGGTGGTCATCGTGGCCGGGGTGCTCATGTAGCTGACGGCTGCCACGGGACGGCGCCGCGTCCCCGGAGGCGTCCGACCCTTCCACGCGGTCTCGGGGCAGGGAACGGTAACCGAGCCCGGCCCCGGGACTGCTACTGCATGATCCTCGTCGACTCGATCGCCTCGGTGGTCTTGCGGTTGTAGCCGTCCAGCAGCCGGCGCAGGACGAGCCCCAGGATGAGCATCGGCACCACGAACAGCAGCAGCAGGCCCAGTTCGATCCACAGGTCGCCGCGGTAGACACCGGCGATCGCGGCGCGCATCGCGTCGATGGCGTGGGTCGCCGGGAGCCACGGGCCGATGGCCTGGAACCACCCGGGCAGTAGTTCCAGCGGGTACGCGCCGCCGGCACCGGACACCTGGAACACCAGCAGCAGCACCGAGATCGCCTTGCCGGCACTGCCGAAGGACAGCACCAGGGTGTAGATGATCAGCATGAACACCAGGGACGTGACCCAGCCGCACAGCATCAGCAGCAGCGGGTGGGCCGCCTCGATCTGGACGAAGAAGATCAGCCCCAGCACGGCGAGCGTGCTCTGCGCCAGGCCGATCAGCGCGAAGATGCCGAAGCGCCCGAAGTACGCCGTGCTCCGCGAGTACTCGATCACCTCGTCGCCGGACGATTCACCCGGGACCGCGGCCTCCGCGTCCCCGGTGTCCTCAGCGCCCGCGCCTTCCTCGCCGGCCTCGTCGGCCTCGTCGGTCTGGTCTCCCTTCTTCCCCTTCTTCGGGGTGGTCTTCTCCGGCACGCCGGTGCGGACGAGCACGGAGGTGAGCACCGCGCCGATCCACAGCGCGAGCGTGAGGTACAGCGGTGCCATGCCGACGCCGAAGCTGACCACGGGGAACACCGGGTCACGCTTGACGTCGACGGGTGCGGCGAGCTGGCTGGCCAGGGCCTCGGGGTCGGAGCCCACGATCTCGGCGAGCCGGGAGAAGTCACCGGTGTCGCCGGCGGTGGCCAGTGCCTCCTGGAGCTCGGTGAACCTGTCGGCGTGCTCGTCGAGACGGTCGGCGAGCTTGGCGGTGGCGTCCCGCGTCCGGCTCAGGGCGTCCTGCACGGAGCCGGGCGAATCGGACGTCGACTCCCGGATGCCGGCGATGTCCTCGCGGACGCTGGCGATGTTGTTCCCGAGGGAGTCCAGGGTGTTCCCGAGCTCGGCGAGCTGGGGCTTCAGGTCCTCCCGGTAGGACGTCACGGCGTCGTCCACGGCCGCGCGCGCCTGCGAGATGGCGTTCCGGCTGCCTTCGCGGGAGTCCTGGGCGGACCGGTTTCCGCTGGAGATGTCCTCGGCGGACTGCGCGAAGCTGTCGTGCAGGTCCTGGCTGCGGTCGATCGCGGCGTCCAGGCGGGAGAGCACCCGCTCATAGCCGGGCTTGGCGACCTCGGGGAGGTTGCCGGGGACGTTGCTCTCCATGGTGTCGCGCAGCGACTGGAAGAAGTCCACCTGCTGCTGGACGCGGTCGGCGAGGGTCCTGTAGGTCGACGCTGCGCTGGCGCTGGTGGTGTCGGCGCTGTCGAAGAGCTCGTCGAGCCGGTCGGCGACCGCACCGTAGCTGTCGCCGGTGGCCTGCAGAGCCGTCTCCAGGGAGCCGGTCGCGTCGCGGAGGGTGGAGTCGAGTTCCGAGGCGGCCCCGGAGCCGCCGCCGATGCGTGTCGACGGGTCGTCGAATTGGCCGCCGGCGGCGCTGATGATGCTGTCGGCGCCCTGCACCAGGGGGATGGAGGAGTCGAGCAGGCCGGTCAGGGAGCGCACGGTCTGGGCGCCGGAATGCAGGCGCACGCCCACGTTCTCCACCCGGTTCTCCACCCGTTGGATGGCTGCCTGGGTGTCGTCCTCCTCCAGGTAGTTGTTGAGTGACGACACCAGCCCCAGGCCCACACTGCTGACCGTCCGGGTGAAGGTCTCGTTGATCTGCGCGATCATGCCCTCGGCACCCTGTGAGGTGATCACCGTGGACAGCGCGTTCTTCTTCTCGTTGGTGTAGAGGTCGATCTTCGAGGGTTCGGTGCCTTCGACGTAGAAGGTCAGCATGTCGGAGCTGAAGGACGGCGGCAGGACGATGGCCGCGTAGTAGTCCCCGGCCTTCGTGCCCTCGACCGCCTGGTCTTCGTCGGTGATGACCCAGTCGATCTGGTCGTTGCGGCTCAGCTGGGACAGCACCTGGTCGCCGAGGTTGATCCGCAGCGACGCCAGGTCACTCTCGTGGCCTTCGTCGGCGCTGGCGACCGCGATCTTCAGCTGGTCGGTGTTGTCGAAGGGGTTCCAGCTGGCCAGGACGTTGAACGTCGAGAACAGCAGCGGGATGATCACGAGCCCGAAGATCAGGATCGAGGTCATGACGTTGTTCTTCACGCCGCGCAGGTCGTTGCGCAGGATGCTCAGGGCGTTCTTCATGCGTTGTCTCCGTCCCCGTCCATGGAGTACGTCTTGCGCCGGGCGCTCTGGGCCACGGCCGCCTCACGCAGCTCCTCCTCGGAGAGGTCGGTCAGTTCCTGAACGTGGGCGAAGCTCTGCTTGACGTACTCCAGCGCGGCGATGAAGCCGACGATCAGCAGGCACCACAGGCACATGATCCCGAACAGCGCCGCCTTCTCGTCGGTGTAGACGCGGGCGAGGACGCACAGGACGACGATGCCGACCACGCCGGTGATGACGGCCCCCCGCAGCAGCGTCGGGTAGTTGGTCCGCAGCGGTTTCCAGCGGTTGTCGATCTCCTCGCGGAAGGCCTCGCGGTCGCGCATGGCGTGGATGACGTCGGTCAGCCGGTAGCTGCTGCCCACGACCTCCACCTGGTCGTTGAGGACCAGTCCGGACGCGGCGTGTTGCCGGTTGACCATCCCCTTCACGTTCGACAGGCCTCTGCGTAGCAGGGTTCCCAGGACGAAGGAGATCACGGCCATCAGCACGAGTGTCCCCATGGCCTTCAGGTAGTGGTCGCCGTAGAAGCCGCCGATGGTCTCGCGCAGTGCGTCGATACCGTAGGTCAGCGGAAGGACCGGGTGCAGGGCCTGGAAGAAGTCCGGTGTCATCTCGATCGGGTACATGCCGGAGGCGCCGGGTATCTGCAGGAACGCCAGGACCACCGCGATGATCCGCCCGATGTTGCCCAGCGCGGATATCAACGCGTAGATGATGCTGAGGTAGCACAGTGCGATGACCACACAGGTGGCCACGAAGGCGACGGGGTTCACCGACTGCACGCCCATCACCATGTTGCCCACGGAGACCACCAGTCCCTGGAAGGTGCTCAGGACGGCCAGCAGGATGAAGCGTCCACGGTAGGCCTGGGCGACGGTGAGTTTCCGGAGACCGGCGGTGTCCACCTCGGTCCGGAAGATCACCATGAGCATGAAGGCGCCGATCCACAGCGACAGGTTCGTGAACAGGCCCGCCATGCCGGAGCCGTAGTTGGCGACGGGGTAGACGGCGTGGCTCTCCACCTCGGCGGGGGTGGCCATGAACTCGGAGATGCCGACGGAGTCCAGGTTGGACACCGTCCCGAGGATGCCGTCGCCGGATGCCGCGTTCAGGGCGAGGACGTCGGCGCGCGCGGTCTTCAGTCCGTCCTCGATGCCGGACAGGTCGTTCTTGAAGTTGCCGAGGACCTCCTGCGACGTGCCGATCTGGCGGTCGAGGCCGTCGAGGAGCGTGACGGACTCGCCCAGGAGGGTCCGCTGTGAACTCAGGGCGGAGGAGAAGGCGCCGGCGGTGGTGTTGACCCGGTTGATCGCCGAGTTCAGTGCGGGCAGGGAGTCGTTGACGGAGCTGCGCAGGCCCTGGGCCCGGTCGCGGGTGTCGCCGGTGGCCTGTGCGAGGGCGTCCGCCGCGGCGTCGACCGCGGAGACGGTGTCTGACGCGTTGCCCTGCAGCCCGTTGAGGTCGTCGAGCAGCTGCTGGTTGGTGGCGTTGCGTTCCCGCAGGTCGTTGAGGGTGTCGTTGAGCGGCCCCGAGACACCGGGCGTCATCGCGGCGTTGCCCAGGAGCTTCTCGAGCTGGTCGATGGCCTGGTCGGCCTGCCGGACGATGCCGGACGCCTCGCGGGTGGCGGTGCCCAGGCCGGCGCCGGCCCGGTCGAGTTCACCGGTGACAGACGAGATCGCGGCGTTGGCCGACGCCGTCCCGTCCGCCAGTGCGGTCGTCCCCTCCACGTAGGCGGCGGTGGCGGCGTCGGAGAAGGACGTCACCTGTTCCTGGACCTCGGTCATGATCGACTGGACCTGGTCGAGGGCGGTGGTGGCGTCGCCCAGGGTGGCGTCGACGGAGCGCAGGGCGTCCTGGGTGGCGGCGATGGTGGGGCGGGCGTCGTCGAGCCGCTGCTGGATCCGCCCCACCTCCTCCTGGGCGGACTCCATCGTCCCGGCGGTCTCGTCGAAGGCGTTGGCGGTCCGGTCGCAGGCACCGGTGAGCCTGTCGCTCAGCGACCCGCCGGCGTCGCGCAGCTCGGTGGTGACCGACTCCGCGACGGTCTCCTTGAACACCGAGGTGATCGTCGCGTCGAGCGTGGTCGCGGCCTGGTCGGTGATCTTCGGCGAGATCGCGCTCTTCTTCTCGTTGACCTGGTAGGTGATCGTCGGCTGGGAGTAGGTTCCCCCGAACATGCTCAGGATGTCGGAGGAGAAGGTGGGGGGCACGGTGATGGTGGCGGCCACGTCGCCCTTGCGTAGGGCGTCGTCCGCCTCGTCGTCGTCCATGAACTGCCAGCCCAGCTGGTCGTTCTCCTCCAGTTGGCCCATCATCTGCTTGCCCACGTCGATCGGCCCGGTGAACTCGGAGGTGCCGCCGTCGTCCTCGTTGACGACGGCGACCCTGATGTTCTCCGTGTTGCCGTAGGGGTCCCAGAAGGCTGCGACGTTGACCCACGAGTAGAGCGCAGGGGTGATCAGCACGCCGATGACGATCACCCACACCTTGGGGGTACGCAGGATACGTCCGACGTCACGTGTGAAGATATTCCAGCTTACGGCCACCCGGTGACCGTAGCACTTGGTACGGGGAGCGCGGGCCAGCTGGGCAGTTTTCCAAGCTAACTGTTACCGACGTCTACTACCCGGTCAACTACCCTCGGTCGCATGACGTCCCCGAGCCCTGAGAAACGGCCCCTCGTCCTGGCGATCACCGCGTGCCCCACCGGCATCGCCCACACCTACATGGCCGCCGAGAACCTCGTCGCGGCCGCCGACACCGCCGGTGTGCGGGTCCGTGTGGAGACGCACGGGTCCATCGGCGTGGAGGACGCGTTCACCGACGCCGAGGTCCGCGAGGCGGCGGCCGTCGTCGTCGCGGCGGACACGACGATCGACACCGCCCGGTTCGCCGGCAAGCCGCTGCTGTCCACCGGCGTGGACGACGGCATCAGGAGGCCCGGCGAACTGCTGCGCTCGGCGCTGAAGGCGCCGGTGAGCAGTGGCACCGCCACCGCGGGTGTGGACGGCGCCGGCGGTGACGGGCCCGCCGGTGAACGCTCCCGGATCCGCCGCGTCGGCGACGACCTCTACCGCGCGTTGATGAACGGTGTCTCCCACATGATCCCGTTCGTCGTCACCGGCGGCCTGATGCTCGCCGTGGCGCTGTCGCTCGGCGGGGAACCCACGGCCGAGGGCCTGGTGATCCCGGAGGGGACGTTCTGGGACACCCTCAACCAGCTCGGCGGGCTGGCGTTCTCCCTCATGGTCCCGGTGCTGTCCGGGTACATCGCGGCGGCGATCGCCGACCGACCCGGTCTGGCGCCCGGGTTCGTGACCGGTCTGGTGGCGGTGACGGGGGACCTGTACGGCTCCGGGGCGGGCGCCGGTTTCCTCGGCGGCATCGTCACCGGACTGCTCTCCGGGTACGTGGCACTGGCGATCCGCAGGATCCCGGTGCACAGGTACATCCAGCCGATCTGGCCGATCATCGTCATCCCTGTGCTGACCACGCTCATCGTCGGCGGGCTGTTCGTCTACCTGCTGGGACGGCCGATCGCCACGCTCTTCGAGGTGATGACGGAGGGCCTGGAGGGGATGCAGGGGTCGTCGGTCCTGCTGCTCGGTGCGATCATCGGCGCGATGATCGCCTTCGACATGGGTGGCCCGTTGAACAAGACGGCGTTCCTCTTCGCCGGTGGTCTCATCGCGACCGGCAACGCCGCGCCGATGGGGATGGCGGCCGTCGCCATCGCCGTCCCGCCGATCGCCGCGGGGGTGACGACGCTGCTGGCGCGCAGCCGGTTCAACAAGGCGGAGCGGGACGCCGGGGTGGCGGGCCTGTTCATGGGGTTCTTCGGGATCTCGGAGGGGGCGATCCCGCTCGCAGTCGCCCGTCCGCTGCAGGTCATCCCCGCCAATGTGGCCGGCGGTGCGGTGGCCGGGGCGCTGGCGGGGATGTTCGGTGTGAAGGACAACGTGATGCACGGCGGGCCGATCGTCGCGGTCCTCGGCGCGGTCGAGGGTGTGACCTGGTTCTTCCTGTGCCTGGTGGTCGGTGTCGTCGTGACGTCGGCGGTGTCGCTGCTGCTCATGGCTCTCACCACGAGCGCCCCGGCGGAAGGGAAGGACGGGGAGGCCGAGGCGGGGTCAGGCACAGAGTCGGGCACTGAACTGGCCTCGTCGGATCTCATCGACGTGGGCACGGTCGTGCTCGACCTCGATGCCGCAACCGGTCAGGCCGGGGACACAGGGGGCACAGCCGCGGTGATCCGCGCCCTCGCCGGGCAGGCGGAGAGGCAGGGACGTCTCTCGGAGGCGGAGGTCGTGGAGGCGGCGCTGGCCCGTGAGGCGCAGTCCACCACCGCGGTCGGCAACGGTGTGGCCATCCCGCATGCCCGCAGCGCGGCCGTGGGCGTCCCGACCCTGGCGTTCGGACGGCTGCGGACGCCGGTGGAGTGGGATGCGCCGGACGGTGGTGCGGTGGATCTGGTGTTCCTCATCGCTGTGCCGGAGGACGCGGGGAAACAGCACCTCAGGATCCTCGCGACGCTCGCCCGTGCCCTGATGAAGGAGGACTTCCGGGAGTCCCTGCGTGGCGCGTCGACGCCGGAGGAGGTCGTCGGACTGGTGAAGGGGCTCGGCGTCGGGGAGGTGCAGACCGGGGCGGTGTCGGGGTAGAGGGGCCGCCCCGGTCCACTCAGCTCAGCATGTGCTCGAGCTCCACACCCTTGGTCTCCCGGACCATGAACCAGACGACGAAGACGGAGATGAGCGCGAAGACGGCGTACAGGCCGTAGGTCAGTGCCAGGCTGGCGTCGGACAGTGCGGGGAAGGTGACGGTGACCAGGAAGTTGGCGACCCACTGGGCGGCCCCGCCGATGCCGAGGGCCAGGGCCCGGAACCGGTTGGGGAACATCTCCCCGAGGAGCAGCCACACCAGCGGGCCCCAGCTGGCGCCGAAGCCGACGACGAAGGTGTTGGCGGCGACCAGGGCGATGACGCCCCACTGGTCGGGGAGCACCACCTCACCGTTGACCGTGTGGGCGTTCGTGAAGGCGAAGGCCATCACCGACAGTGACACGGTCATCAGGACCGACCCGATGAGCAGCAGCCGTTTGCGTCCCAGGACGTCGACCAGGCTGATGGCGATGACGGTGGCGATGATGTTCGTCACCGAGGTGATGACGGAGATCAGGAAGGAGTCCGATTCGGCGAAACCCACGGAGCGCCACAGTGTGGTGGAGTAGTAGAAGATCACGTTGATGCCGACGAACTGCTGCAGCACGGACAGGATGATCCCCGTCCAGACGATCATCTTGAAGCCGAACCGTCCGCCGAGCAGGTCACGGAAGCGCTGCCGGTGCTCGAGGTTCACCGTCTCACGGATCTCGACGATCTTGGCGTCGAGCTCGCGGGGGTCGGTGATGCCGACGATACGGCGCAGCGTGTCGCGGGCGCCGTCCTCGTCGCGGCGTTCGACCAGGAAGCGCGGCGACTCCGGCAGGCGGAGGGCCAGGAGGCCGTAGAGCGCTGCGGGGGCGAGTTCGGTGAGGAACATCCACCGCCAGGCGGCGACGCCGAGCCAGTCCTCGGCCGCGCCACCGGCCGCCGCGGCGATCGTCGCACCGGCGAGCAGGGCCAGGAAGATGCCGATGACCAGGGCCATCTGCTGGACGGTTCCCAGGCGTCCCCGCAGCCGCGCGGGTGCGACCTCGGCGATGTAGGCCGGTGCGATGACGGAGGCGAAGCCCACGCCGACACCACCGATGAAACGCCAGGCGATGAGGTCCCACACGCCGAAGGCGACACCGGAGCCCAGGGAGCTGACCGCGAGGAGGACCGCGGCGATGAGCATCGTCCGCACGCGGCCGTAGCGTTGGGCGCAGAGGCCGGCGTACCAGGCGCCGAGTGCGGCGCCGAGCAGGGCGCAGGAGACGGTGAAGCCGAGCAGTGCCGAGCCGAGTCCGAACTCCTCCCGGATGGCGTCGACGGTGCCGTTGATGATCGCGGAGTCGTAGCCGAAGAGGAAGCCGCCGAGTGCGGCGATGCACACCGCGACGAGCAGTTTCCCGGAGAGCTTGCCCGCGTCGGCGACCAGGATCGGCGGTCCTGGGGCGGGGGTTGCGTCACTCATGTCATCCGTCCCGGGTCAGACGAGGCCGAGGGCGCGTCGGCCGATGGTGTTGAGGTCGTCCGGGTGGAAGCGGTCGACCCAGTCGACCTCGTAGTTCTCGTCGGGGAAGTCCGTGGGGGATGTGCCGTTGCGCAGGGCCTCGCCGACGCTGGTGGCGTAGTGCTCGTTCTTCTCGCACTGCGGGGCTGCGGGGATGTACATCACGTTGCCCCAGCCCTGCTGGTCCTTCACGGGGGCGACGCTGTGGATGACGTCGCAGTGCCACCACACGGAGTCGCCGGCCTGCAGGTCGGGGATCGGGGTCAGGGCCCGCATCAGCAGCGGGTGCCATTCCTCCGAGATCGGCAGGACATGCCGGGGCGTGACGCCGCAGAGCTCGTCCTCCGGGACGTCGTCCTGCAGCGCGCGCAACAGGATGTAGGCCATGGCCTCCGGGATCGGGACGACGTGGAGGACGCCCTGGTCGTTCTTCTGGTCGGACAGGGCGGTCCACCCCTGGAAGGTGCGGAACATGGAGCACATCGTGGTGCCGCCGTCGTACTCGTGGACGTCGGTGCGGTAGGCGGCGTCCCAGGGGTTGTAGTTCTCGATGTCGCCGTTGAAGACGTGGCGGAAGACCTTGCGGTAGGCGGGCAGCAGCCAGCGCTCCAGGGACCCGGAGTCGGTGTGGGCGCCGAGGCCGCCGGAGTCGGTGCCGGGACGGCGGCGGCGGACACGGTCGGGGTACATGCAGTCCTGGTCCGGGTTGAACCACCGGCGGCCCTCGGACTCCACGTCCCAGCGGTGGTTGAGGAACGACTGCACGGTAGCGGTGCGCTCGTCCTGGCGGGCGAGCATCTGGGGTCGTGACCAGTACAGCGGGAAGATCTCGGGACGCGAGGCGGCGGTTCCCAGGGTGCCGAAGAAGTCGTCGCCGGGGCCGCGGTACTTGCTGTCGAAGTCGTTGGCCTCGACGTAGTCGACCAGCTGGCGGTCCCAGTCGAGGGCCTGGCTGCGGGGGAAGTGACCGCGGACGACGAGGCAGCCGCGGTCGCGGACGGCGGCGACGGTCTCGTCGGGGACCCGGCCCGAGGCCAGGGCGTCGTAGTCGACCTCGGGCCAGACGGGCTGCCCGGAGTCGCGGAGGCGCTCGACCTCCTCGACCCGGGCCTCGATGCGGCGGCTGAGCCGGTCGAATGCGTCCTTGACGTCGGTCGTGGACCTGATCTCGGCCTTCATCTCCCTGATGGCGGCTCCGACATCGGTCGGGACCTTCGGTGCGACGTGCTGGGGGTTCATGGCGGTTCCCTCCTCCGGGTCTGCAGCTCACCTTGAAGTAAGGCGACCTGACTAATGATGTGGATCACACCGTATGCGGTCGTGTTCGTCCGGTCAAGTAGGCTTACGAAAGAGAACAGAGTGGAAGCAGTCGCTGGAGGGAGAGACCCGTGGCCGGAGTGCGGGAGAGTGACCGTGCCTTCCTCGAGGCCGTCCTCGACCAGGGGAGCGCCTCCCGGGCGGAGGTGGCGGGCACCGCGGGGATCTCTAAGCCCACGGCCTCCGAGGCCGCCGTTCGGCTGGTGGACGCCGGGGTGCTCAGGGAGTCCGGGACCGACCACGGCCGTCGGGGCAGGTCCCCGCTGCTCTACGAGGTCGACCCCGGCTTCGGTGTGGGGCTGGCGGTCGCCGCTCAGACCAGAGGCCTGGACATCGGCGTCGTCGGCATGGACGGCGGTTTCCTGCGGCGGCGGCATCTCCCGCTGGACCCCCGGCTCTCAGCGGAGGAGTTTGCCGTCCTGCTCGTGGAACATGTCCAGGAGGACCTCGCCGGTACCGCCGGGGCATACGGCGCAGCCGTGCCCTGCCGTGCGGCGGCGGTGTCGTTGGCGGCGCCCGTCGACCCCGGCACCGGCCGGGTGGTCCGGCTGGGGGAGGCGCCCTTCCCTGCCGCGGACACCGACGTCCACGCCCTGCTCAGTCCCCTGGTGGCGGGGCCGGTTGTCGTGGACAACGACGTCAACTGGGCGGCGCTGGCCACCTGCGCGCAGCGCCGTGGGCTGGCCCGGGAGACGGTCCTCCACCTGCACCTCGGAACAGGGCTGGGCGCGGCGTTGACCGTGGAGGGGTGGATCGTCCGCGGGCGGAGAGGGGCCTTCGGTGAGCTCGGACGGATCCGCTCGGACGGTCGCACCGTCACCGACCGCCTCGGTGAGCTGGGTGTGCTGGAGGAGGGGGGATACGCCATCTCCGTCCCCGCCTGTCTGGAACTCGTGGACCGTGGGCCGTCCTCGGCGCAGGCGGAACGGCTGATCCGCGTCCTGGCGGAGACCGTCGGCGTCGCCGTCATGCTGCTGGACCCGGACCGTCTGGTCGTCACCGGCCCCATCGCCACCGACGCCGTGGTGGGCTGGCTGACCGATCGGCTCCACCGTTCACTTGACGACGGTGCCGTGCCGGAGGTGGTTCGGGTCACCGGGCAAGGGGCGTCGCCCCTCGACGGTGCCCGCTCAGCGGCGCACGACCAGCTCATCGCGCAGGCGCTCGCGTCCTGCGGGTAGGGGGTGCAGGGG
>NZ_JALAGY010000007.1 GCF_022712195.1 Corynebacterium sp. | reverse complement strand
GCGTCGCGCCCCGGTCCGGTGACCGAGTAGCTCTCGGTGTGGCGGCCCGAGGCGCCGGTGTCGGTGCCGGTGACCTCGACGAGGCCGTCGCGGGTGAGCCGTTGGATCGTCTGGTACACCTGTCCGACGTTGACGGGCCAGGTGTCCCGGGTGCGGGTCTCGAAGTCGGACTTCAACTTCCCCACGCTCCTGGGTTGCTCGGCCAGGAGGCTGAGCAGGGCGAATTTGATGGACATCGCATGTTCCTCAGGTGTGAAGGTCGGTGCTTACTCGGTAAGTCACTAGGACCTTACCGGGTAACTTACTCGGTAAGCAAGGGGGTGCGACGCACCTCGGGCCTGAGCCCCCGCCCCGCCCTCAGTTCCGCAGACGCTCAGTCCCTCAGTCCCGCAGCCCTTCCTCGAGGATCGTCACGACGAGGTCCTGGACCTCGGGGTGCGCGGGCATCTCGTCGTGCCGCACCCGGCTGACCCCGTGGTCCTGCAGGAAGGCGTTCCACACCCGCGCCGGACCACCCGGACCGTCCCCGGAGTCCGGGGAAAGGAACGCCGTCTCGAAGGGCACGACGGTGGTGTCGTTGCGCGTGGCCAGGCACGAGTAGCGGATCCCCGGCCGCGTCTCCCGTCCTGTCGTCATCGTCTCGATCAGCGGCGACCCCACCACCTGCTGCATCCCCGCCGGCCCCATCATCTTGCTGACCACCGCCTCCGCCACACGCACCGTGGTCTCACTGGCGGTGATCACCGAGGCGAGCAGTCCGCGGACCGTGGTCCCGTGGTGCGGGGACGACAGGGACACCAGGTGGTGGACCTTGTCCGCCCCGTCCATCTCGTTGATCCAGTACCGGGCGATCAGTCCGCCCTGGGAGTGTCCCACGATGTCGAGCTTCTCCGCGCCCGTGGCGGCGAGGACCTGGTCGAGGTAGGCCGCGACGTCGCGTGCCGATGACAGGACGTCCTGCGTGCCGTGGACACCGTAGTCGGGTGCGAACACCACCCACCCCTTCTCCCGGAGGGAGACCACCAGGTTCTGCCACGCGTTCTTCGACGAGATCGTGCCGTGCAGCAGCACCACCGGGTACGGCCGTTCCGAGGTGGGGCGGGCGTGCCACAGGTCGTCGACGAAGCCCACGGAGTACTGGCGGGCGCCGATCGGCAGGGTGGCGCTCCCGCCGGGGAGCTGCGGGGTGCGGGGCAGCAGGCGGGCGGGAAACTCCAGGGTGTTGCGTACCCCGTCGGTGAACTGCGACAGCTGGTTGAGCAGCACTTTTCCCGGGGCGGCCTGGAACTGTTCCTGCTGCACCTGCTGGGCCTCGGCTCCGGCCTCGGCGATCGCCCTGGCGATCGACTCGATCTCGTCTTCCATCAGAGGGCGCCGAGGTCGACTCCACGGTCCCGGAGGCCGGCGCGGATCTTCTCGGCGGCCTCGTCCATCCTGTCCGGGTCGGTGTCGTTCATCCCGAGTGCCGTGGACAGGTCGTAGCCGGACATGTCGGCGGCGGGGAAGACGTGGATGTGTGCGTGGGGGACCTCGAAGCCGGCGATGAGGTAGCCGGCGCGGGGGACGTCGAACCGGTCGACGATGGCTGCCCCGACGTGCTGTGCGACCTCGTTGAGGTGCGCCCAGAGCGACGGCTCCAGGTCGGTCCACCGGTCGACCTCCTCCACCGGCACGACCAGGGTGTGACCGTAGGCCACCGGCTCGATGGTGAGGAATGCGGCGACGGTCTCGTCCCGGTAGACGAAACGGCCGGGGAGGTCGCCGGAGATGATGCTGCTGAATACGGAAGCCATGCCGTCGATGGTAGCGGCTAAACTGGACAGCCATGCGCACACTCGTCATCGGCAACGGAGCCCGCGAACACGCCCTGGCCTATTCACTGTCCACTGATCCCGAGGTCAGCGAGGTGCACGTCGCACCCGGCAACCCCGGTCTGGCGGGGGTCGCCGCACTGCACCCGGGAGTCAGGGGGGACGACGCGGAAGCGGTCGTCGCCCTCGCCCGGGAACTGTCGGCGGAACTGGTCGTCATCGGACCGGAGATCCCCCTTGTCGCGGGGGTGGCGGACGCCCTGCGTGAGGCGGGGTTCGCCGTGTTCGGCCCGTCGGCCGCCGCGGCACGCATCGAGGGGTCCAAGGCCTTCGCCAAGGAGGTCATGGCAGCGGCGGGTGTGAGGACCGCCCATGCGGAGTCCGTCCAGCCCGGCGCCTCGGAGGAGGAGATCGCCGCGGCGGTCGACCGGTTCGGCCCGATGTGGGTCGTGAAGGACGACGGGCTGGCCGGCGGCAAGGGCGTCGTCGTCACCCCGGAGCGCGACGCCGCGCTGGAG
Source organism: Corynebacterium sp. (assembly GCF_022712195.1). Lineage (GTDB taxonomy): Bacteria > Actinomycetota > Actinomycetes > Mycobacteriales > Mycobacteriaceae > Corynebacterium. Next base: position 53,770 of record NZ_JALAGY010000007.1, on the reverse strand, counting down.
CACGTCCGCCACGTCCACTCCGCCGGCAACCCGGTGCTGCTGGAGAGCTTCCTCGACGGCCCGGAGGTCTCCCTGTTCTGCCTGGTGGACGGTGAGACCGTGGTGCCGCTGCTCCCCGCGCAGGACCACAAGCGGGTCGGCGACAACGACGAGGGCCCGAACACCGGCGGCATGGGGGCCTACACTCCGCTGCCGTGGCTTCCGCAGGACGGTGTGCAGACCATCGTCGACGAGGTCGTCGCCCCGGTGGCGGCGCAGATGGTCAAGGAGGGCTGCCCGTTCTCCGGCCTGCTGTACGCGGGCCTGGCGTGGGGTGCGGACGGCCCTGCCGTCGTGGAGTTCAACTGCCGCTTCGGCGACCCGGAGACCCAGGCGGTGCTCGACCTGCTGACCACCCCGCTGGGCGGGGTGCTCAAGGCGGTGGCCACCGGCACGCTGGACCGGCTCCCGCCGCTGGAGTGGCAGGACGGGTACGCGGTCACCGTGGTGCTCGCCGCGGAGAACTACCCGGCGTCCCCGGTCACCGGTGTGGAGATCACCGGCGCCTCCGCCGGTGACGAGGCCCGCGGTGTGCGTGCGGCCGGGGTCGCGGAGCAGGACGGGGTGCTGGTGTCCGCCGGCGGCCGGGTGCTCAACGTGATCGGGAAGGGCGCGACACTGGAGGAGGCGCGCGCCGCCGCCTACGACGAGCTGGACCGGATCTCCCTGCCGGGCGGCCACTTCCGCACGGACATCGGCCTGGCCGCTGTCGAGGGGCGCATCACGGTTCCGGGGCGCTGAACCGGATAGTCTGGACGGATGACTGACACGATTCTCCGCCGTACCTGTGCCGCGCTGACGGCTGCCGGGCTGCTCCTCGGGGTGGCCGCCTGTTCCTCCGATGGCACCGACTCCACCGAGAGCTCAGACAACGCCGGCAGCGCCGGTAACGGTGACACGTCCGGCAGCGCTGTGTCCGACAATCCGGCGGACATGATGCTGACGGACTCCGACACCCCGGCCGGGTACGAGTGGAACAATGTCGCCGATGTCCTCGAGGACGGCAGTGACGACACCGCCGAGGAACTCCGCAACATCGCGGGATCGACCCGGACCGATCCTGAACAGTGCAGTGCCCTGGCGCCCCGGGCCGTCAGCATTCTGGCGACACTACAGGACAACCGGGACACCGCGGCCGCGGTCGAGTTCCTCCCCCAGGACGAGAACGATCCGGGTGTGATCAACGCGATGATCTCCACTGATCCGGAGAACACGGGGATGGCTCTGCCGGAGGACCTGTCCGAGTGCGCCTCGTTCACCCAGGGGTCGGACCTGGACCCGGACAGTCCCGTGGTGAACTACGAGACCGAGGTGTCCGATGCGGAGGTGGTCGGGGCAGAGGACGTCCACGTGATCACCGTGGTCAACGATTCCGATTCGCCGAGTGGCGACAACCCCGCTTCGGTTGTCGTGGGGCGTGTGGACAACGTGGTCTTCCGGGTCAACGCCAGCGGCGTGGAAGAACCCCAGCTGCTCCTCGATCTCGTGGACCGCCAGGTCGACCGTATCCGCGGCAACGACCCCGACGAGCACTGATAGCTACTGATGCCTGATGCCTGAAGGTCATGTGATCCACCGTCTGGCCCGCGACCTGTCCGCGCAGTTCGCCGGGAAGTCCGTGCACGTCTCGTCCCCGCAGGGGCGGTTCGCCACGGAGGCGGCGTCGCTGGACGGTGCGGTGTTCGCGGGAGCCGGGGCGTGGGGGAAGCACCTGTTCCTGCACTTCGGTGACGCCACCGTGCCGGACGCCCGGATCATCCACATCCACCTCGGCCTCATCGGAACCTTCTCCCTGGAACCGGTCGCCGAACCACGTGGCCAGGTCCGGCTGCGTGTCGACGACGGCGAGGTCGCCGCCGACCTGCGTGGCCCGCAACGGTGCGTGGTCATCGGCCCGGCGGAGGAGGACGCGGCGCTGGCGAAGTTGGGTGTCGACCCGCTGCGTCCCGTCGGAGGGGAGTCGGACGACGGGATCCTCAACGAGGAGAAGCGGCGGCGCGCCTTCGCACGGACACGGCGGTCGTCGAAGCCTGTCGGTGCACTGCTGATGGACCAGTCGATGTACGCGGGCGTGGGCAGCATCTACCGCACCGAGGCCCTGTTCCGCGCCGGGATCGACCCGAACCTGCCGGGTACCTCGCTCACCGACGGGGAGCTGCAGGAAATCTGGGACGACATGGTCGGCCTGATGGAGTACGGCCTGGAACACGGACGGATCGACACGGTTCGTGACGAGCACACGCCGGAGGCGATGGGACGCGAGCCGCGCAAGGACGACCACGGTGGTGAGGTCTACGTCTACCGTCGGGCCGGTCTGCCCTGTCTGGTCTGCGGGACGCCGGTGGAGGTGGGGGAGATGGCCGCGCGGAAGATCTACTGGTGCCCGGTCTGCCAGGCGGGACGGTGAGGGGGTCACGCGGGTCAGCGGGTACGACGGTGTCGTCCGTGGGTGAACGCGCGGGCGTCTCCCCGTAACCACGGTGGTCACTGCGGCCGCGGGTTGTGGGATACTGGGTGCCGTGGCTGACAAGAAAAAGATCTCGAATGTCCTGGCGAACCGCTACGCCTCCGCTGAACTCACCGCCATCTGGAGCCCTGAGGACAAGATCCTCATGGAGCGCCGGCTGTGGATAGCGGTGATGAGGGCCCAGAAGAACCTGGGGGTGGACATCGCCGACGAGGCGATCGCCGACTACGAGAAGGTCATCGGCACCATCGACCTGGACTCCATCGCCGAGCGTGAGAAGGTCACCCGGCACGACGTCAAGGCCCGCATCGAGGAGTTCAACGCGCTGGCAGGCCACGAGGACATCCACAAGGGGATGACCAGCCGGGACCTCACCGAGAACGTGGAACAGCTGCAGATCCACCGGTCGCTGACCATCGCCCGCGACAAGGCTGTCGCCGTCCTCGCCCAGATCGGGCGCCACGCGGCGGACTACAGGTCCCTGGTGATGGCGGGGCGTTCCCACAATGTCGCGGCACAGGCGACCACCCTGGGCAAGCGTTTCGCCTCCGCGGCGGATGAGCTGATGGTCGGCATCGAGCGCATCGAGAACCTCCTGGACCGCTACCCCCTGCGCGGGGTCAAGGGGCCGATGGGCACCAGCCAGGACATGCTGGACCTGCTCGGCGGTGACCCGGAGAAGCTGGCCTCACTCGAGCAGACCATCGCCGGGGAGCTCGGTTTCGCCCGGATCTTCGACTCCGTGGGCCAGGTGTACCCGCGTTCACTCGACTTCGACGCCCTGTCGGCGCTGGTGGAACTGGGCGCCTCGATGTCCTCGCTGTCGATGACGATCCGTCTGATGGCGGGCAATGAGACGGTCACTGAGGGGTTCAAGGAGGGGCAGGTCGGCTCGTCGGCCATGCCGCACAAGATGAACGCGCGGTCCTGTGAGCGTGTCGGGGGGTTGCAGATCATCCTCCGCGGCTACATGACCATGGCCTCTGACCTGGCAGGTTCCCAGTGGAACGAGGGGGACGTCTTCTGTTCGGTGGTGCGTCGTGTCGCCCTCCCGGACGCGTTCTTCGCCTTCGACGGCATGTGCGAGACCTTCCTCACGGTCCTCGACGAGTTCGGGGCCTTCCCGGCGATGATCGACCGGGAGCTCGAGCGCTACCTGCCGTTCCTGGCCACCACCCGCATCCTCATGGCTGCGGTGCGCGCCGGTGTGGGACGGGAGACCGCCCACGAGGTCATCAAGGAGAACGCTGTCGCGGTGGCACTGAACATGCGGGAGAACGGTGCCGACCAGGATCTCGTGCAGCGACTGGCGGCCGATGACCGGCTTCCGTTGGACGAGGACGCGTTGACGGCGGCGCTCGCTGACCGCCACGCGTTCATCGGGGCCGCGGAGGACCAGGTGGACCGCGTCCTGGTCCGGATCGGGGCCCTGGTCGACGCGCACCCGGACGCGGCGTCCTACCGTCCGGCCGAGATCCTCTGAGCTGGGCAGCAGGAACCTGCATACCTGGAGAAGAAGCTCCCCGGTGCCGTCAGGCCCGGGGAGCTTCTTCGGGGTCGACGTCGTGCACGGTGCTTTCGCCCATGACATCTACGAGAGCCCGGCGACCACCGCTGCGCCGGCGACGAGCGCAAAACCCAGTAGCACGGAGATGCGTGATTTCTTCGCGGTGATGAACTCCAGAATTGTGACGAGGACTGCGGAGGCTATACTTCCCACCACCAGAATGTCCGCACGTAAGGAGCTTGCGGAAAGCGATACCGCTCCGTAGAGAAAAATGAAACTCACTGCCGCGGACAGTGGTGCGGAGACGCGGCTCTCGTGGGCGCTTCTCGTGGAAAACTGGTCAGGTTCCATCAGGAGAAGTAGTCCTCTGTCCCCCGAGGGGTTGTATGGACGGCGGGCTCATTGTTGGTGACGGAGGGAAGGATTGCCACCGGCATTGCCACCGGCATTGTCACGGACAGGGCGACGGCCGGGATGTGGGTGGGTGCATGGAGCTTCACGGGGCAATCTCCTTCCGGTCGGATGCAGGTTTCTTCAGTGGCACCCGGGGGATGCTTGACGACAAGCTAGCATTCCCGAAAGATTTTGTCGCCCTTATCTTGTGGGCTGTCATTACGGTGGTCTCGGCCGGGGGTCCGGGTTTCCTCCCGGAAATATGAACCATGCGGCAGGTCGCTGGGCTTATGTAAAATGCGGGGAGTTTCAACCGGAGGATTATGAAAGTCTTCCGACTACGGCGGAGTGGGGGATTAGTGAGGGGTATTGGCATCCTACCGCCCGGCCGAGATCCTCTAGCCTCCGAGGACCTCGAGCAGCAGCCATCCGCCGAAGGCGGTGAGCAGCACGCCGGAGAGTGCGGTGACCACGGTGTTGAGACGGGGGCGTCCGACCAGGACCGAGCGGGCGAACAGGGCCACTCCGAAGTAGACGACCAGCACCTCGGCGATGAAGATGCCGCCGAGCAGCCCGGTCTGGGCGGTGGAGCTCCAGCCGTCGGGGGTGAGGTACTGCGGCAGGAGCACGAGCAGCATCAGCATCGCCTTCGGGTTGATGCCGCTGACCCCCATACCCCGCAGGTACAGGCGCAGCCCGTCGGTGCCGTCGGCGGGGGCGTCGCCGTCGGTGAGCAGTGGCGTCCCGTCGGCGCCCCGCAGGTCGCGCAGGGTGCTCACTCCCAGGTAGATGATGTAGCAGGCACCGACGAACGTCACGACGGTGAGGATGTCGGGGTGTGTCGACACCAGGGCGCCGACGCCCACCGCGACGGCGGCGACGAGCAGGACGTATCCGCTGGCGAGGCCGAGCACAGGTGGGACGACTGACCGGCTGCGGGCGCCGGTGGTGATCACGTAGGCCCAGTCGGCGCCGGGCATCATGGTCAGTAGTGCGGACGTGACGGCGAACTGCAGGACCAGAGAAGCTTCCATGCCATGGGATCTTATTGCAGGTCAGGCCGAATGTGTTTCGAAGTTTCGGTGCATACGGCGGTGGTTGTGGGATAATGTTCGCCATGGACGCGATAGACCGGAAAATTATCTCACTGCTCCAGGATGACGGGCGGATGAGCGTCACCGACCTCGCCGACCACGCCCGGTTGAGCGTGTCGACCTGCCACCGTCGGCTGCGCGACCTCGAGAACACCGGGGTGATCCGGGGATACCACGCGGCGGTGGACCCCGGGGCGCTCGGGCTGGCCTTCGAGGCGCTGGTCATGGTGACGATGGGCAGGACGGACCAGGCCACCGTCGCCGCCTTCGAGGAGGCGGTCACCGACGAGCCAGCCATCGTCTCCGCCGAGCGTCTGTTCGGGGAGACCGACTACATCCTGCGCACACTGACCAGGGACATGACCGGCTTCCAGGAGCTCTACGACGCCGTCCTCGGCACCCTCCCCGGGGTGGAACGGCTGAACTCCACGATGGTGATGAAGAGGGTCGTGGACGGGTCCCGCGGACCCGTCCTGTGAGGTGGGCGGCCCGGCCGCCTATTCCTCGGCTTCGTCCACGACGACGAGGAGGTCGCCGCCCTCGACCTTCGTCGGCTGGGTCATCACCACACGCGCGACGGTACCGGCGACCGGGGCGGTGATCGACGCCTCCATCTTCATCGCCTCGATCACCGCCACCGCATCCCCGGCGGCGACGGTGTCACCCACCGACGCGGTCACGGTGACCACACCGGCGAACGGCGCCGACACGTGCCCGGCCACCGACGGGTCGGCCTTCTCCGCCGCCGCGGTGACCGACTCCACCGACCGGTCACGCACCCGCATCGGACGGATCTGCCCGTTGACCGTGCACACCACCTGACGCATACCCTTCTCATCGGGCTCACCGACAGCATCCAGGCGCACCACCATCGGCGGGTTACCCTTGATCCGCACCACCGTCTCCTCACCCTCGACCAGCCCGTAGAGGAACTGTCGGTCAGTCAGGATCGACACGTCACCGAAACTGCGGCGGTGCTCGTCGAACCCGGCGGTCTCCTTCGGGAACAGCAGCCGGCTCAACACACCACGACGCGACTGCCGGTCACCTTCGAGCAGTGCCTTGTCCTCGTCGGGCACCTCCACGGTGCGCGACCCGGTGTCCCCACGACCCTCCAGGGCGCGGCTACGCAACGGTTCAGGCCACCCACCCGGCGGGGTGCCCAGCTCCCCGCGCAGAAAGGCGACCACACTGGCGGGGATGTCGTAGCGCTGCGGGTCAGCGGCGAAGTCCGCCACACTCACCCCGGCACCGACCAGGTGCAGCGCCAGGTCGCCGACGACCTTCGACGAGGGGGTGACCTTGGTCGGACGGCCCAGCAGCTCATTGACCTCGGCGTAGGCCTGCTCAATCAACTCGAAGCGATCACCCAGCCCCAACGCGGTGGCCTGGGTGCGCAGGTTGGACAGCTGCCCGCCGGGGATCTCATGGCGGTACACCCGCCCGGTGGGCCCCGGCAGACCCGACTCGAAGGGACTGTACAGCGCGCGCACCGCCTCCCAGTACGGCTCCATCGAGTTCACCGCCTCCAGGCTGATCCCGGTGTCGCGTGGGGTGTGGGCGAACGCGGCGACGATCGCCGACAGTGACGGCTGCGAGGTCGTGCCCGCCAACGCGGCGGACGCACCGTCGACGGCGTCGACCCCGGCGGACGCCGCGGCGAGGTAGGTCGCCAACTGGCCACCGGCGGTGTCGTGGGTGTGCAGGTGCACCGGCAGGTCGAAGTTCTCCCGCAGCGCGGTGACCAGGGTTCTCGCCGCGGCCGGGCGCAGCAGCCCGGCCATGTCCTTGACCGCCAGCACATGGGCCCCGGACTCCACGATCCGCTCGGCCAGGCGCAGGTAGTAGTCCAGGGTGTAGAGGTCCTCACCGGGGTCGGACAGGTCCCCGGAGTAGGCCATGGCGACCTCGGCGACGGCGGTGCCGGTGGACAGCACCGCCTCGACGGCCGGGCGCATCTGGTCGACGTCGTTGAGCGCGTCGAAGATACGGAAGATGTCCACCCCGGACGCCGCGGCCTCGGCGACGAACCGGTCGGCCACGATGTCGGGGTAGGGGGTGTAGCCGACGGTGTTGCGCCCACGCAGCAGCATCTGGATGTTGGTGTTCGGCATCGCCGCACGCAACTGGTCGAGCCGGTCCCAGGGGTCCTCGTGCAGGAACTGCAGGGCCACGTCGAACGTCGCCCCGCCCCAGGCCTCCACGGACAGCAGCCCCGGGGTCAGCCGGGCGACCGCGTCGGCGGCGTCGACCAGCGGGTTGGTGCGCACCCTGGTCGCCAACAACGACTGGTGGGCGTCACGGAAAGTCGTGTCGGTGACCCCCAACGCCTCGGCGTCGCGCAGCCGGCGGGCGAACCGCTGCGGCCCGAGGTCACGCAGCAGGTCACGCGACCCACGCGGCAACGACTCGGCCGCGTCACCACGACGGGGCCCGCCGGGGTGACGGGCGTTGTTCACCGGCACCACCTCCGGCAGCTTACGGTAGGGCACCACCTCGGTCGGCAGCGCACCGTGAGGCTGGTTGACGGTGACGTCGGCCAGGTAGTCCAGGATCCGGCCCGGCTCATCATCGGCCGGCGGGGCCGACAGCAGGTGCGGGTGCTCGGCGATGAACGACGTGGCGATACGACGGTGACGGAAGTCGTCCTCACGCAGCATCGCGCGCAGGAAACCGATGTTGGTCGCCACCCCGGACACGGTGAACTCCGCCAGGGCGCGCTCGGCGCGGGCCACCGCCTGGGCGAAGTCCGCCCCACGGCAGGTCATCTTCACCAGCATCGAGTCGAAGTGGGCGGTGATCTCCCCGCCCAGACTCGCCGCACCGTCCAGACGCACACCCGCGCCACCGGGGGAACGGTAGGCGGTGACCGTGCCGGTGTCGGGGCGGAACCCGTTGGACGGGTCCTCGGTGGTGATCCGGCACTGCAGGGCCGCCCCGCGGGTGACGATGTCGTCCTGGCGCAGCCCCAGCTGCTCAAGGGTCGCCCCGGCGGCGATGTGCATCTGCGACTTCACCAGGTCAACCTGGGTCACCTCCTCGGTGACGGTGTGCTCGACCTGGATACGCGGGTTCATCTCGATGAACACGTGGTTGCCGTCCTCGTCGACGAGGAACTCCACGGTGCCGGCACCGGTGTAGTTGATCGACTCGCAGAACCGCACCGCATCAGCGCAGATCCGCTCACGCAGCACCGGGTCCAGGTGCTGGGCCGGGGCGATCTCCACGACCTTCTGGTGCCGGCGCTGCAGGGAACAGTCCCGCTCGTAGAGGTGCACCACCTCACCGGTGGCGTCACCGAGGATCTGCACCTCGATGTGCTGCGGGTTGATCACCGCACGCTCGATGTAGACCCGCGGGTCACCGAACGCGGCCTCGGCCTCACGCGAGGCCTCCGCGGCCCGGACAGCCAACTCCTCAGGGGAACCGACAAACCGCATACCACGACCGCCGCCACCGGCGACGGCCTTGACGAACAACGGGTAGTCCCGGCCCTCGGCGAAGGAGACCAGCTCGTCGATGTCGGCGCTGGGCGCGGAGTCGTCGAGGATCGGCAGGCCCGCGGCCTTGGCGGCCTCCACCGCGGCGGCCTTGTCACCGGTGAGGTCCAGGGTGTCGGGATCCGGGCCGATGAAGGTGATGCCGTTGTCCGCGGCGCGGCGGGCCAGGGTGGCGTTCTCCGACAGGAACCCGTAGCCGGGGTAGATCGCGTCGGCGCCGGTGGCCTTCGCCGCGCGGATGATCTCGTCGATGTCGAGGTAGGCCTTGACCGGTGAACCCTCGGTGCCGATGCGCACCGCCTCGGAGGCGAAGGAGCGGTGGAAGGAGTTGCGGTCTTCACGGGGGTAGACCGCGACGGTGGACGCCCCGGTCTCGAAGGCGGCGCGGAAGGCCCGCACCGCGATCTCGCCGCGGTTGGCGACCAGGATCTTGGAGAACGCGGGCAGTGGTGTCGTGGTGCCGGCGGGTACGGCGGGGTCGACGGGGTTCGCAGGGGCAGCCATGTGAGGCGTCCTTTCCGGGTGCTGTCGGGGTCAGTCAGAAATATGTGGTCAGACCAGTCTCAAAGGATACTGGTGATCCACGCCACTGTCGAGGGGTGGGGACAGACGGCGACGCGCCCGTGCCGACGGTGGAGACCGTCGGCACGGGCGCGTTCCGGACGAATTCCGGGCTGTGTCAGCGTCCGAGGTTGTCCGCGACCACGCGCTGCTCCTCGCCGTTGTAGGCGCTCAGCGGGCGGATCAGGGCGTTCGACTCGTTCTGCTCCACGATGTGGGCGGTCCAGCCGACCACGCGGGCCATCACGAAGATGGGGGTGAAGAACGGGATGTCGATGCCGAGCATGTAGTACGTCGGCCCGGCGGGGAAGTCGAGGTTCGGCAGGATGCCGGTGCGCTTCTCCATCGCGGCCTGCATGTTGTCGTACATCCGGACCCACTTCTCACCGTCGTGGTTGGCGGCGGTGCGTCGCATCGCCTTCTCCATCGACGGCACCCGCGAGTCGCCCTTCTTGTACACGCGGTGGCCGAAGCCCATGATCTTCTGCTTGTTGTCGGCCTTGTCCAGCACCCACTCCTCGGCCTTCTCCGGGTCGTCGACCTCGAGGAAGTTGTGCATCACGGCCTCGTTCGCGCCGCCGTGCAGCGCACCCTTCAGGGCTCCGATCGCACCGGTGACCGCGGAGTAGACGTCCGAGGTGGTGGACGTGATGACCCGGCCGGTGAAGGTGGAGGCGTTGAAGGAGTGCTCGGCGTAGAGGATCAGCGACTGGTCGAACGCCTTGACGTCGTCCATGTTGTTCGCCGGGGAGTCCGGGTCGTCCCCGAAACACATGTACAGGAAGTTCGAGGCGATGTCCCGGGTGCGCGACGGCGGGATGAACTCCAGGTTGCGCCGGCGACGCATGTCGTAGGCCACGATCACCGGTAGCTTGGCCAGCAGGCTCAGCCCGGTGCGGCGCACCGTGTCGGAACTGCTGTCCTCGTTCGTGACGTCCTGCGTGCCGAGCCAGCTCACCGCCGTGCGGACGACGTCCATCGGGTGGGCGGTCTTCGGCAGCGAGTTGATCAGGTCCAGCAGGCCACGGCTGACCGTGCGCAGCGCCCGCTCACGCTGGCCGAACTCCTGGTGCTCGCGCCAGGTGGGCAGCTCGCCGTTCCAGAGCAGGTAGGCCACGTCCTCGAAGCTGCAGTGCTCCACGAGCTCCTGCACCGGGTAGCCGCGGTAGGTCAGGGAGTTGGTCTCCGGGTTGACCTTGGACACGGCGGTGTAGTCGACGACGACGCCGTTGAGGCCCTTACGGATCTCGGGGTTGTTCTCGCTCATCAGGGATGGTCCTTTCAGTCGGTGGTGGCAACCGCGGTGGTGTGTGGCGGTGTGGGGTTCTAGTTCCCGTCCGGCCTCGTGTAGGTGAAGACGTTGTTGTCGAAGGCGTTGTACTCGCTGTAGCGAAGGAGCTCGTACAGCCGGGAACGGTGCTGCATCCGGTCGATCCACCCGGTCTGGGTGCCGGTCTCGGCGATGTCGGACAGCGCCGCCTCCACCTGGCCCATGGCGATGCGCAGGGTGGTCACCGGGTAGATCACGGCGTTGTAGCCGATGTCCTGCAGCGTCTGCGCGCTGAGCAGCTCGGTCTTGCCGAACTCGGTCATGTTCGCCAGTAGCGGGGTGTCGACCTCCGAGCGGAACTTCTCGAAGTCCGCCGGGGTGTGCAGCGCCTCGGTGAAGATCAGGTCGGCGCCGGCGTCGGCGTAGGCCTTCGCCCGCTCGATGGCGGAGTCGATGCCCTCGACACCCGCCGCGTCCGTGCGTGCGCAGATCACGAAGGAGTCGTCGCGACGCTCGTTGACCGCGGCGGTGATCCTGCGCAGCATCAGCTCGGTGGGGACGACCTCCTTGCCGTCGAGGTGGCCGCAGCGCTTCGGGTTCACCTGGTCCTCCAGGTGGCAGCCCGCCACTCCGGCGTCCTCGAGCTCGCTGACGGTGCGCGCGGCCGACATCGGCTCACCGAACCCGGTGTCCGCGTCGACCAGGACGGGCAGGTCCGTGGCCCGGGCGATCTGTCGGGAGCGTCCCGCCACCTCGGTGAGCGTGGTCAGTCCGATGTCCGGCAGCGCCAGGTCCGCGGCGACGACCGCCCCGGAGACGTAGACGCCGTCCAGCCCGGCCTCCTGGATGGCCCGGGCCACCAGGGGGGAGAACGCACCGGGGAGACGCTGGATCGTGCCTGAGGTCAACGCCTCGCGGAACGCCTTACGGCGATCGGTGGGGGTGACTGCGCTGGAGAACAGGCCCGGCATCTAGAACAGCCCCCCGGGGATCTTCGGTGCGCGGGCCAGCACGTCCTCGGAGAAGGTGACGGTCAGCTGGTTGAGGTCGCCGGGGCCCAGCTCCAGGGTGTTGGTCGCGGCCTCGAGGAAGCGGTCCTGCTCCTTCTCGTCGACCAGTCCGTCGGCCAGGGTCCGGAACTTGCCGATGTACTGCTCACGGGTGAACGGGTGCGCGCCCAGCGGGTGGGCGTCGGCGACGGCCAGCTCGTCCTCGAGGACCGTCCCGTCCTGCAGGGTGATCACGGCACGGGCACCGAAGGCCTTCTCGTCCGGGTCGGTGGAGTGGTAGCGGCGGGTCCACTCGGGGTCCTCGACGGTGCTGATCTTGTTCCACAGCTCGATGGTCTCCGGACGGTGGGCGCGCTCCGGGGAGTAGCTGCGCTCGTGGTGCCACTCGCCGTCCTCCAGTGCGACGGCGAAGATGTACATCACGGAGTGGTCCAGCGTCTCACGGGAGGCGTCCGGGTCGAACTTCTGCGGGTCGTTGGCACCGGTGCCGATCACGTAGTGGGTGTGGTGGCTGGTGTGCAGCACGACGGACTCGATGTCGGACAGGTCGTGTCCCTCGTCGCGGAGCTTCCGGCCCATCCGGCGGGCCAGGTCGATCGGCGCCTGGGACTGGTACTCCGCGGAGTGCTCCTTGGTGTAGGTGTCCAGGATGCCGCGCTTCTCCTCGCCGGCACCCGGCAGCGGGACGACGTACTCGGCGTCCTTGCCGTCCAGCATCCAGGCGATGACGCCGTCCTCGCCCTCCCAGATCGGTGACGGTGCACCCTCGCCGCGCATCGCACGGTCGACCGCCTCGATGGCCATCTTGCCGGCGAACGCCGGAGCGAAGGCCTTCCACGAGCTGATCAGGCCCTTGCGGGACTGACGGGTCGCGGTGGTGGTGTGCAGCGCCTGGCCGATCGCCTGGTAGATGGTCTCGGTGTCGAGCTCCAGCAGCGTGCCGATACCGGCGGCCACGGACGGGCCGAGGTGCGCGACGTGGTCGATCTTGTGCTCGTGCAGGCAGATGCCCTTGACCAGGTCCACCTGGATCTCGTAGCCGGTGACGATGCCGCGCACCAGCTCGGCGCCCGACAGGCCCTTGTGCTGGGCGGTCGCCAGGATCGGCGGGATGTTGTCGCCCGGGTGGGAGTACTCCGCGGCGAGGAAGGTGTCGTGGAAGTCGAGCTCACGCACGGCCGTGCCGTTGGCCAGCGCCGCCCACTCCGGGGAGTAGGTGCCGGGCACGCCGAAGACCGTCGCACCGGGGGAGTAGGGGTGGCTCAGGGCCTGGGAGCGTGCCGTCGACGGCGGGCGGCGCAGGACGGACGCGACGGCCACGGATGCGTTGTCGATGATGCGGTTGACCGCCATGTCGGCGGACTCCTGCGGGACGGCCACCGGGTCGGCCGCGACTTCGGCGACCTTCCAGGCCAGATGCTCCTTCTTCGGGAACTCTTCGGCGGAAGGGTGGACGCGGACGGTGTGCTTCTCCACGGGGTGGGACTCCTAGAGACTCGGGAACGTGACCGTGCCAGTGGCCCCAGGCGGCGCTGTGACTGCTGACACATGGTTGCGGCGTCCACTATGCCACCGTCACCGGAGGTAAATGTTCTGTTTCGGAAAGGGTGGGTGGGGCGGCCGGCCGCCCGTCACCCCCGGAGCCGTCCGGTACCTCTCCCGATACGGGCACGGTCGGGGGTGGTGGACGGGGCCGGTACACTCGGCGGCATGCGACGTCCCCCTCCGCTTCCGGTCCGCAGGGTGAAGGAGCTCGGTCTCCACCCGGCCGACCGGTCCGCCTGGCCGGCGACCGTCCCCGCGGTCAGGGACGTCCTGGACAACGGTCTCGACCTGTCACGTCTCACCGTGCTCGTCGGGGAGAACGGTTCGGGGAAGTCCACGCTGGTCGAGGCGGTCGCCGAGGCCTACGGGCTCAATCCTGAGGGTGGTACACGCAGTGCGATGCACTCCACCCAGAGGACGGAGTCCGGGTTGGCGGAGAACCTTACCCTGGTCCGTGAGGGAGGTGCCCCGAGGAAGGGTGTGTTCCTCCGCGCAGAGACCATGCACGGCCACTTCGCCTACCTCGACGGGATCGCGGGCACCGGGCGGCACAACTTCCAGAGCCACGGTGAATCCTTCCTCGAGTTCGTCACCGACCGGGCGGGGATCAGGGGGCTCTGGATCTTCGACGAGGCGGAGTCGGCCCTGTCCTTCAACGGGTGCCTGCTGCTGCTCGCCCGGATCGGCCGGCTCCTGGAGCAGGGTTCACAGGTGGTCCTGGCCACCCACTCGCCCCTGCTCGCCTCGGCGCCGGGTGCGGAGATACTGGAACTCGACGACACCGGGATCCACCGCAGAGAGTACGACGACCTGGCGCTGGTCCGCAACTGGCGTCGGTTCCTGAACGGCCCGGACAACGTCGTGCGGCACCTCTTCTGAGATCCGCCCGGGGCTACCCCTGGTGAAGGGGGATCGTCCCACCGGGGATGGAGTCCAGCAGCCGGCGCGTGTACGCCTGCTCCGGACGGTCGAAGAGGTCGTCGGTCTCGCCGCGCTCCACGATCCTGCCGTGCTGCATCACCAGCGTCTCGTCGGCGATCTGCTTTACCACCGCAAGGTCGTGGGTGATGAAGAGGTAGGTCAGCCCCATGTCACGCTGCAGCTGGTTCAGCAGGTCCAGCACCTGCGACTGCACCAGGACGTCGAGGGCGCTCACCGCCTCGTCGAGGATCAGCGCCTCCGGCCCCAGTGCCATGGCACGGGCGATCGCCACGCGCTGGCGCTGCCCGCCGGAGAGTTCCCCGGGGAAGCGCGACATCATGGACTGCGGCATCGCCACGAGGTCCAGCAGTTCGCGGACCCGGCTCTCGCGTTCCTTCTTCGTCCCGACACCGTGGATCTTCAGCGGTTCGGCGATGGTGTTGAACACCGAGTACATCGGGTCCACCGAACCGTAGGGGTTCTGGAAGACCGGCTGGACGCGGCGGCGGAAGGCGAGCTCCTCCTTCTTGTCCAGGCCGGTGACGTCCGTGCCGTCGAAGGTGACGGTGCCCGAGGTGGGCTTCAGCAGCCCCAGCACCATCTGGGCGACGGTGGACTTGCCGGAGCCGGACTCGCCGACCAGCGCCAGTGTCCGTCCCCGACGCAGGAAGAAGTTGATGTCGTCGGCGGCGGTGAAGTCCTCCTTCCGCCAGGGCTTGTCGCCGGGCACCTTGAAGACCTTGGTCAGGTTCTCGACGGTGATCAGCGGTGCCTCGTCCGCCGTGCCCGCCGTGCCCGCCGTGCCCGCCGTGCCCGCCGTGCCCGCCGTGCCCGCCGTGTCAGCGGCGTCGCTGCTCTCCGTCACCTGCACGTCGCTGCGTCGGGCCCCGATCGACGGGGCTGCGGCGACGAGCTTGCGGGTGTAGGGGTGGTGCGGGTCCTGGAGGATCTCGAGTGCGGGGCCGGACTCCACGACATGGCCCTGGCTCATCACCACGATCCGGTCGGCGCGTTCGGCGGCCAGTCCCAGGTCGTGGGTGATGAGCAGTACGGCCGTGCCGAGCTCCTCGGTGAGGCTCTGCAGGTGGTCGAGGATCTGCCGTTGCACGGTCACGTCCAGCGCCGAGGTCGGTTCGTCGGCGATGAGCAGGTCGGGGCGTGCCGCCAGTCCGCAGGCGATCAGGGCGCGTTGGCGCATGCCGCCGGAGAACTGGTGGGGGTACTGGCTGATCCTGCGGTCGGCGTCCGGCAGCCCGGCCTCGCCGAGGAGCTCCACCGCCCGGGTGTGGGCGGCGGACCCGGTGGCGATGCCGTTGGCCTTCAGAGCCTCCTTGAGGTGGTGGCCGACCGACCACACGGGGTTGAGGTTGCTCATCGGGTCCTGCGGGACGAGGCCGATGCTGTCGCCGCGCAGTTCGGTGAACCGTTTCGGGGAGGCGTGGGTGATCTCCTCTCCCTTGAAGGTGATGGTGCCGTCGGTGACGTGGCCGTCGCCGGGGAGCAGGCCCATGACGCTCATGGCGGTGGTGGACTTTCCGGAGCCCGACTCTCCGACGACGGCGACGGTCTCGCCGGGCCAGATGTCCAGGTCGACACCGAAGACGGTGGGGGAGGGGTCCTTCCGCGTGCCGAAGGCGATGTCGACGCCGCGCATGGACAGCAGTGGTTGGTCGCTCATCGTGTGCGCTCCTTCGGGTCGAGGGCGTCCTTGAGGGTGTCGCCCAACAGGATGAAGCCCAGGACGGTGACCGCCAGGGCACCGGCCGGGTAGAACAGGATCTCCGGGGAGAGCCGCAGGACGTCCTGCGCGGCGGAGATGTCGTTGCCCCAGGACACGGTGTCCGGCGGAAGGCCGACGCCGAGGTACGACAGGGTCGCCTCGGCGACGATGTAGATGCCGAGGTTGGTGGTCATCATGACGATGATCGGGGCCAGGCAGTTCGGCAGGACGTGCCGGACGAGGATGCCGCCCCGGCTCAGGCCGAGGGCGCGCGAGGCCTGCACGTACTCGTTGTTCTTCGCCTGGAGGACGGCCCCGCGGACCATGCGGGCCATCTGCGGCCAGCCGAAGGCGGAGAGCACCAGGACGACCGTCCACACGTTGCGGACGTCGAAGAGCTGCATCAGCACGATGGCGGCGAGCAGCAGCGGGACGGCGAAGAAGATGTCTGTCAGCCGCGACAGGACGGCGTCGGCCCACCCGCCGAGGTAGCCGGCGAGTGAGCCGATGACCACACCGAGGACGGCGACGACGAGGGTGGTCACCAGGCCGGTGACCACGGACGCCCGGGCGCCGTAGACGGTGCGTGCGAAGACGTCGTAGCCCTGCTGGGTGAAGCCGAAGGGGTGGCCGTCGCGTGCGGGTTCGAGGGAGTCCTCCAGGGCGGCGGCGGTGGGGTCGGTCGAGGTGAACAGCCCGGGGAAGACGGTGACGAGCAGGACGGCGAGGATGATCACCGTCGAGATCCAGAACATGGGGCGGCGGCGGAGGTTCCGCCAGGCCGTGCCCCAGAATCCGGCGGGGGCGTCCTCGGGGAGGAGCTGGTCGCGGGTCAGGACGTCCTCGGTGACGACGTCGGTGACCCAGCGCTGGTTACGGGGGTGTGTGTCAGGCATATCGGATCCTCGGGTCGAGCAGGGCGTAGAGCAGGTCGATGATGAGGTTGGCCACCACGAAGACCACCACGAGGATCGTGACGACGCTGACCACGGTGGGGGCCTCGCCGATGCTGACGGACTGGAAGATCAGCCCGCCGACCCCGTTGATGTTGAAGATGCCCTCGGTGACGATCGCGCCGCCCATGAGTACGGCGAGGTCGGCGCCGAGGAAGGTGACGACCGGGACCAGGGAGTTGCGCAGGACGTGGTCGCGGACCACGACGCCGCGGGAGAGTCCGCGGGCCGAGGCGGTGCGCACGAAGTCGGCGCGCAGGTTCTGCGCGACCTCCGACCGGGTGAGCCGCAGGACGTAGGCGAAGGAGACCATGCCGAGCACGACGGCGGGGAGCAGCAGCTTGCTGAAGGAGCCGTCGGAGCCGACGGTCGGTGAGACCAGTCCCCACTGGATGCCGAACAGGAACTGCCCGACGAAGCCGATGACGAACGTCGGCACCGCGATGATGAACAGGGAGACCACGAGCAGGGTCGAGTCGAACCAGGAACCCTTGCGCAGGCCGGCGACGAGGCCGAAGACGATGCCCATCACCGCCTCGATCACCAGGGCCATCAGCGCCAGCCGGACGGTGATCGGGAAGGTCTCGGCGAGCACCTCGGTGACCGCACGTCCGGAGAAGGTGGTGCCCATGTCACCGGTGAAGAAGCCGCCGAGGAAGAGCAGGTACTGGACGATGAAGGGCTTGTCCAGGTTGTAGTCCGCGCGGATCTGGTCGAGGACGGCCGGTTCGGCGGCCTTGTCGCCGGCCAGGGCGAGGACGGGGTCTCCCGGCATGAGGAAGACCATGGCGTAGATGAGGAACGTCGCCCCGAAGAAGACGGGGATGAGCTGGAGGAGTCGTTTACCGAGGTACCACCACACGGTCACTCACCGTCCTTCGTGATCTCGGTGTAGACCGGCATACCCTGCCAGTTGGTCTGCACCCCGTGCAGGTCAGGGTTCCAGGCCGTGGTCGCGGCGTAGTACCACAACGGGATCTGCGGCAGGTCCTCCATCAGCACGGCCTGCGCCCGGTCGTAGAAGGGCTGGGCGGCCCCGGAGTCCGGTGCGGCGGACGCCTTGGCGAGCAGGTCGTCGAACCTCGGGTTGGAGTAGTCGCCGTCGTTCGAGCCGCCGCCGGTGCGGTAGTTCGAGACGAGGAAGGACGAGATGGACGGGTAGTCGGCGTTCCAGCCGGAGCGGAAGGCGGAGCCCACGGTGCGGTTCACGATGGCGTCGCGTTGTGCCTGGAAGGTGGGGTAGGCCTTGCCGGAGGCCCGGATGCCCAGCACCTGGCGGATGCTGTTGGTCACGCCCTCGACCCACTGCTGGTGGCCGCCGTCGGCGTTGTAGGCGATCTGGAAGGTGTCCCCGCTGTAGGGGCGGATCCGGTTGGCCCGCTCCCAGAGTTCGCGGGCCTTCTCCGGCTGGAAGGTCAGGACCTCCTTGCCGGGGACGTCGGCGATGCCGCCCTCGAGGGTCGGGGCGCCGAAGTCCTCGGCGACCTCCCGGCCGCCGAAGAAGAGCTTGTCGATGATGAGTTCCCGGTCGATCGCCATGGAGATCGCCGCGCGGCGCAGCCGGCCCTCCTCGTCCGTCTGGAATCCGGGGAGGTTCTCGGGGATGGTGAAGTTCTGGATGGCGGCGTAGGGGGCGTCGTCGTTGCTGTCGGGGAAGTCGAGCCGGTAGGTGGGCATCGCCCGGGGGCCGACGTTCTCACGCATGTGGTCCAGCCCGCCGGACTGCAGGTCGGCGTAGGCGGTGGCGACGTCGGAGTAGTGCTTGAAGGCGATCCCGGGGTTCTTCGCCTTGTCCTCGCCGGCGTAGTCCGGGTTGGCCTTCAGGGTGATCGACACGTTGTGCTGCCAGGCGTCGTCCCCGTCGAGCATGTAGGGGCCGTTGCCGATCGGGTGGTTGGCGAAGGCGTCGATGTCGTCGAAGGCGACCTGCGGCAGCGGGGAGAAGGCGTAGTACCCCAGCTGGGTGGGGAAGGACGCGTCCGGCGCGGACAGGTCGACGGTGAACTCCCGGTCGTTGATCTCGGTGAGCCCGGACATCTCGGACGCGGTGGCGTCCTCCCCGGCGACGTCGTCGTAGCCCTCGATGGCGGAGAAGAAGTCTGCGCCCAGTTGGGCGTTGGCGGAGGTCGCGCCGAAGTTCCAGGCGTCGATGAAGCTGGCGGAGGTCACGGGTTCCCCGTTGGTGAAGGTCCAGCCCTCCTTCAGGGTGACGTGGAAGCTGGACGAGTCGCTGTTCGGCTCGATCTCCTCCGCCACGGCGTTGTAGGGTTCGCCCTCCGGGGTGTAGCCGACCAGCCCGGTGTACATGGCGCGGAGGACCTCACCGCCCTGGATCTCGTTGGTGTTGGTGGTGAGCAGCGGATTCTGTGGTTCGCCGCCGAAGAACGTGATGTAGTCGGACGGGATGTCGTCCCGGTCCGGTACACACGCCGTCGCGGAGAGCAGCAGGGCGATCCCGGTGAGGGCCGCCGCCACTGCCCGACGTGGTCGGATTCTCATGGAAGGCACTTTCGTGAGGTGTACAGGAAACGTCGAAAATGCAAAGTTTAGTGAACCTCCCGTGTCTCGCATGGTGAAACGTGAAACCCCGTCACTTTCCCGCGCAGGGGGCGCGTGGAGATTGCCGGACGCGGGGGCTAGACTCTGCAGGCCATGCGACCCGACTTGTCCGACTACACCCATTTCTCCGCGGGAAAGGTCCGCGAGATCTACGAGATCGACGAGGACACCCTGCTCATGGTGGCCACCGACCGGATCTCCGCCTTCGACTTCGTGCTGGAGACCCCGATCCCGGACAAGGGACGGGTGCTCACCGCCATGAGCGACTTCTTCTTCGGACGCATCGACTTCCCGAACCACCTGGCCGGCCCCGCCGACGACGGGCGGATCCCGCAGAAGTCCCTGGGCCGTGCGCAGGTATGCCGCAAGCTGGACATGCTGCCCTTCGAGTGCGTGGTGCGTGGCTACCTCACCGGTTCCGGCCTCGCGGAGTACCGGGAGAACGGGGCGGTGTGCGGTGTCCCGCTGCCGGACGGCCTGACCGAGTCGTCGAAGCTGCCGGAACCGATCTTCACCCCCGCCACCAAGGCCGAGATCGGCGACCACGACGAGAACGTCTCCTTCGACGTGGTCGTCGACCGGCTCGGCCGGGAGCGGGCCGAGGAGCTGCGTGAGGCGTCGATCGCGATCTACACCCAGGCCGCGGGGATCGCCGCGGAGCACGGCATCATCCTGGCCGACACCAAGTTCGAGTTCGGGCTGGACCGTGACGGCAACCTGGTTCTCGGAGACGAGGTGCTGACCCCCGACTCGTCGCGCTACTGGCCGGCGGACTCCTACGAGGAGGGGAAGGTCCAGCCCAGTTTCGACAAGCAGTACGTGCGCAACTGGCTGACCGGTCCGAAGTCCGGGTGGGACCGCAGTGAGGGGACCCCGCCGCCGGAGCTCCCGGGCCCGGTCGTGGAGGCGACCCGCGAGCGGTACGTCGACGCCTACGAGCGGATCTCGGGTCGTCGTTTCGCCGACTGGATCGGCACCTGCACTGACCGCTGACGGGGCACGCTACGATCGTGACCCATGGATCCCAACCCGCCGGTAGCGAAGAAGAAGCCCGTCACCCGTAGTTTCCACGGGCGTGATGTCGTCGACGACTACGAGTGGCTGCGCGACAAGGACAACTCCGAGGTCCTCGCCCACCTCACCGCGGAGAACGCGTACACCGACGCCAGGACCGCCCACCTCAAGCCGTTGGAGGACGCGGTCTTCAACGAGGTGAAGTCGAGGATCCGGGAGACCGACCTGTCGGTGCCGGTACGGTCGGGGCAGTGGTGGTACTTCTCCCGTACGGAGGAGGGGAAGAGCTACCCCACGATGTGCCGGATCCCCGTCGATGAGGCGGACCCCTGGACCCCGCCGGAGATCGTTCCCGGCGAGCCGGCTGCGCGTGAGCAGGTCATGCTGGACTGCAACGTCCTGGCGGAGGGGGAGGAGTTCTTCAGCCTGGGGGCGGCGAGCGTCACCGTGGACGGCACCCTGCTGGCGTACTCGACCGACACCGTCGGCGACGAGCGTTTCACCCTGCGGATCAGGGACCTGTCCAACGGTGTGCTGCTGGACGACGTCCTGGAGGACGTCGCCTACGGCGCGACGTGGGTCGGCGACGACTACCTCTTCTACCAGCGGGTGGACGACGCCTGGCGTCCCCACGAGGTCTGGCGGCACCGGGTGGGGACCCCGGTGAGCGCGGACGTCTGCGTGTTCCGTGAGGAGGACGAGGCCTACTGGACCGGGGTGGGTGTGACGCGCTCGGAGCGTTTCCTGCTGGTGTCGACAGCGTCGAAGACGACGTCGGAGACCTGGTACCTCGACGTGTCGGAGGAGACGGGGGACCCGGAGGGTGAGCTGACCTGCGTCCGCCCCCGGGAGAAGGACGTGCAGTACGACGTCGACCACGTGGTGGTCGGCGGTGCGGACGAGTGGATCGTGGTGCGCGAGGAACTGGACGGACTGCCCAACGGTGAGGTCGGCCACTGCCCCGTGGGGACGGTCGGCAGTTTCACGGACGACTCCTACCGGGTGCTCGTCCCGCACCGGGACGACGTCCGGGTGGAGGGGGTGGACTGCTTCTCCGACCACATCGTGCTGGCCACCCGGGAGAACGCGATCGAGCAGCTGGCGGTCATGGACGTCTCCGACGCGGCCGGCGGGTGGGGACGGTTCGAGCCGGTGGAGTTCGACGAGGAGCTCTACTCGGCGGGGACCGTGGGTAACTCGGAGTGGGAGTCGCCGGTGCTGCGCGTCAGCTACACCAGCTACGTCACTCCGGCGCAGGTGTGGGAGATCGACCTGCGTACCGGGGAACGGCTGCTGCGTCGTGAGCAGACGGTGCTCGGTGACTTCGACCGTTCGCGCTACACCGCGTCCCGGCGGTGGGTCAGTGCGTCCGACGGTGCCCGGATCCCGGTGTCCCTGGTCCACCGTGCTGACGTCGACCCGCTGGCGGACGGCACGGTGCACCCGGTGCTGCTGTACGGCTACGGTTCGTACGAGGCCTGCATGGACCCGTACTTCTCGGTGTTCCGCCTGTCGATGCTCGACCGCGGTGTGGTGTTCGCGGTGGCCCATGTCCGTGGTGGCGGCGAGATGGGCCGCAACTGGTACGAGCAGGGCAGGATGTTGCAGAAGACGAACACCTTCACCGACTTCATCGCCGTGGCTGACGATCTGATCGCCGCGGGGATCACGTCGCCGGAGAGGATGGTGGCTGAGGGCGGTTCCGCCGGTGGGCTGTTGATGGGTGCGGTGGCGAACATGGCGCCGGACCGGTTCGCGGGGATCGAGGCGGTGGTTCCCTTCGTTGATCCGCTGACCAGCATCCTGATGCCGGAGCTGCCGTTGACGGTCACGGAGTGGGAGGAGTGGGGCGACCCGTACCACGACCCGGAGGTGTACGACTACATGGCGGGCTACTCGCCGTACGAGAACGTGTCTGCGCAGGCGTACCCGCCGATCCTGGCGATCAGCGGTCTCAACGACACCCGGGTGCTCTACGTGGAGCCGACGAAGTGGATCGCGAAGCTCAGGGAGGTGGCCGGTGATGTCGAGGGTGCGGGCGACTTCCTGTTGAAGACGGACATGACCTCCGGCCACGGGGGTGTGTCCGGACGCTACGAGAAGTGGCGACAGTCCGCGTTTGAGACGGCCTGGGAGCTGGACCGTATGGGGGCCACGGAACTGCTCTAGTCTCCGGGCCGTCGGGGCCGTGCCGCGCCGTGCTGCGCCGAGGCGCCAGGCGGTGCGGGGTGCGACCGGGGGTGGACATCACCCCTGAACGGGAAGTAAACCCAGTTCACCTGCGCTTTCCCGCTTTGTGAGAGGGGGTGTCCAGGCGTAGGTTTCTGGACCATGACAAACGAACACCGTCCCGAGGCGACCGGCACAGCACACGGTGCCGGCGCAGGGAAGAACACGAAGCCGAAAGACAAGTCTCACTGGCTGTACCTCAGCGTCCTCGTCGCGGTGGTTGCCGGAATCGTCGTCGGGTTGATCGCCCCCGGCGTAGGGGAGGGGCTCAAGCCTCTCGGGACGATGTTCGTGAGCCTCATCAAGATGGTCATCCCGCCGATCATCTTCTGCACCATCGTCATCGGCATCGGACATGTCCGCGAAGCGGCCACCGTGGGCAAGGCCGGTGGCATCGCCCTCATCTACTTCCTGCTGATGTCGACCCTCGCGCTGGGGATCGGGCTCGTCGTCGGCAACTTCATCCAGCCAGGTGAGGGTCTTGGTCTTGCCGCTGGTGAAGGTCATGTGGATGCTGACGCGGAGTCCGCCGGAGGGTTCTTCGGCTTCATCCAGAACATCATTCCGGACACGATCGTCTCTGCGTTCACCGACCCCGAACAGGCTGTCCTGCAGACACTGTTCGTGGCGCTGCTCGTCGGTTTCGCACTGCAGTCGATGCCGAACAAGATCGCCGGCCCCTGCCTGTACGGTATCGAGCTGGCGCAGAAGGTCGTGTTCAAGGTCATGTCCATGATCCTCTGGGTTGCTCCGGTAGGGGCTTTCGGAGCCATGGCCTTTGTCGTCGGTGGTACGGGTGTGGATGCCATCTGGCAGCTGATGACCCTGATGGTCGGCTTCTACGTCACGTGCGTCCTCTTCATCGTGCTTGTCCTGGGCACGATCCTCCGTGCATCGACAGGGTTGAGCATCTTCAAGGTGCTGCGCTACCTCGGGCGGGAGTACCTGCTCATCGTCGGAACCTCGTCCTCGGAGTCCGCTCTGCCGCAGCTCATGCAGAAGATGGAGTTCGCCGGAGTCGACAAGGCGACCGTGGGCATCGTGGTTCCCACCGGGTACTCCTTCAACCTGGACGGTACGGCGATCTACCTCACCATGGCGTCGATCTTCATCGCCGATGCGATGAACATCTCCATGGGCCTCGGTGAGCAGGTCGGACTGCTCGTCTTCATGATCATCGCCTCCAAGGGTGCGGCGGGCGTCTCCGGGGCCGGTATCGCTGCTCTGGCCGCGGGGCTGCAGGCCCACCGTCCGGAGATGCTCGGTGGGGTCGACGTGATCGTCGGCATCGACCGGTTCATGTCCGAGGCCCGGTCGCTGACCAACTTCACCGGGAACGCCGTGGCGACCCTCCTCGTCGGCAAGTGGACGAAGTCGCTCGACATCGACCAGGCGAACGCGGTCCTGGACCGCGAGAAGATCTTCGAGTACACCACTGACGACGAGATCGTTGAGCCTGTCGGTGCCTCGCCCCAGCCCGCAGACCAGAAACCCAGTACGGAACGCTGGCAGCCCTGAGACCGTCGGTTCGCGATGTCCGTGCCACCCGGTATGGTTGTGCCTTGTTCCCCACCTACCGCTAGCAGCAAGGAAACAAGAGGAAACTCGTGGCACGTGTCGTAGTCAATGTCATGCCCAAGGCCGAGATCCTGGACCCCCAGGGACAGGCGGTCGTCCGTGCGCTGGGGCGCATCGGCGTCTCCGGGGTCAAGGATGTCCGTCAGGGCAAGCGGTTCGAGCTGGAGGTCGATGACTCCGTCTCCGCCGAGGATCTCGAGCGCGTCGCGTCGACGTTGCTCGCCAACACCGTGATCGAGGACTACGAGGTCGTGTCCGCGGAGATCACCGGAGCCGCCGGGGTCGCCGAGTGAGCGCGCGCATCGGTGTCATCACCTTCCCCGGGACGTTGGACGACGTCGACGCCGCACGCGCCGTGCGCATCGCCGGCGCCGAGGCCGTGGAGCTGTGGCACGCGGACGCCGACCTGAAGGACGTCGACGCCGTCGTCGTCCCCGGCGGCTTCTCCTACGGCGACTACCTGCGGTCCGGGGCCATCGCCGCCCAGGCGCCGGTGGTGCGCTCCGTGGTGGAGCGTGCGGGTGCCGGCATGCCGGTCCTCGGCATCTGCAACGGTTTCCAGATCCTCACCGAGTCGGGCCTGCTGCCCGGTGCGCTGACCCGCAACAAGGGGCTCCACTTCCACTGCACCGACGCGGTGCTGGAGGTCGTGAACGCGGACACCGCCTGGACCCGCACCCTGCAGTCCGGCCAGAAGATCCTCATCCCCTCGAAGCACGGTGAGGGTCGTTTCCAGGCGTCCGCCGACACCGTCGCCGAGCTCGAGGCGGAGGGACGGGTCGTCTTCCGCTACACCGACAACTACAACGGGTCGGTCAACGACATCGCCGGGATCAGCTCCGCCGACGGCCGGGTGGTGGGTCTGATGCCGCACCCGGAGCACGCCGTGGAGACCCTGACCAGCCCGTCGCTGGACGGCCTGGAGATGTTCCTGTCCGCCGTCGGCACCGTAGCAGCCTGAGGAGATACGAGAAATGACTGACGAGAACTCCGTGACCGTCGTGAACGACACCGTCGCCCACGCGGCCGCCACCCCGGAGCTGGACCAGCCCTGGGCCGAACTCGGCCTGAAGCCCGACGAGTACCAGCGCATCCGGGACATCCTCGGCCGCCGCCCCACCGACGCCGAACTGGCGATGTACTCGGTGATGTGGTCCGAGCACTGCTCCTACAAGTCCTCCAAGGTGCACCTGCGTTACTTCGGGGAGACCACCACGGACGAGATGAAGTCCAAGATGCTCGCCGGTATCGGTGAGAACGCCGGTGTCATCGACATCGGGGACGGCAACGCCGTCACCTTCAAGGTGGAGTCCCACAACCACCCGTCCTACGTCGAGCCCTACCAGGGTGCGGCCACCGGTGTCGGCGGCATCGTCCGCGACATCATGGCCATGGGAGCCCGCCCGGTCGCGGTGATGGACCAGCTGCGTTTCGGTGCGGCGGACGCCCCGGACACCCAGCGCGTGCTGCCCGGCGTGGTCGCCGGCGTCGGCGGGTACGGCAACAGCCTCGGCCTGCCGAACCTCGGCGGAGAGACCGTCTTCGACGCCTCCTACGCAGGTAACCCGCTGGTCAACGCCCTGTGTGTCGGTACGCTCAAGAGTGACGACCTCAAGCTCGCCTTCGCCTCCGGCGTGGGCAACCGGGTGATCCTCTTCGGTTCCCGGACCGGTCTGGACGGCATCGGCGGCGTCTCCGTCCTGGCGTCCGACACCTTCGAGGAAGGCGCCGAGCGCAAGCTCCCCGCCGTCCAGGTCGGTGACCCCTTCGCCGAGAAGGTGCTCATCGAGTGCTGCCTGGACCTGTACAACGCCGGCGTGGTCGTCGGCATCCAGGACCTCGGCGGTGCGGGCCTGTCCTGCGCCACCGCCGAGCTCGCCGCCGCCGGTGACGGCGGTATGCACGTCAACCTGGACAAGGTCCACCTGCGTGCCGAGGGCATGACCGCCGCGGAGATCCTCTCCTCGGAGTCCCAGGAACGCATGATGGCCGTGGTCACCCCGGACAACGTCGACGCGTTCATGGCCATCTGCGAGAAGTGGGAGGTCATCGCCTCCGACCTCGGCGAGGTCACCGACGGTGACCACCTGGTCATCGAGCACCGCGGTGAGGTCGTCGTCGACGCCGACGCCGCCACCATGGCCGACGAGGGCCCGGTGTACGAGCGCCCCGTCGCCCGTCCGGAGGACCAGGACGCCCTCAACGCCGACCCGGCCCTGGCGCGACCGGCCTCCGTCGAGGAGATCCGTCAGACGGTGCTCGACCTCGCGGCCTCGCCGGCGCTGTGCTCGCGTGCCTTCATCACCGAACAGTACGACCGCTACGTCCGCGGGAACACCGTCCTGGCCAAGGACGCCGACGCCGGTGTCCTGCGTATCGACGAGGAGACCGGCCGCGGCATCGCCGTGTCCACCGACGCCTCCGGCCGGTACACGAAGCTCGACCCGAACACCGGTGCACGCCTGGCGCTCGCTGAGGCGTACCGCAATGTGTCGGTGACCGGGGCCACCCCGGTGGCCGTGTCGAACTGCCTGAACTTCGGTTCCCCGGAAGACCCCGGTGTCATGTGGCAGTTCCGTGAGGCCGTCCACGGTCTCGCCGACGGCTGCGCCGAGCTGGCGGTGCCCGTCACCGGTGGAAACGTGAGCTTCTACAACCAGACCGGTGCCGAGGCCATTCTGCCGACCCCGGTGATCGCCGTGCTCGGCACCATCGACGACGTCGCCACGCGTATCCCCACCCGCCCGGAGGACGGGGACCACGTGCTCCTGCTCGCCGGTGCGGAGACCGCCGACGAGCTCGGCGGGTCGATCTGGCAGCAGGTTGCGCACTCCACCCTGGCGGGAATGCCCCCGGCAGTGAACCTCACGGCCGAGCAGAAGCTCGGTGAGGCGCTCGCGCGGCTGCGCGGTACCGTCGCTTCCGCCCACGACCTGTCCGAGGGCGGTCTCTCCCAGGCGGTCGTGGAGTACGCCGTGCAGTCCGGCGCATCGGTCTCGGTCGACCCGGTGGCGGGACTCGCCGCCACCGCGACCACCGGCGAGGCCGTCGCCGACGTGTTCACGGCACTGTTCTCCGAGACCGCCACGCGCGTGCTCGTCGCCGTCGACGCCGCCGAGGTGGAGAGGGCGGAGGCGGTCTTCGCCGAGCACGGCGTGCCGGTGAACCGTATCGGTGAGAGCGTCTCGGGCCGCGGCTCCGCCGAGGCGCAGATCGCCGTGACCACCGACGGGGCCGGGTTCACCGTGCCGGTCGCCGACGCGAAGAAGGCGTGGGAGGGCACGCTGCCCTCGCTGTTCAGCCACGCGGTCGGGGCGAACTCCGTCGTGGAGTAGACCGACCGGGCACGGCCCGTTGTGGGGAGATTTCCTCACAACGGGCCGTTCTGCGTCTGAGCTGTTGATAAGCTTCCTCTGACTTCAATGGTGGGTGCCCGTGCGGTGCCCGACGTTTCTCGAGGGAAGACATCTCATGGCGCACTATGACATCTACCGGTCCCTGGGACTGGACAGGAGCACTCCCACAGCGGAGCTGGACCGGCAGCTGGCCGACAGGTTGGCAGCGGTACCGCAGGACGACACCGCCGCCGTCGACGAGCTGACCACCGCCCGGGCGGTGCTCGGCGACGACACCCGCCGGTCACTCTACGACCAGCGGCTCGACGACCCGACGGCACCGGAGATCGACGTGGCCTCGCTGAAGGACCTCGCCGCTCTCGAGGTCGGCGGGCAGCCGGGTCAGGCCGGGGCCTTCGTCCGTACAGCTGGCAGCAGGGCGACGGACGCGGGCAGGAAGGTCCAGAACTCCTTCAGGCAGTCCAGGGGGCTCGCCATCGGCATCACCGCCGCGGTGACTGCGGTGGTGGTGCTGCTGGTCGGCTGGGGGCTCGGTGCGCTGAGCGGGTCGAAGTCCCAGGACTTCTCCTCGCCGATCAAGGTCGTCAACGAGATGCTCGAGCAGGACAGTGCAGACGACCTGCGGAGCTGGCTGCAGGACAACACTGTCCACGAGACCCGCGACGACGTCCTGTCCTCCATGAACGTCAGCGACTCCGGCTCATCATCGTTCAGCGGCTTGGACTCCCACTTCGACGGGTCCGGTCTCGAGGCCACGACGGGCCTGTCAGTCGGCCAACTGGCGATCTCCGCCGGAGAATCTGTCAAGGACATGGTGGAGGACGCCGAGGAAGAAGGCATCAGCAAGGAGGAGGCTGAGTCGATCGTGGTCATCGGCATCCAGGACGACACCGACAACTACAAGGGGATCGTGACCCTGGTGAAACGGGACGGGGACTACCGCATCACCGACATCTCCCGGTACTAGACCGTCCGCGAACCTCCAGACCACGAAGGAAAGTACATCTCATGGCACACATTGACCTCTACCAGTCGCTCGGTCTCTCCCCGCAGGCGTCCTCCGCCGAACTGGTGGCGGAGATCGACGACCGACTCGCCACCACCCCGGCCGAGGACGCCGGCATGCGCGACCAACTGTCCACCGCCCGGG
Source organism: Corynebacterium sp. (assembly GCF_022712195.1). Taxonomy (GTDB): domain Bacteria; phylum Actinomycetota; class Actinomycetes; order Mycobacteriales; family Mycobacteriaceae; genus Corynebacterium. The sequence goes on along the minus strand of NZ_JALAGY010000007.1, from coordinate 24,904 downwards.
CGGTCCTCGGCGACGAGACCAGGCGGTCACTCTACGACCAGCGGCTCAGTGACCCCACTGCGCCGGACATCGACGTGGTCTCCCTGCGGGAGCTCGCGGCCCTCACCACCGAACCGGGGGCAGGGAAGACCACCTCGGCCGGAAAGGGGGCCCAGTTCCAGCAGCAGGTCGGTCACGCCGGGCGCCAGGTCCAGGACTCCTTCCGGCAGTCGAACCTGCTCGCGATCGGCGTGACCGCCGTCGTCACCGCTGTCGTCGTCGGGCTGGCAGGTTGGGCGCTCGGACTGTTCGGCGGAGGCGACGAACTGAAGGACGCGAAGGAGACCGCCAACGAGATGCTGGGCAAGAACGACGCGGACGACCTGCGGTCCTGGATCCAGGACAACTCCACCTACCAGGACCGGGACGACGTCCTCTCGCAGCTGAAGCTCAGCGGTGAGGGGTCGTTCAGCGGCATGGACTCGCTGTTCGGTGGCAGTGACCTTACCGCCGGTGAGGTGCTGGCGGGTGACCAGCTGATGATGACGACACTCGGGGACGTCGACCAGTTCTACGAACTGCTGGAGGACGAGGGCTACTCCAGGGAGGAGGCCGACAGCCTCGTCCGGGTCGGTGTCAGGGACGGCGACGACGACTACAAGGGCTCCGTCCTCATGCTCGAGCGGGACGGGGACTACCAGATCGTCGAGGTCGCTGTCTTCTGATCAGTTCATCGGGTACTGGCTCTCGTCGCGCAGCGGCTCCACCAGGGGCATCGGCCGGTACTTGGTGCGCAGCTCGCGCAGCGTGGCTGCGTGCTGGGCCAGGCGCTTGTCCTCCGGGGTGGTGGGGGTGAACTGCCGGGCGGCCAGCGGGTTGCCGTCGATGTCCGTGGAGATGTAGGTCATCGACGCGTGGATGGCGACCGGCAGGTTGCCGGTCCCCTCACGCGGGTCGCCGGCACGCAGGTGCACCGACACAGACATGCTGCGCACGTCCGTGCGGATCACGCGGGCCTCCACCTCGACGAGGTCGCCGATGTGCACCGGGCGGTAGAAACGGAAACCGCCCGCGTAGACCGCCACGGTGCGCTCCCCGGTCCATGCCGAGGTGCAGGCGGCCGCGGCCTCGTCGATCCACTCCATGGCGGTACCGCCGTGGACGTTCCCGCCCCAGTTGACGTCGGTGGGCTTGGCCATGAAACGGTGCGTCATTCGCGGGGCGGTCGTCGCCGCCGGGTCGGAGGAGTAGCTCTGCTTCAGCATCTCCTCCTCGATGGCCTTGCGCAGCTGCACGCGCGACAGGGCGGCCTGCTGCACGCGGACGCCCGCCTCGGTCTCCGGCTCGAAGTGGGGGACCGGCATCGACTTCCGGTTCTCGTCCATGGCCACGAAGATCACCAGGCAGTCACACGCACGGGTGAAGACACCTTCGCGCGGGTCCGCGGAGAGTACCTCGTTGACGATGTGCATCGAGGACCGTCCGGTGTACACGATGCGTGACCGGACCTCCACGATGTGACCGGAGGGGATCGGGCGGGTGAAGTGGATGTGCCCCACGTACGCGGTCACGCAGTAGGCGCCGGACCAGCCGACGGCACAGGCGTAGGCCCCCTTGTCGATCCATTCCAGGACCCGGCCGCCGTGGACTCCACGGGCACCCTGCATCAGGACGTCGGTCGGCGCCGCCATGAATCGGAGAGTCGTCTCCGACTGCAGCTTCCGCTCCTGCTCGTCTGCCCCTGTTACTGCCACAATCTGCCTTTCGTCTCACCGGTGATGTCCCACATCCTACAGTCCGGCCCCGGGCCGTATCATCGAGGTCATGCCAGAGAGGTCGACGAAGACGACGGATCCCGCCGCGGTGCGCTCGGCGGTGGTGGACGTGTGGCCGTGGGTGTGTGACCCGGGGAACCGTCCGCGCCCGTCCCGCGCCGCCGTCGCCGCCGCGGTGCGGCTCACGACCGCGCAGTTGGGGCAGGACGCCCCGGGGCACAGTGTCGAGGTCAGGGTGCCGCCCTTCGCGGCCGTGCAGTGCATCGAGGGGTCGGTGCACCGGCGGGGCACGCCTCCGAACGTGGTGCAGTGCGACGCCCTGACCTGGCTGCGGTTGGCCGGCGGTCTCATCGACCTCGACGGTGCGGTCGCCGCGGGCGCGGAGGTCTCCGGGGCGCACGCAGGGGACGTCTCACACTGGCTTCCGGTGGTCAGGGGGATCTCGGTGGGGAAGTAGGGGGCGGTACCGGGTAGGCTGGACGCGGCTGAATGCAGGAGAATCCTGCACGACAATCACCGCGAGTGAAGGCGTATTACTTTGACTGACCTGACCGATCCCCGCGACAACTCCGGCGGCGCCAGCTATGCCGCCGCCGGCGTCGACATCGAGGCTGGCGACCGCGCCGTCGAGATGTTCGCCCCCCTGGCCAAGAAGGCCACCCGTCCCGAGGTCCGCGGCGGACTCGGCGGCTTCGCCGGGCTCTTCGCCCTCGGCGACTACGAGAAGCCCCTGCTGGCCTCGGGTTCCGACGGTGTCGGGACGAAGCTCGCGGTGGCGCAGGCCATGAACAAGCACGACACCATCGGCCGTGACCTGGTGGCCATGGTCGTCGACGACCTGGTGGTGTGCGGTGCCGAGCCGCTGTTCCTGCAGGACTACATCGCCATCGGCAAGGTCGTCCCGGAGCATGTCGCCGAGATCGTCTCCGGCATCGCCGCCGGTTGCATCGACGCCGGCTGTGCCCTCCTCGGCGGGGAGACCGCCGAGCACCCGGGTCTGATGGAGCCCGGTGAGTACGACGTGTCGGCGACCGCCGTCGGCGTCGTCGAGGAGGCCAAGCTGCTGGGGCCGGACCGGGTCCGCCACGGTGACGTCGTCATCGGCATGGCCAGCTCGGGCCTGCACTCCAACGGCTACAGTCTCGCCCGCCACGTCCTCCTGGAGAAGGCCGGACTGGAGCTCGACGGGTACGTCTCTGACTTCGGCCGCACCCTCGGCGAGGAGCTGCTGGAGCCGACGAAGATCTACGCGCTGGACTGCCTGGCGCTCGCCGCGGAGTGCGACGTGCACACCTACTCGCACGTGACCGGTGGCGGCCTGGCCGCCAACCTGGCCCGGGTGATCCCCGAGGGCCTCGTCGCCGAGCTGAACCGTGGTTCCTGGGAGCCGGCACCGGTCTTCCGCACCATCGCCCAGCTGGGCAAGGTCGCGCAGGACGAGATGGAGAAGACCTTCAACATGGGGGTCGGCATGGTCGCCGTCGTCGGTGAGGACGACGCGGAGCGGGCGCTCGCCATGCTCACCGCCCGCCACATCGACGCATGGAACCTGGGTCATGTGCGGATGGCCGCCGAGGACGGTTCGGAGAACGAGCCCGCGGCACGCGCGCAGCTCGTGGGGGAGTACCCGCGGACCTGACGTCCGGGGGTTCCGGGACCGGGGCGGTGTCCGGGCCCGGCTGCGGTGGGTCACCCGACTCGCCGTGGCAGGGTTCGGCCACCGCCCTTCGTCGGTTCCCGGGGTACGCGAAAACCGGTGTCCGGGCCGGTCCCCGTCGTCGGTTCACGACGTGGACGTACCCGAGCACCGGTGCTCACCGGGTGAGGGGGACGGAAGAGGGCGTCAGCGGCCCTCGTCCTCCTCGACGCTCCAGTCTTCCCACTCCTCGTAGTCGTCTCCGGTGGAATGCCCACTCTCGGTGGACAGCTCACGCTGGAGACTCTCGAGATCCATGTCTGGAGAGCTGTACTTGAGCTGACGGGCAACCTTGGTTTGCTTTGCCTTGGCACGGCCGCGACCCATGGCCTGACCCCCTCGGGTTGTCAATGGAGCAGCCAGGGATTTGAGCTGCTCTCGCATCTTTCAGTGATTCCGTTCTGCCCCCACCATAGCGGGTGCAGGCGCAGTTGTCAGAACCAGGGCCGCGCCCGGTCGCGTGTCAGCGGTGTATGTGCAGGTGAACGCCAGTCAGATTTTTCCCCTCAGCTTGTCGACGGCCGCGCGGCCCGGTCGGACGGCGGTGTCGACGACGATGTCGTCCGGGTCGACGGCGGCGTCGACACCGTCCACGGTCAGCGGTGGAGTCGCGTTGCCGCCGGTCTCCCGGTCGGACGCGAGCTTCTCGATGACCTGGCGTTTCACCAGGGCGAGGGCCACCGGCCCCTCGTCGGCGTCCTGCACGGTCAGGCCGACCCGGCCCACGGTGCGTCCGCCGGCCTGCACAGCCGCACCGACCTCCGGAAGTGACTGGCCGGAGCCGTCCAGCTGCAGCACCACCAGCTGTCGCGGCGGCCGGCCCAGGTTGTGCACCCGGGACACCGTCTCCTGGCCCCGGTAGCAGCCCTTGTTCAGGTGCACCGCGGCGGACGTCGGCCCGTCGTCCGCGCGGGCCAGCTGGGTGGCGCCGTGCGCGCTGGGGGTGTCCCCGCCGATGAAACCGGGGACCTCGTGCGGGATCACCCGCTCGTCGGTGTCCACGCCGAGCAGCGGGTGACGGTCGCGGATCCGCAGGGCGTCCGCGGCCCATCCGCCGACCGGCCGGGCGCCGTCGGCCACCAGGGAGTCCCACGCCGCGGTCAGGGACGCGGTGTCGACCCACAGGTCGGTCACGGGGTGCCCGCCGAGGGTGCGGGTCGCCCAGTAGCGAACGTCCGGCGCCGCGACGCCCTCCGGCCCGCCGGTGCCGGCGGCCGCGGCGGGGGTGACCTCCGGGTTCACCACGCTGAGCAGTGACAGTTCCGGTGTGGAGACCTCGACCTGCGACCAGAAGACCATCCGTGAGAGGAACTCCGCCAGCGCCGCGGCGTCGGTGTCGCCGGGGGCGTCGAGGAGGAGCACGTCGTCGTCGACGGCGGAGATCCCGAAGGCGTGCTCGACGCGCCCCTGCACGTCGAGGATCAGGCCACGGGTCGACGTCCCCACCGTGATCGCGTCGACCTTCTGGGAGATCAGGTCGTTCAGCCAGGTGGCGGCGTCCGGACCGGACACCAGGATCGCGGTGTGCGGCCAGCCGTCGATCACCCCGGTGCCGCCTCCGTCCACGAACGACTGCTCGATGAGCGGCTGTCCGTAGTGCCTCGCCGTGGCGGCCAGGAGATCCCGGTGCCCCTCGGAGACGGTGCCATCTTCCGTGCTTGCCCCTGGAACATGGTCGACCAGGGGGCTGTGCGTCTGACTCACGGTGTCCACCCTAGTACCGATCGGGGCCCGTGTCAGGGGAGAACCCCTAGACTGGTCGCCATGAGCGACTTCAACCACCGTGCCGACGCCCGGGACATCGCCGTCGACGTGCGCCCGGCGGAGGACCTCCCCCCGCAGGTCATCGACCCCACCGTGCCCGTCATCTACATCGACGACCTCGCCGCCCGCCGTGGCGACGGGATCTTCGAGACGCTGATGGTGCGGGGCGGCCGGGTACGCAACCTCGACCTGCACCGTGAACGTTTCGTCCGAGGTGCGGCACTGCTGGACCTCCCTGCGCCGGACGTCGACCGCTGGCTGCAGGCCACGGACATGGCACTGACCGCCTGGGAACAGACCGGGGGCGGGGAGGCGTCGCTGCGGTGGATGTACTCGCGTGGGCGCGAGTCGACCGGTGAGGTGACCGGGTGGGTGACCGTCACCGCGGAGTCGGCGTCGGTGGTCCGTCAGCGGGAGGAGGGGGTGCGGGTGATGACCGCGCACCGGGGGTTCAGTCTCAGCGTCTCCGCGGACTCGCCCTGGGCCCTGGTGGGCGCGAAGACGCTGTCCTACGCGATGAACATGGCGGCGCTGCGGTACGCGGCGTCGCAGGGGCTGGACGACGTGATCTTCATCGGCGACGACGACCGGGTGCTCGAGGGGCCCACGTCCACCGTGGTGGCGGTGACGGGCCGGACGTTGTCCACGCCGGTCCAGCAGGCCGGTGTCCTGCCGGGGACGACCCAGGCGGCGATGTTCGCCCTGGCCCGCGACCGCGGGTGGGAGACGGAGGAGAAGCCGTTGACCGTGGCGGACCTGCGGGCCGCCGACGGGGTGTGGCTGGTGTCCTCGGTGCGCGTCCACGCCCGGGTCACCGAGATGGACGGCGTCGCGATGCCCCGGCCCGACGTGGCAGCCGAGGTGGAGGCGCTGGCCGTGGAGGCCGCGACCGCCTGAGGGCGGGGTCGGGTTCCCGGGCCGCCGTCAGCCGATGACGCGGGTCAGTTCCGCGGACATCCACGGGGTCAGTTCGGCGGCGGAGCCGTCGGCGGCGTTCTCGACGCGCTCGTCGACCCAGCCGAGGTTGTTGTTCGGCATCAGGCCGTAGAGGCGCTTGCCGGGGCCGAAGGCGCGCGGGCCGGTCTCGGAGGCCAGGGTGGAGGCGCTCTCCAGTTCCCAGGCGCGCTCGTTCCGCGGGCGGCCGTACAGGACCTCGACGACGCCGGTGCTGTGCACGGTGAGGAACTCGATGTCGTCGTTCTCGCTGATGCGCAGGAACCCGGTCTCCCGGATGTCCTGGCCGGTGGCCTCGCCGTTGTCGTCGAGACGCCAGATCCGCGAGTTGTAGCTGATGTAGTTCTCGCCGTCGTGGGCGAAGACGATCTGCTGGCCGAAGGCGTAGTCGTCGGACCCGCCGACCGGGGAGGCGTGCCCTTCGCCGCGCCACACGCCGACGAGCGGGAGCAGCGCCAGGAGCCCGTCGTGGAGGTTCGGTCCCTGGCGGAGGTTGGCGGTGTCCTCGGCGACGGGGAGGTCACCGATGGTGGGGATGTTGCGCCCGGCGGTCTGCTTGGCCTGCTCTTCCGCCCGGGCGACGGCCTCGTTGCCTGAAATGGGATTCTCGCTAGTCATGTGTGACAGCGTACCGGGTCCGCCCGGTGATCAGAGTCCCGCCCGCTCGTCCTCGTCCAACGGGCCGGAGCGCGGGGCCAGGTCGGCGACGCTGACACGGGTGAAGTTCTGCTCCGCCTCGATGAACAGTGTGCCGCCGGCGGTGTAGACCCGGCGCGGCGGGCTGCGGAACGGCATGGTGTCGCCCGGCATCTCCAGGGTGAAGGCGTCGAGGACGCGTTCGGTGACGTCGTCGTCGAGGTCCTCCGGGGCGGTGGAGCCCGGGGTGTCGGTGACCTCCGTCGGCGTGAGGTAGACGTCGCCCTGCCACACCCGCAGCCGGACGCCGACCTCGTAGCGTCCGGCGTCCTCCTCCGGCAGCCCGTCGGGCGTCCCGGAGAGGTAGGCCTCCGTCTCCCAGCCGCCGGTGGGGGAGGAGTCGTCCTGGGACGCGAGTCCGAGGTCGTCGATGCCCATGCGTTCCCCGAGTTCGACGGTGTCCATCTGGATGCGGGTGAAGACCTCCTGCGCAGGGGCGTCGGAGAAGTCCCCGGACAGCACCGCGTCGCGTCCGAGGGTGATCTTCGTGGCGGAGGACGAGACGGTCACGCGCCCGAACCCGGGGATCTCCACGTCGGTGGACTCCACGTGGATCGACGGCACCTCGTGGGTGAACACGGCGGCGAGGTAGGGCATGCCGGTCACCTGGACGTGGGGCGGGGTGGCCAGGTGGGACTCCTCGAAGATGCGGTCGGAGATCCGCTTCTCGACCCGTGCGGCCATGAGGCTGTCCGCGACGACGGCCGCGCCGAGGGTGGCGGCGAGGACGGCGACCACGATGAGGACGACGGTCGTCACCGTCCGTCGGGGGCGGCGTCCGGGGCGCGGGGCGGTGGTCTCGGTCACCGCCCCAGCATACAAAGGCGTCGGGGCTGCGACGAATGTGTGGATTGTTACGTCTTCGTTTCGATGCTGTTGCAGGGGTCGGCCACCGGGATTGTGCAGGTCCGGCCGGTGTAATGTGGTGACGGTGCCGGGACGGAGCGTTCCCGGCGAGTGACACCGACGGAAGGACGACGGCCGTGAAACTGACCGTGCTCTCTGACAAGGACGAGGTCTCAGAGGTACTTCCTTCGCTGGCCCTGCTCTCCCATGAGGTGGTGCTCCTTCCGCCGGTGCCCGCGTCCGTCAAGGAGATCGGCGGGGCCGAGGTCGTGATGATCGACGTCACCGGCAGCAACCTCCTCGGTGCCCGGGACCTGTGCCGGTCGGTCGCCGCGGCGTACCCGACGTTGCCGGTGTCGGTCGCGATCGAGGAGACCAGCGTCATCGCGCTGGACGGGTCCTGGGCGGTGGACGACTTCCTGCTGCCGTCGGCGACCCCGACCGAGGTCGACGCGCGCCTGCGCATGCTGATGACCCGACGCCCCGTACCCGTCGAGGAGGCGGAGGACAGCCAGGTGGCCACCATCGGTGGACTGATCGTGGACGAGGTCACCTACGTCGCCCGTGTGGAGGGCCGCCCGCTGGACCTGACGTACAAGGAGTTCGAGCTCCTGTACTTCCTGGTCAAGCACGCCGGACGTGTCTTCAGCCGGGAACAGCTGCTGCAGGACGTCTGGGGGTACGACTACTTCGGTGGCACGCGCACGGTGGACGTGCACGTGCGGCGTCTGCGCGCGAAGCTCGGCCACGAGTACGAGAAGGTCATCGCCACGGTGCGTAATGTGGGGTACAAAGCCGTGGAACTGGACGCCCCCTGAAGTCCCTAGGAGAGCCGCAATGAACGCCGACAACACGCCGCTGAACCCCGTGCACCGGGAATTCCACCCCGGGGACGACCGGGGTGCGGAGGTCGCCGACGGGATCAGGGAGCTGCTCACCGCGGTCGGGGAGGCCGACGGGGTGCCGCCGTACAGTGAGGCGTTCCTGCGCAGCCTCGAGGGGGGTGACGGTGGTGACGGCGGGGGTTACCGGCACCTCACGGCGGAGGTCGGCGGCCGGATCATCGGCGTCGTCTCGGTCAACCCGTCCTACGTCGCCGAACTGGCCGTGCACCCGGACGCCCGCCGGAGGGGCGTGGCCACCGGCATGCTGCGCGAGATCGGCCGGCACCTGGACGTCGAACGGCCGCTGAGCGTCTGGTCCCACGGGGACCTGGACTCGGCGAAGAGCTTCGCCGACGACCGTCGTGCCCGCACCGTCCGCGAACTGCTGAAGATGTCGGTGGACTGCACCGACGGGGAACGCCGCCGGTCACTGCTGGCGGGACGGGACGAGGCGACCGCCACCGTGGAGGCCGAGGGGCTCAGCGTGCTGGACTACCCGGCCGCCGGCGCGGCCTTCGGCGCAGACCACGTCGACCGGGAGTGGCTCCGGGTGAACAACGAGGCCTTCGCCTGGCACCCGGAACAGGGAGGATGGGACCTCGGGAAGCTGGCCGCGGCCCGCGACACCGACTGGTTCGACCCCGCCGGCGTGATCTTCCTCTTCGACGGCCGTGAGTGCCTGGGCTTCCACTGGACGAAACGTCCGGAGGGGGACCCCCACGGCGAGGTGTACGTCGTGTGCCTGGCGGACGCCGCCCGCGGACGGGGCCTCGGCGGCCCGGTGACCCTGCTCGGCATCGGCCACCTGCTCGACGGCGGGGCCGAGGCGGTGGACCTGTACGTCGAGGGCGACAACGCCCCGGCGGTGGCCACCTACCGCCGGCTCGGATTCGAGGTCGTGCACCGTGACGTCGTCTACCGCGGCATGATCTGAGCAGGCCGGGAGGTGTCTCCCGGGTACCTGCGGGAGTATTCATCTTCCGTTCACCTTCACGGTGTCTGACGTCCACCATGGGGCGTTAACGTACTGTGCGTCGTCAACCCGCAACGCATGTGTAAGGACTACCCACTGTGAAGATCTCGACCACCCGCCGCCGCACGCTGACCACCGCAGCGGCGACCGTCGCCGCCGGCTCTCTCGTCCTCACCGGTTGTTCGAACTCGAACTCGGACGGGGGCGAGGGCGGCGCCGGCTCCGAGAGCTCCTACGAACTCTCCGACACCCAGGGCGAGCTCCGCGGTGAAGGCGCCAGCTCCCAGCAGAAGGCGATGGAGCAGTTCGGCGTCGCCTACTCCTCGGCCGTCCCCGGTGCCGTCCTGGCCTACAACGCCACCGGCTCCGGCGCGGGCCAGAAGCAGTTCATCGCCGACCAGGTCGACTTCGGCGGTTCGGACTCCCCGCTCGACGAGGAGCAGGCCGCGGCCGCCGCGAAGCGTTGCGGGGACAACCCCGCCTGGCACCTGCCCATGGTCGTCGGACCTGTCGCGGTGGCGTTCCACCTCGACGGCGTCGACGACCTGAACCTCTCCGTCGACACCGTCGCCAAGATCTTCAAGGGCGACATCCGCAACTGGAACGACAAGGCGATCGCCGCGGAGAACGAGGGCGTGGACCTCCCGGACATGCCCATCGACGTCCTCTACCGTGCCGAGGAGTCGGGCACGTCGGACAACTTCCAGTCCTTCCTGAAGACCGCCACCGACGGCCTGTGGGAGGACGAGGGCAAGACCTTCCCGACCCGCGTCGGCTCCGGTGCCCAGGGCTCCTCGGGTGTGGCCGACCAGGTCAAGGCCACCAACGGGTCCATCACCTACGTCGAGTCCGGTTTCGCCACCGCCAACGACCTGGGTATCGCGAACCTGGACTTCGGCGCCGGCCCGACCGAGCTCAACGCCGAGACCGTGAACAAGGCGCTCGACGAGGTCTCCTTCTCCGGCGAGGGCAATGACCTGGTCGTCGATTCCGAGGCACTGTTCTCCATGAAGGAGGAGGGCGCCTACCCGCTGGCACTGACGACCTACGAGATCGTCTGCTCCGCCGGCTACGACGAGGAGACCAGCGCGCGGGTCAAGGACTTCCTGCACACCGTCCTGGACAACCAGAACGACCAGCTTGAAGAGGCCGGTTACATCCCGCTGGCCGGATCCTTCAAGGAGAAGCTCGAGACCGCCGTCGATGCGATCCAGTAGCATGACCAGCTCACACCGAGGGACGGGGTCCGGCACCGACGCCCCGCAGCAGGGACGCGACGCCACCGGTGGGCCGGACGGCCCGGACGGTTCGGGCGGCACCGGCGCGGCCACCACGGTGGTCGGCCCCGCCGGGGCCGGCGGTGCGGTGAAGCGTACCGGGGACCGCGTCTTCGAGTCGCTGTCCACCGGTGCGGCCGTGCTGATCACGGTCATCATCGGCGCCATCGGGGTCTTCCTGCTGCTGCAGGCCATCCCGGCGCTGTCCCGGGAGCGCGACGGTCTGCTCAGCTTCTTCACCTACGGTGACCGGTGGGACCTCAACTACGCGTCGAACGACGGCGGGTGGATGCAGTTCGGCATCCCGAACATGTTCTTCACCACCGTGATGGTCTCGGTGCTGGCACTGGTCATCGCCATGCCGGTGGCGCTGGGGATCGCGGTGTTCCTGTCGAACTACTGCCCGAAGCGGGTGGTGCGGCCCCTGGGCTTCGTCATCGACCTGCTGGCCGCGGTGCCGTCCATCGTCTTCGGCATCTGGGGCATGCAGGTCCTCGGGCCCGCCCTCGGCGGCTTCTACGAGTGGCTCGTCGGCTGGGGCGGGGGGTTCATCCTCTTCGACTGGCAGCAGGGGACCTCCCCGGCGTTCGCCACCAGCCGCAACATCTTCACCGGTGGTGTGGTGCTGGCGATCATGATTCTCCCGATCATCGCCGCCACCGCCCGTGAGGTGTTCGTCCAGACCCCCCGCGGGCAGATCGAGGCCGCACTGGCACTCGGCGCCACCCGGTGGGAGGTCGTCCGGATGACGGTGCTGCCCTTCGGCAAGTCCGGCTACATCTCCGGCGCGATGCTCGGTCTGGGCAGGGCGTTGGGGGAGACGATGGCGCTGTACATGGTCATCGCCTCCGCCCCCGGTTTCCGCGGGTCGCTGATGGACGGCGGGACGACCTTCGCCACCGCCATCGCCAACGCCGCCCCCGAATTCAACGACGACCTGAAGGCCGGCGCGTACATCGCCGCCGGACTGGTGCTGTTCGTGCTGACCTTCGTGGTCAACGCCGCCGCCCGGTCCCTGGTCAAGAACACGAAGTAGCGGAGGACCACAGCAATGGCCACGTCTGTACCCGCAGGACCCCCCGAGCTCGACAACCGTCCGCACTCCGCGCTCGCGCCGAGCGGATTCAGTGACATCTCCACCGGCCGCAAGGCCCGCAACGCCATGGCCACCGGTGTCATCTACGCCACCATGGGCCTGGCGATCCTGCCCCTGGTGTGGGTGCTGTACGTCCTGGTGGAGCGCGGCGTCCCCGCCCTGCTCAGCGTCGACTGGTGGGTCTACGACATGTTCGGGCAGCTCTCGAACGTCGCCGGCGGCGGAATCGTGCACGCCGTCATCGGCACGGTGACCCAGGTGGCGGTGACCACCGTCATCTCCGTCCCGGTCGGCGTGTTCACCGCCGTCTACCTCGTGGAGTACTCCCGGGGTGGCTGGCTGGGCCGCACCACCACCTTCATGGTGGACATCCTCACCGGTGTCCCCTCCATCGTGGCGGCCCTGTTCGTCTACGCCATGTGGATCACCATGTTCGGCTTCGAGAGGTCCGGTTTCGCCGTCTCCCTGTCGCTGGTGCTGCTGATGGTGCCGGTGATCGTGCGCAACACCGAGGAGATGCTGCGCATCGTCCCGATGGACCTGCGCGAGGCCGCCTACGCCCTGGGTGTGCCGAAGTGGAAGACGATCGTCCGGATCGTGCTGCCCACCGCCCTGTCCGGCATCGTCACCGGTGTCATGCTCGCCGTCGCACGGGTGATGGGCGAGTCCGCGCCGGTGCTGATCCTGGTGGGTGCGACCCCGGTGATCAACTGGAACGTCTTCGACGGCAACCAGAGCTCCCTGCCCCTGTTCATGCTGGAGATGTACAAGCTCCAGGCCAGCGACGAGGTGCTCTCCCGCCTCTGGGGGGCGGCCCTGACCCTGGTGGTCCTCATCGGCGCACTGAACATCAGCGCCCGGATCATCTCCAACAAGTTCTCGATCAAGTCCAGCTAAGGATACTGTCCCATGGCGAAACGCCTCGATCTCCACGACGTCAACATCTACTACGGCGACTTCCACGCGGTGAAGGACGTCAACCTGGAGGTCCCGCCGCGCTCGGTGACGGCCTTCATCGGGCCGTCGGGCTGCGGTAAGTCCACCGTCCTGCGCACCCTCAACCGGATGCACGAGGTCATTCCCGGTGCCTACGTGGAGGGCGACGTCCTGCTGGACGGCGAGAACATCTACGGCCGCACCGTCGACCCCGTCGCCGTCCGCAACACCATCGGCATGGTCTTCCAGAAGGCCAACCCGTTCCCCACGATGTCCATCGAGGAGAACGTGATCGCCGGGCTGCGGCTCTCCGGCGAGAAGAACAAGAAGAAGCTGCGCGAGGTCGCCGAGAAGTCCCTGCGGTCGGCGAACCTGTGGGAGGAGGTCAAGGACCGCCTGGACAAGCCCGGCGGCGGCCTCTCGGGTGGTCAGCAGCAGCGTCTGTGCATCGCCCGCGCCATCGCCGTGGAGCCGGAGGTGCTGTTGATGGACGAGCCGTGCTCGGCCCTGGACCCGATCTCCACCCTGGCCGTGGAGGACCTGATCCACGAGCTGAAGGAGGAGTTCACCATCGTGATCGTCACCCACAACATGCAGCAGGCCGCGCGGGTCTCCGACCAGACCGCCTTCTACTCCCTGGAGGCCACGGGCAAACCGGGCAAGCTGGTGGAGGTCGGGCCGACGAAGAAGATCTTCGAGAGCCCGGAGCGCAAGGAGACCGAGGACTACATCTCAGGACGGTTCGGCTAGACCTTCCCCACCCCCGTCGGCCGTTCTGTGCCAGAGTGGGGGCACAGTGGAAAGGAGTCGGTGATGGCACCGGTACATATCGTCCTGATGGGGGTGAGCGGCAGCGGCAAGGCTCCGCTCGCCGCGGAACTGCAGAAACGGACCGGTTTCACGGCGGCCACCGCCGTGGACCTGCAACCCGACGAGGTCCGGCGCAAGATGCAGGAGGGGGGCTTCCTGACCCCGGAGGAGCGGCTGCCGTGGGCGTACGCGATCCGCGACTGGCTCACCGAACAGGCCCGGATGGGGCACTCCACCGTGGTGGTGAGCCTGGGCCTGGGGCGCCGCGCCCGCGACATCTTCCGCGAGGCGGAGGGCTTCGTGTTCTTCGTGCACGTCCACGGCACCGCCGACGTCATCCGGGAACGGTCGCTGAAGCGTACCGGCACCTACCCCGAGGAGGACGTCCTGCAGGCGCAGTACGCCGAACTGGAGCGGCTGCGCGCCGACGAACCGGGCGTGCGGGTGGACGCCGCCCAGTCACCCGAGGTGCTGGCGGACGCCGCGTTGGCCGCGCTGACCGTGGCCAGCCGGGAGTCAGAAGGGGTCTGAGCCGTAGCGGCGGCGGATCTCGTCGAACTGCTCACGCATCGTCTCCTGCTGCTCCTCGGAACGGCGGGAGACCTCGTACTCCTGGGGACGCTTCCCGGTCGCCAGGTAGACCACGCGGGTGCCGATGTTCACCGCGTGGTCCGAGTAACGCTCGAAGAAGCGGGACAGCAGGGTGACGTCCACCGCGGCGGAGACCGGGTAGGGCCACTCCTTCTTGCCGGTGATGTGGAACATGTGCTCGTGCAGGTCGTCGACGGCGTCGTCGTCGAGGGCGAGCTCCATCGCCTTCTCCGGGTCGTAGGTGACCAGCACGTCGTGCAGCTTCTCACCGATGCCGTCGACGAGCCGGGCCATCTCGCGGAAGTAGGGCTGGGTGACCTCCGGGACCGCGGACTCCGGGTGACGCCGGCGGGCGGTGCGGGCGACGTGGACGGCGAGGGTCGCCATCCGGGCCAGGTCCTCCACGATGTAGGTGCCGGAGACGACCTGCCGCAGGTCGCGGGCCACCGGCCCTTCCAGTGCGAGCAGCTCGAAGGACCGTGACTCGTTGCTCTGACGCAGCTCCTCGATCTCGGTGACGGAGCTGAGGACCTGTTCTGCTGTGTCGATGTCCTGGTTGAACAGGGCGTCACACGCCTGAGACATCATCTGCCGGACCTTGTCGGCCATGACAGCGAGTTCATGGGCGAAGGTCCGCATCTGTTCCTGGTACACGGTGCGCATGGGGCCAGTGTACGGGGGGTACGGCCACTTCGCTGGGTGAACGAGGGGTACTTTCCCCGGGGGTGTCAACCTCCGTTGGCGGCTGCCCCGTCAGCGTCCGGGTCCTCCGGAACGCTGCTGGTCAGGTCCTCGGGGTCGTCCAGCCAGCCGTCCGGCAGGGCGACCTTCCCGGGTGAGCCCTGACGACCCCGGGGCCCGTCGGCGTCCACGGCACGGGCGTCCGACCCCCACATGGGGTCGAGGACCGCGCGCAGTGACTCCAGGTCGGTGATCTGCGAGAGCTGGCGGCGGATCTCCCCGCCGGCGGGGAAGCCGCGCATGTACCAGGCCATGTGCTTGCGCATCTCGCGCACACCGTAGGTCTCGCCCTCGTGGGCGGACAGCAGTTCGGCGTGACGCATGATGATCCGGCAGACCTCGGCGAGGGTGGGCTCCTCCGGGACCGGCAGCCCGCGCAGGTGTGCCGACAGTTCGGCGAAGAGCCAGGGGCGGCCCAGGCAGCCCCGGCCGACGACGACGCCGTCGCACCCGGTCCGTGCCATCATCGTCGCGGCGTCGGACGCCTTGAAGATGTCGCCGTTGCCGAGCACCGGCACACCGGTGCCCTCCATGTGCTCGACGAGGCGGGCGATCTGCCCCCAGTCGGCGGTGCCCGAGTACCGCTGGGCGGCGGTGCGTCCGTGGCAGGCGACCGCGGCCGCGCCCTCGTCGGCGGCGATGCGGCCGGCGTCCAGGTGGGTGAGGTGGTCGTCGTCGATGCCGACGCGGAACTTGACGGTCACCGGGATGTCGGACCGTCCCGCGTCGGAGACGGCCGAGACCGCCGCCCGGACGATGGAGGCGTAGAGGCGCCGCTTGAACGGCAGGGCGGAACCGCCGCCGCGGCGGGTGACCTTGGGCACCGGGCACCCGAAGTTCATGTCGATGTGGTCGGCGAGGTCCTCCTCGGCGATCATCCGGGCAGCGCGGTAGGTGTACTCCGGGTCGGTGGTGTACAGCTGCAGACTGCGCGGATCCTCGTCGGGGGCGAAGGTCGTCATGTGCATCGTCTTCGGGTTGCGCTCCACCAGGGCGCGCGCGGTGACCATCTCGCAGACGTAGAGGCCGGCGACACTGCCCATACGCTGGCGTTCCTGCTCCCGGCACAACGTGCGGAAGGCGACGTTCGTCACCCCCGCCATCGGGGCCAGGACGACGGGGGAGTCCAGGTCGAACCGGCCGATGGAGAGGGCGGGTGCTGGTGCGGTGGTCGTTGCGGTGCTCACACCCCTGATTCTCACACCGGGGCGGGGGAGGTGCAAAGCGGTGTGATCCGGTCGGTCACTACACTCGGGAGTGTGCGGTCACACCCGCACGGTCCTGTGAACTGCCGTCGTGCGGCACCGGTGTGCTATCAATGGTGGCAGAGGTCACGTTTGCTACAGAAACAAACGGTGATGATTACAGAGATACTTCCGATACAACGGGACAACAAAGAGGAGAGAGAGTGTCTGAGCGCATCGCACACAGCGGACTGAAGTCGAAGGTCATGTCGGCGCAGGAGGCCGCCGAGTTCGTCAACAACGGTGACAAGGTCGGCACCTCCGGCTTCACCGGGGCGGGGTACCCCAAGGTCCTCCCCACCGCGATCGCCGAACGTGCCAGGGCCGCCCACGACCGCGGTGACGAGTTCCAGATCGAGCTGTTCACCGGCGCGTCCACCGCCGTCGACTGCGACGGTGTGCTGGCCGAGGCGGACGCCGTCAGCTTCCGTGCCCCCTACAACTCCGATCCCGTCATGCGCGGCAAGATCAACGCCGGCGAGATGAAGTACTGGGACATCCACCTCTCCCACCTGGGCAAGCAGGTGCAGGAGGGCTTCTTCGGGAAGTTCGACGTCGCCATCATCGAGGCCGTCGCCATCCGTGAGGACGGCACCGTCGTCCCCTCCTCCGCGGTGGGCAACAACATCGAGTACATCGACGCCGCCGACAAGGTGATCATCGAGGTCAACGAATGGCAGTCCCGGGACCTCGAGGGCATGCACGACCTCTACCGCATCGAGCCCGCCGGCCAGCGCACCCCCATCGGCATCACCTCGCCGGGTGACCGCATCGGCGGCACCGCCATCGAGTTCGACACCAGTAAGGTCGTCGCCGTCGTCGAGACCGACGCCCCCGACCGCAATGCGCCGTTCACCCCGGCGGACGAGACCTCGAAGAAGATCGCCGGGCACTTCCTGGACTTCCTGGAGGGCGAGGTCCGCGCCGGGCGGCTGGCGTACGACCGCTACATCATGCAGTCCGGTGTCGGCAACGTGCCCAACGCCGTGATGGCCGGCCTGCTCGACTCCAAGTTCGAGAACATCACCGCCTACACCGAGGTGATCCAGGACGGCATGGTCGACCTGATCGACGCCGGCAAGATGACCGTCGCCTCGGCGACGTCCTTCTCCCTGTCCCCGGAGTACGCGGAGAAGATGAACGCGGAGGCGGCACGCTACCGCGACAACATCATCCTGCGTCCGCAGCAGGTGTCCAACCACCCCGAGGTCATCCGCCGGCTCGGCCTCATCGCCACCAACGGCATGATCGAGGCCGACATCTACGGCAACATCAACTCGACCAACGTCTCCGGTTCGCGTGTGATGAACGGGATCGGCGGCTCGGGCGACTTCACCCGTAACGCCCAGGTCTCCTCCTTCATCAGTCCGTCGGTCGCCAAGGGCGGCGACATTTCCGCCATCGTGCCCTTCGCCTCCCACATCGACCACCACGAGCACGACGCCATGGTGGTCATCACGGAGAAGGGGTACGCCGACCTGCGTGGCCTGGCGCCGCGCGACCGTGTCAGGAAGATGATCGCGATCGCCGACCCGTCCTACCAGCCGCTGCTGGAGGAGTACGTCGAGGCGGCGTCGAAGAGCAGGTTCCAGCAGACCCCGCACGACCTGTCCAGGGCATTCGAGTTCCACACCCGGTTCCTCGAGACCGGTTCGATGCGGAAGTAGCACCCGTGGTGCCGCGCCGGCTGTGCCCGTCGCGGTACACCCCGGGCCTTCGGGACACTTCTCCCGGAGAGTGTGCGGGGCAGGTTTCCGGCGCCGTCCGGACATGCACTAGACTCTAGGACGCACCTCACACGTGGGGTGCGTCGTCGGGCCTTTAGCTCAGTTGGTAGAGCTACGGACTTTTAATCCGCAGGTCGTGGGTTCGAGCCCCACAGGGCCCACTGTCAGGACAACCCCCGGTCACGGATGACCGGGGGTTTTCCCGTCGCTGTGCAGGCGACGCATCGCCGTGGCCGGGAATTCACGCCCGAACGGGGGTGAAAGCGGACATGGAGGTCCGTTCCGGGTGTTACGGTCGGGTGGTCCCGTGCTGATACCTGTCGAGAAGGCGGAGGTGGACTGCCATGTCACCCAGGTCCGTCTTCTTCGTGTCCGACAGCACGGGAATCACCGCGGAGACCCAGGGCAATGCGCTGCTGGCCCAGTTCCCCGGATTCACCTTCCGCCGCCGCGTGCTCCCCTTCGTGGATTCCGTGGAGGCGGCGGCCCGGGCGGTCACCACGATCGCGGAGGACGGCGGTGACGCCGCGGCGGAACCCATCGTCTTCGTCACGATCCGTGACGCGCAGGTCGCCGACATCGTCGCCGGGGCGTCCGGAGAGGTCATCGACCTGCTGGGGGCCCACCTGGCTCACCTGGAGGACGTCCTCGGCGCGGCACGGACGGGTACGGCCACGGAGTACCACCGGGTCGGTGACCTCGGCCGTTACCACGACCGTATCAACGCCGTGGAGTACACCGTGGAGCACGACGACGCCGCGAGTTTCCGCGGCCTCGACAGCGCCGACCTGATCATCCTCGCACCGTCCCGGTGCGGGAAGACCCCCACCGCCATGTACCTGGCGCTCCAGCACGGGCTGCGGGTCGCCAACTACCCGCTGACCGACGACGACGCCGTGGGGCGTCTCCCCGAGGCCGTCGGGCCGTTCCGGGACAGGCTCTTCGGCCTGACCACGACGGTGCAGCGGCTCAGCCAGGTCCGCACCGAACGCCGCCCGGGCAGCAGGTACGCCAGCACGCCGCAGTGCCGTGCCGAACTCCGTCGGGCAGAGGAACTCTACCGTTCCCACAGGATCCCCTACATCGACTCGCACGCCATGAGCGTGGAGGAGATGTCCAGTGTCATCCTCACCAGGATGAACCTCCGCCAGCCGTAGGGCCCACCGCCCCAGGAAACGAACAGGAACCCCTCACCATGTCCACCATCCTCCCCTTCACCGCCATCGGCATGGACGACGTCGCCCGCGTCGGCGGCAAGAACGCCTCTCTCGGTGAAATGGTCGTCAACCTCGCCGACGCCGGTGTGCGCGTCCCCGACGGTTTCGCCACCACCGCCGAGGCGTACCGCGACTTCCTCGCCGTCAACGGTCTCGACGGGAAGATCGCGGCCGCCCTCGAGGACCTCGACACCGACGACGTCGCCGAGCTCTCCCGTCGAGGTGAACGGATCCGCGGCTGGATCCTGGAGCAGCCTTTCCCGCAGCAGCTCGAACGCGACATCCGGGACGCCTACGAGGAACTCGTCGCCGCCGACCCCCGTCCGGACGAGGTGACCTGGGCGGTGCGGTCCAGTGCGACGGCCGAGGACCTCCCCGACGCCTCCTTCGCCGGCCAGCAGGAGACCTTCCTGAACATCGGCGGCATCGACAACCTGCTCGAGGCGGTGAAGGCCGTCTTCGCCTCGCTGTACAACGACCGGGCGATCTCCTACCGGGTGCACCACGGCTTCGTCCACGCCGACGTCGCCCTGTCCGCCGGGGTCCAGCGCATGGTGCGCAGCGACATCGGCGCGTCCGGCGTGATGTTCACCGTGGACACGGAGTCCGGGTTCGACCGCGCGGTGTTCATCACCTCGTCCTACGGGCTGGGCGAGGCGGTGGTGCAGGGGGCGGTGAACCCGGACGAGTTCTACGTCTCCAAGCCCGCCGTCCGGGCCGGGAGGACGGGGTCGGACGCGATCCTCTCCCGGACCGTGGGGGACAAGGCGGTGGCCATGCGTTACGCGGAGGGCACCGGCGTCGACTCCGCCACCCGCTGGGAGGATGTCGCGGTGTCCGACCGGGTGCGGTTCTCCCTCACCGACGAGGAGGTCACCGAGCTCGCCCGCCACGCCGTGGCCATCGAGGAGCACTACGGGCGCCCCATGGACATCGAGTGGGGACGCGACGGGGTGGACGGCCGGCTGTACATCCTGCAGGCCCGTCCGGAAACGGTGGTCTCCCGGCGGGGACGGGACGGCCAGGTGCTGACCCGGTTCGAGATCGACCGGGCGGCCGCGGACTCCGCCGAGGTGCTCACGGAGGGCCGGTCCATCGGCCGGCGCATCGGCGCCGGCCCGGTGCGTGTGCTGCGCTCCGTCCACGACATGGGCGCCATGGAGGCAGGGGACGTCCTGGTCGCCGAGATCACCGACCCGGACTGGGAGCCGGTGATGAAACGGGCCTCGGCGATCATCACCGAGCGGGGCGGGCGCACGTGCCACGCCGCCATCATCGCCCGTGAACTGGGCATCCCCGCCATCATCGCCCGTGAACTGGGCATCCCCGCCATCGTCGGTACCGGTGACGCGACCTCGGTCCTGCCCGGCGGTGAGCCGGTCACCGTGTCCTGCGCCGAGGGCGACACCGGCCGCGTGTACCGCGGGGAGGTGCCTTTCGAGGAGAAGGTGACCCGGCTGGACGCCATGCCGGACATCCCGACGAAGCTGATGATGAACGTCGCGACCCCCGACCAGGCCTTCACCTTCTCGTCCCTGCCCAATGACGGGGTCGGCCTCGCCCGGATGGAGTTCATCGTCAACCGCCAGATCGGCGTGCACCCGCGCGCGCTCCTCGAGCGGGACACCCTGCCCGCCGACCTTCAGGCCCGGGTCGACGAGGTCACCGCGGCCTACCCGTCCCCGGAGGAGTTCTTCATCCGCCGGGTGGTGGAGGGGGTGGCGACGATCGCCGCCGCCTTCGACCCGAAACCCGTGATCGTGCGTCTGTCGGACTTCAAGTCCAACGAGTACGCGAACCTGCTGGCCGGGGAGCGCTTCGAGCCGCGCGAGGAGAACCCCATGATCGGTTACCGGGGCGCCGCACGTTACGTGTCCCGGGCGTTCCGCGACTGCTTCGCCCTGGAGTGTGAGGCGCTGCGCCGGGTCCGCGAGGACTTGGGCCTGACCAATGTCCGCGTCATGGTGCCCTTCGTCCGCACCGTGGACGAACTCCGGGAGGTGCTCGCGCTCATGGCGTCGCACGGCCTCGAGCGCGGTGGCGGGGCACCGGACAGCGACGGCCACGGCCTGCAGGTGGTGATGATGTGCGAGGTCCCGTCCAACTACCTCCTGGCCGACGAGTTCCTCGACCACGTCGACGGCTTCTCCATCGGGTCCAACGACATGACACAGCTGGTCCTCGGCGTCGACCGTGACTCCGACCTGGTCGCACACGACTTCGACGAGCGGAACCCGGCGGTGCTCACGGTCATCGAGTCGGTGATCGGCACCTGTGTGGAACGCGGCAAGTACGTCGGTATCTGCGGGCAGGGGCCCTCGGACCACCCCGGGTTCGCGCAGTGGCTCGTGGACCGGGGGATCGGGTCGATGTCGCTGACCCCGGACACCGTGGTGAAGACCTGGCTGGCGTTGGCGGGGGAGTCCGACGGACACGACGCCGGGTGATGTCGGCCGGGGTATAGTGATCCAGGCACGATCCCTCACATGATCCGATCTCTCCAGGAGCTTCCAGTTGAAACTCAACGACCCGACGTCCGACGCCGTTCTGAAGAGGCTGCGGCGTGCCCGCGGCCAGCTCGACGGGGTCATCACGATGATCGAGAACGGCCGTGAGTGCCGCGACATCGTGACCCAGCTCGCCGCCGTGTCCCGCGCCCTCGACCGCGCCGGGGTGAAGGCCATCTCCGGCGGCATGCGCGACTGCCTCTCCGCCGAGGAGGGCGACGCCCCGGAGGACTGGGAAGAGGAGATGGAGAAGCTCTTCCTGTCACTGGCGTGACCCGGCCGGGTGGTGGGCCGGCCCCGGCCCGGTAGCCTTGTCCCGGTGATCCGAACGCTGCTCATCGACAACCACGACTCGTTCACCTGGAACCTCGTCCATGACCTCACCCGTGTCAACGGTGTGGAACCGGTCGTCGTCCCGAACGACTGGCAGGGGTGGGGGTCCCGGGGTGCGGCACTGCTGGCGACCGTGGACAACGTGGTCGTCTCCCCGGGGCCGGGCACCCCGCTGCACGCCACGGACGTCGGCATCTGCCCGGCGGTGGTGCGCGCAGCCGTGGACCGCGGACTGCCTGTCCTGGGGATCTGCCTGGGCCACCAGCTCATCGCCCACATGTACGGGGCGACCGTGGGGCCCGCGGCCGAGCCCGTGCACGGCAGGCTCTCGCGCATCAGCCACGACGGCAGCGACCTCTTCCACGGGCTGCCCACCTCCTTCGACGTCGTGCGGTACCACTCCCTCGCCGTGTCGGACGTCCCGCCGCAGGTGGAGGTCACCGCCCGCGGTGACGACGGCACCGTGATGGGCCTGAGCGTCCCCGGCGCGCGGTTGTGGGGCGTGCAGTTCCACCCGGAGTCGGTGAAGTCCGGCCACGGACGTGACCTGCTGGCGAACTTCGCGGCGGTCACCCGCAGCCACGGGCGGATCCGGGGCGTGCGCGACCGCACGGTACCGCTGCCCGGCGGTGACACCCGGCTGCTCGCCGGGGAGCTCTTCCGCCGTCTCTACGGCGACCCCTCGACCCCGGGAGGAGCGGGGTACGCGGTGTGGCTCGACGGGAACCGGGCGGACGACCCCCGGGCCCGCCACAGCATCATGGGCGCGTCGGACACCGTGGTCACCGCCGACACCGGTACCGGGACGCTGGAGATCACGCGGGACGGGACGAGCCGCACCGTGGACGGCGACATCCTGGGCTGGCTGCAGGACGACCTCGCGCAGTGGAACACCACCGACTGTCCGTCGGGAGCCGCGCCGGCCGGTGGATTCCGCCTGGGCTGGGTCGGCTACCTGGGATACGGGGTGAAGAAGGACTGTGCCCGGGGAGAGGGGGCGGCGAACCGTCACCCGTCGCGCATCCCGGACGCCGGGCTGCTGTTCCTCGACCGGGCGGTCATCGTCGACCACGACACCGCCGAGGTCCACCTCGTCACGCTCGACAGAGAGGGTAGGGACGGTGGCGACGGTGGAGACGGCGGGGACGGCGGGGACCGCTGGCTCGACGACGTCGCCGCGGTCGTCCGGGGTCTGTCGGTGGAGGAACCGGTCGGCCCCGGGCGTGCGGGGCTGGCCGTCACCCTGCACGACCGGGACACCTACACGGACAAGGTCCGTGAGATCCAGCGGCTGATCGCCGCGGGGGAGACCTACGAGGCGTGTCTGACCACCACGCTGGAAGGGACGCCCGACTCCCCGGCCGATTCCCCACCGGACACCCTGGACCTCTACCGTCGGCTCCGGCGTGACAACCCCGCCCCCTTCGGCGCGTACCTCCGGCTCCCGGGGGCGACGGTGATGTCCACCTCCCCGGAACGATTCCTCAGTGTCGACGTCGACGGGCGTGTGGTCTCGTCCCCGATCAAGGGGACGCGTCCGGTGGGGGACACCGCGGAGGAGGACGACGACATCCGGGCCGAACTGCGGGCCAGTGAGAAGGACCGGGCGGAGAACCTGATGATCGTCGACCTGGTCCGTCATGACCTGGGCCGGGTCGCCGCGCCGGGGACCGTCGAGGTCCCGGAGCTCTTCGGGGTGGAGAGCTACGCCACGGTGCACCAGTTGGTCAGCACCGTCACCGCGGAACTGCGCGACGGGTGCACCGGGATCGACGCCGTCCGCGCCGCCTTCCCTCCCGGGTCGATGACCGGTGCGCCGAAGGAACGGACGATGCGGATCCTCGACGAGCTCGAGGACGGTCCCCGTGGCGTCTACAGCGGCGCCGTGGGGTACTTCTCCCTGGACGGGGCGGTCGATCTGTCGGTGGTGATCCGGACACTGGTCGCGGAGTACGCGGCCGACGGGACCTTCACCCGGTGGAGCTACGGGGTCGGCGGTGCGGTGGTGGCCCAGTCCACGCCGGACGGCGAGTACGAGGAGACCGTGGTCAAGGCCGCGCCGCTGCTGAGGCTCTGAGCGGCAGGCTCGACTAGGCTCGGTGGGCATGCACAACGATGGGGAACACGGTGACGTGAACGACGTGGAAGTCCTCCGGGACGCCGTCGCCGCTGTCCGCGCGCAGGTCGACGCGGCGGCGCTGGAGGCGGGACGGGATCCGGCGGAGGTGCGGCTCCTGCCGGTGAGCAAGACGGTGCCGGTCGAGCGGCTGAGGCGCGCGGTGGCGGCCGGGATGCACGAGTTCGCGGAGAACAAGCCGCAGGAGGTCCAGCGCAAGGCGGTGGAGATGGCCGACCTGCCGGTGCGGTGGATCGCGATCGGCCACCTGCAGACCAACAAGGCCAAGGTCGTCGCCGAACACGCCCATGAGTTCCAGGCGCTCGACTCGGTCCGGCTCGCGGAGGCACTGCAGCGCCGGCTGGACATGGTGGACCGCACGCTGGACGTGCTGGTCCAGGTCAACACCTCGGGTGAGGAGTCCAAGACAGGGGCGTCGCCGGAGGAGGTGGGCACGATTCTCGCGGCGGCGGCCCGGTGTGACCGGCTGCGCGTCCGCGGTTTCATGACCGTGGCGACCAACACGACGGACACCGGTGAGGTCCGGCGGTGCTTCTCCGACCTGCGGGGGATCCTGGAGCGTGCGCGTGGTGAGGCGGTGGTGGACCCCGGGTTGTTGACTGAGCTGTCGATGGGGATGTCGGGTGACTTCCGCACCGCGGTCGCCGAGGGGGCGACCTGCGTCCGGGTGGGGTCCGCGATCTTCGGGGCCCGCGACTACGGGGGAGGGGCGGGGCGGGGG
>NZ_JALAGY010000066.1 GCF_022712195.1 Corynebacterium sp. | reverse complement strand
GTCATGGGGTCGGCTCCTGTGTGTCGGGGTCAGGCACGTCGAGCAGTGTGGTGAGTACGGCGGCGATGGTGCCGGCGTCGGTGGCGTCGTCGTGCAGTGCGGCGTGGACGGTGAGTCCGTCGATGTAGGCGACGGCGGCCGCCGCCCGTGTCCGGCCCACACGGGCGGAGAGCAGGTCGGTGAGCTGGTCGGACCACTGCAGGGCGAGTGTGCGCAGGGACGGGTCGGTCATGGCCGTGCTGATCATGGCGATGTTCGCCCGGACCTGGCGGGTCTCGTGCAGGAAGTCCTCCACGATCCGGGCGCAGGTGGCGATCACCCCGGTGATCTCGGCGGGGTCCGAGGCACCGTCGAGCAGGTCGGCGATCTCGGCGAGCTCATCCTCCGTCTCGTCGGCGAGGACCCGGAGTGCCTCGTCGCGCAGGTCGTCGATGCTGTCGAAGTACTGGGTGGTGGAGCCGACGGCGACGCCGGCGCGGGCGGCCACCGCGCGGTGGGTCAGTGAGGACGCCCCTTTCTCGCAGATCAGCTCGGTCGCGGCGTCGAGGATCGCGGCGCGCCGTCCGGCGGGGTCCCGTTTCCCCGCGGCGGGGGTCGTGCGTTGCTCCGGTGTGGGCACGTGGGCCACCTTCCTGTTGATGTACATCTGTACATGTACATGTGTACATCAACTCCGGTCCGGCCGGCAACAGGACGTGTCACAATGGACCCCATGACCGAGAGCCGGAAACAACGGGAGAGGCGGGCCCGGGAGCGACAACGGGACCGGGCGCGCGCCGGAGTGAAGGCGGCCGCGGAGTCCTTGCAGCGCTTTGCCGTCGTCGAACGCGTCAACAGGGTGCGCGGCAGCTCCGTCTTCGCCCTGCAGTGCGCCGTCTCCGCGGGACTGGCCTTCTTCATCGCCCACAACGTCGTCGGCCACGAGCAGCCCTTCTTCGCGCCGATCGCCGCGGTCATCAGCCTCGGCGCCTACGGCGGCAAACGGGCGCGCCGGGGTCTCGAGATCGTCGTCGGCGTGGCCGTGGGCATCGGCATCGGCGACGTGGTGATCTCCCAGATCGGCGAAGGCGCCTGGCAGATCACCGTGGCCGTCTTCGTCGCCATGATGCTGGCGGTCTTCGTGGACAAGGGCGTGCTCGTGGCGAACCAGGCGGCCAGCTCCGCCGTGCTCGTGGCCACCCTCATCCCGCCGGGGGACCAGGCCGGGTGGGAGCGCATGGTCGACGCCCTCATCGGTGGTCTCGTGGGGCTGGTCGTCGTCGCGGTGATCCCGAACAGTCCGCTGCGCGCCGCACGCCGGGAGGTCGCCAGCCTGATCAGCAAGGCGGCCCTGGTGCTCGACGACGTCGCCCAGGGCATCGAGGAGCAGGACGGGAAACTCATCGGCGAGGCACTGGTCACCGCCCGCGGGACCCAGGCCGGTGTCAATGAACTGATGTCCTCGGTGGGAGGCGGCGACGAGGTGGTGAACATCTCGCCCATCTACTGGTCGGCCCGGCGCTACGCCCGGTCGATGAACCGCATCCTCACCCCGGTCGACAACGTGATGCGGAACTCCCGGGTGCTCGCCCGCCGCGCCGAGATCATGGTGGGCGACGGGGTGGAACCGGACCCCGAACTGACCAGGCTGATCCGGGACCTCTCCGACGCCCTCGGGCACCTCGGCACCCTCTACGCCTCGGGCGGCACCCGCGGCACTCGCCGGGAGCTCGTGGAGATCCCGGAGATCACCCGTCGGCTGCAGGTGCTGGCGGGGCGGGCGGACATGTCCGTCGCCGACGGTGCCGGCCTGTCGGGCACGGTCGTGCTGGCGCAGTGCCGGTCGATCATCGTCGACACCCTGCAGATCTGCGGGATGTCGCGGGAGTCGGCGATGTCCGTGCTGCAGCCCACCGTGGAGGACCCCCGCTTCCCGCCGGAGGTCTGGGACGGGGACGACAGGGGCTGACCGCGGACCACGTCGGATACAGTATCGGTATGGCAACAACCGCTCTGTCCGACATCACCGTCAAGCGCTGGGGGGACCTCGACACCACGGAGGTCTACGCGATCGCCAGGCTGCGCTCCGAGGTCTTCCTGCGCGAGCAGAAGGTCGAGGACGAGGAACTCGACTGGCGCGACCTCGACGACAGCACCCTGCACGTCTTCATCCGCAGCGGACGGGAGGTCGTGGCCTACCTGCGCACCCTGGCGGTGCCCGCCCTGTGGAACGTGCCCGGCACGGATGCCGTCCGCTGTGTGCTGGGACGGGTGGCCACCGACCCCCGTTTCCGCGGCCGGGGCCTGGCAGGTCAACTGATCGGACGTGCGGTGGAACTGCACGCCGGGGAGCCGATCGTGCTCCACGCCCAGACCTACATCACCAGGCTCTACGAGGCCCACGGGTTCCGG
This sequence comes from Corynebacterium sp., assembly GCF_022712195.1. Classification (GTDB taxonomy): domain Bacteria; phylum Actinomycetota; class Actinomycetes; order Mycobacteriales; family Mycobacteriaceae; genus Corynebacterium. The sequence continues at coordinate 4,415 of NZ_JALAGY010000066.1, read as the reverse complement.
GCCTACGGTGAGGAGTACGACGAGGGCGGCATCCCGCACGTGTCGATGGTGCGGACCGCCTAGCCGGTCAGCGCCGCACGAACTGCCCGTCGCGCAGGTGCCGGTAGAACGTCACCTTCGAGGTGGGACGCGGGTGGATGACCCCGTCGCGCACCACCGTGAGCTCCACCCCGCCGGCCTGCAGCGCGCGGCCGGTCAGCACCGCCTCCGGGTCCACCCCGCCGATCTCCGCGGGACGGCGGAACAGGCGACGGCGGGGCGTGGTGCGGGCTGCCTCGGTGTCCCACACCGACGGGGTGACCAGCCGTGTGGCGGCGAGCCCCGGGGCGTCGACCGTGGGGACGAGCCGCGCACCGAAGGCGCCGGGGCGGCCGTCCCACGCCCGGCTCCCGGAGTTGGCGAACAGGGTCTGCGAGTCCACGATGATCTCGCCGACCAGTTCCGCACCGCGGTGGAAGATCTCCGCTGAACCGAGCGTGACCAGGCCGGAATCGTCGCGCACCACAGCGGTGGGGCGCACCGGCGCGGTCATGGCGAAGTTCAGCGCCGCCACCGTCGGACCGCCGGCGGAGGCGCTCACCTCCTCCAGCTGCCAGTTCCGGGCCACGACGGAGGTGTCGCCGTCCTCCACGACCGGCACGAACCCGACGGCGATCCACATCGCGTCGATGCGCATCAGCCGGGTGACCACCGCCGACAGCGCCGCGTCCGACCCCACCACGACCACCCGCACCGGACGGTCGGGGCGCTGCGGTGCGAACTGCGGGGCGCCCTGGTGGGGGACGTCCGGTGCCGCGGCGATCTCGTCCAGGCCGGGGGTGTCGTCGACCGGCAGGTGCGCCGCGGCGAGCTCGTCGAGGAGCCGCAGGTCGCGGCGTCCCGGCACGGCGGGAAGAGTGACAGCGTCGGCGACGAGGGCGCCGACCAGATCTGCGGCGCGTGGTCCGCACGCGAGCACAACGGTCGTCATGGTTCCCCACAGTACGGGACGAAGATGCTGGAACGGGCACAGTGAACCGCTACACTGTTCAGTTGGTCAACGTACTTGGAACCGGATCGGAAAGCGACGGCAGAGCCAATGACAGCAATCATCGTGGTCGGAGCGCAGTGGGGCGACGAAGGAAAAGGCAAGGCCACCGACATCCTCGGCGGCCGGGTCGACTACGTCGTCAAGCCCAACGGCGGTAACAACGCCGGCCACACCGTCGTCGTCGGTGGAGAGAAGTACGAGCTCAAACTCCTGCCCGCCGGAGTGCTCAGCGAGAACGCCGTCCCGGTCATCGGCAACGGCTGCGTGGTGAACCTCGAGGCGCTCTTCGAGGAGATCGACGGACTCGAGGCCCGCGGCGCGAACGCCTCCCGCCTGCGGGTCAGCGCCAACGCCCAGCTCGTCGCCCCCTACCACCAGGTCCTCGACAAGGTGTCCGAGCGCTTCCTCGGCAAGCGCGCCATCGGCACCACCGGCCGCGGCATCGGCCCGTCCTACGCGGACAAGGTCTCCCGCATCGGCATCCGCGCCCAGGACCTGATGGACGAGTCGATCCTGCGCCAGAAGGTCGAGGGGGCGCTGAACCAGAAGAACCAGATGCTGGTGAAGCTGTACAACCGCAAGGCCATCGACGTCGACGAGATCGTCAGCTACTTCATGGGCTTCGCCGAGCGGCTCACCCCGATGCTCATCGACGCCGAGCTGGAACTCAACCAGGCCCTCGACGCCGGCAAGTCCGTGCTCATGGAGGGCGGTCAGGCGACCATGCTCGACGTCGACCACGGCACCTACCCCTTCGTGACCTCGTCGAACCCCACCGCCGGCGGCGCCTGCGTGGGCTCCGGCATCGGCCCCACACGCATCACCAGCTCACTGGGCATCATCAAGGCCTACACCACCCGCGTCGGTGCCGGCCCGTTCCCCACCGAGCTCTTCGACAAGTGGGGTGAGTACCTGCAGACCACCGGCGGCGAGTTCGGTGTGAACACCGGCCGGAAGCGCCGCTGCGGCTGGTACGACTCCGTCATCGCCCGCTACGCCTCCCGGGTCAACGGCTTCACCGACCTCTTCGTCACCAAGCTCGACGTGCTCACCGGCATCGGCGAGATCCCGATCTGCGTGGCCTACGACGTCGACGGCGTGCGCCACGACGAGATGCCGATGAGCCAGACCGACGTGCACCACGCCACGCCGATCTACGAGACGATGCCCGCCTGGGACGAGGACATCTCCGGCTGCCGCACCTTCGACGACCTGCCGGAGAAGGCGCAGGACTACCTCAACCGCCTCGAGGAGCTGTCCGGCTGCCGCATCTCCTACGTCGGCGTCGGCCCGGGCCGGGACGAGACCATCGTCATCAACGACGTCCTCGGCTGACCTCCCCCGCCGATGACCTGGTCTGACCCGTCTGGCCCGTCTGACCTGCCCGGCCTGCCCGACCGTTTCCCGGCCGACGGGGGACGGGAGATGCGCCTGGTCACCGCGCAGGACGCCGACCTCGTCGAGGCAGCGTTGCCCCCGGAGGACCGCGGGGACACCTTCCGCTACTTCACGGCCTCCCCCTTCCCGCTGTCGGGGTTCATCACCGACGACTCCCGCCGGACCTACGCCCTGTGGGCCGACGGTGCCCCCGTGGCCTGCACCACCGTCTACAATGCCGACCGCGCCGCCGGGACCGTGATGCTCGGCCACACCTGGGTGACACCGTCCGCACGGGGCCACGGCGGGGCGGCGAACACGGCGATGAAGGAGGCGATGTACACCGTGCTGCGGCAGGCGGGCGTCGACGAGGTGTGGTTCCGTGCGGATGTGGAGAACCTGCGTTCCTGCCGGTCGATGGAGAAGAACGGGGCCGAGCGCATGCATGTCGCGGACGCCCCGAGGGTCTACCCCGACCGGGTCTCGCGGTCGGTGTTCTACCGGAGACGGCTGACCGTGCCGTGACCGGGGAACTGCGCGACCGGGTCCGGGAGGTCCTGGAACTCATCGACGACGGCGAGGTCACCGGCTACGGGGAGGTCGCCGGGGCCCTCGGGGTGCCGCGGGGCGCCCGGGCGGTGGCCCGCGCCCTGGCCACCGGTGGTTTCGGGTGGGACCTCGCCGCCCCGGTGATCCCGGTGGGCACTGTCCGCGGCGGTCGCTCCCGGGGTCGCACACCGCACTTCGTGGTCCCGGAGATGGGGGAGGGGGAGGACTCCCGGTCGGCGGGTCTGGCCCGGCGGGCGGTGTCCTTCACCAGGGACGGGGACAACCTGTTGATCCCCACGAGTCAGTGTCTCGACGCGGCGGAGATCGCCGAGCGCCTCGCCGCGTGCCCACCCTCGCACCGTCCCACGGAGAAGTCTGAGCCTGTGCCGGAGTAGTGCACGGCGTCAGCCTTTTCCTCCCCGGTGTCGTCCACCCTGGGCCGACCCCGCGTCCACCCCGGCAGGCGGCAACCCCTGAGGTCGGTCACACCGGCCTCCGGGGTTGCTCCGTGCGCCAGCACCGGCACCGGCACCGGCACCTCGGCCCGGCACCGGCACCTCGGCCGGGCAGCTCAGGCCCACGGGTCGACGAGGATCTTCCCTCGTCCGATCCCGCCGCCAACGCCCGACTGACCCAGTACCCCGGGCAGTCCGTCCAACCCGGTCCGCACCGCCACCGGTGTGTGCAGCAGACTCCGGCGTTGCAGCGAGAAGACCGGTCCGAACAGGTCCGGGAGATCCACCCGCGGCACCGAGTGCACGGTGTCGCGCAGGCGGAACATGTCCACGCGCGTCCCGCGGCGCCCGTCCGAGCATTCCGGCGGCAACGGCTCGCCCGACAGCAGCCCGTAGAGCACCAGGGTGCCGCCGGGGGCGAGTGCGTCGACGAGGTCGGTGCCGAGCGGGCCGCCGACGCAGTCGAGGATCACGTCCGGGCCGCCCGGCACCGCAGTGCGCAGCTGTGCCCGCCAGTCCGGGTCGGCGGTGCTGACCACCTGTTTCCACCGGGAGGGGTCGGCGACCTCATGCCCCGGCGTCCCGCGGACCAGGCCGACGGGCCGCAGTCCGTGGAGTTCGGTCAGCAGCTCCGCCAGGTGCCCGGCGATGGCGGACGTCGCTGCGGTGACCAGCACGGACCGGGCGTCGGTGCAGTGCCGGGCCACCATCAGGGACGCGGTCAGCGGGTTGATGTAGGAGAAGCAGGCGGTGCGGTCGTCGAGGTCGTCGGGCACGGGCACGCACCACGTGTGGTCGACGGTGCGGCGTTGCTGCCAGCATCCGGGGCCACCCAGGGGCAGCACCCGGCGGCCGATGAGCCCACGGGTGGGGGCCGGGACGTCCGGTCCGGCGTCCTCGACGACTCCGACGCCCTCGAAACCGGGGATGAGCGGGAAGGTCGTGCGTGACGGGTACGCGCCGGAGACGGTGACGGCGTCGGACGGGTTGGCTGTGGTGGCGGT
>NZ_JALAGY010000065.1 GCF_022712195.1 Corynebacterium sp. | reverse complement strand
GTGCAGGGGCGGGCGGGCCGTACCGCCGGCACTGGTACGGTCACCTCATGATCGACCGTTTCATCTGGGCGGCGTCCGGCGCCGGCCTGTCCGAGCGCGCCTGGGCCGACGCGGAGGGCACCGGTGCCGCCTGGGTCGGCAACGACGCCGCAGCCCACGTGTCCCTGCTGCGCTCCACCGTGCGCGAGGAACTCGCCTTCGGCATGGAGCAGCAGGGGGTCGCGCCGCACGTCATGGCCGCCGGGATCGACGCCGCCCTGGACACGTGGGGGCTGCGGCACATCGCGGACCGTGAGCCGTCCAGGTTGTCGACCGGTCAGACGCGCCGCCTCGCCATCGCCGCCGCGCTGCTGCGCGACCCGGGCGCCCTGGTGCTCGACTGCCCGACGGACGGTCTGGACGCCGCGGCGGTGGAGACGCTCCGCCGTGCCCTGGCCGAGTTCGACGGCCCGGTCACCGTCTACGACCGGGTGCGGACCGTCCTCGCCGACGACGCCGGACGGGAGGTGCGCCTGGACGGGGTGGACGGCCCGGCGCCGGACCCCGTTCCCGGCCCCGTGCCGGCCGCGTCCCCGGGCGAACCGGTGCTGACCTCGGCCGGTGTCGTCGTGCGGCGCGGTGACTTCGTGCTCGGACCGGTGGACCTGCAGGCACACGGCGGACAGGTCACCCACCTCGCCGGGCCGAACGGTTCCGGGAAGACCACGCTGATGCTCGCCGTCCTCGGCCTGCTGCCCCACGAAGGGAGCCTTGACGCACCGGTCGCGGGGTGGGCGCCGACCGGGATGGACTCCGCCTTCTCCCGACGGACCGTCCTCGGCGAGCTCGCCGTCGGCACCGACGCCGCCCATGCGGAGACGGCCCTGCGGTGGGTGGGACTGGACAAGTGGCGGGACGTCCACCCCCTGGACGTCCCGAGCTCCCCGCGCCGCATGCTCGCCGTCGCCGCGGCCCTGGTGCGGGGGCCGGGCCTGCTGATCCTCGACGAGCCGACCGTCGGCCTCGACGCAGGGGGCTACGCGTGGTTGACGCGCGTGATGCGCGGATACGCCGCCGGGGAGTACCACGCGGAACTCTCGGCGGCGGGGGTGGAACCGGTCTGGACGGGGCCCGCCCCTGCGGTGCTGTGGACCTGCCACAACGCCGCGTTCGCCGGGGCCGTCAGTGACCGGTCACTGACGATGCCTTGAATGTCAGGGGCCGGGCGGCTCAGGCGTCGATCTCCTTCGGGGTGCCGTCGCCGGACCGTCCGACGGTGATCTTGCGGCTCTTCGACCGTTCCGCGACGGGGAGGGTGACGGTCAGCACTCCGTCGGTGTAGTCGGCGGTGACCCGTTCGGTGTCGACACTGTCGCTCACGGTGACCTGGCGGCGGTAGGTGCCGGTGAAGCGCTCGTTGGCGATCCACGAGCGGTCTTCGGTGCTGTCGGTGCCGTGTCCGCGGGTGTCGCGCTCGGCGGAGATGGTGAGCACCCCGTTGTCGATGTCCACGTCGATGCTGTCGACGTCCACACCCGGCAGGTCGGCGGTCAGGACGTAGTCGCCGTCCTTGCGGACCAGGTCCATCGGCATGAAGCGCGGGGCCTGTCCCCGGTTCACGGCACCGGACAGTCCGGAATCCCCGAAGATGTCACGTGCGACGGAGTCGAGTTGGGCGAAAGGATCGAAACGGAAGGTGGCCATGGTGATCTCACTCCTCTGGATGTTCTGTGAAACTTGCGTACACCACACTCAACTACGTCGCTGCAGGGTTTATTCCACCCGACTCAACGTGGGTGCGGGATGTGCCGGGGACTTGACCCTCACGCTGCGTGAGGGACGATGATCGCTGACATGGGCAACAGCACAGAGAACACAGAACTTACCGTCAGCCAGGCCGCCGACTTCCTCGGCGTCACCGTGCGCACCCTGCACCACTGGGACGCGAAGGGGCTCCTCGTCCCCCAGGTGAGGACATGGTCGGACTACCGCATCTACACCGCGGACGACCTGGCCCGCGGACAGCGCATCCTCGTCTACCGTGAGTCCGGCGTCCCCCTGGGTGAGATCGGTGAACTGCTCGAGGCGACGGGGGACGATGAGCGCGAGCACCTGCTGCGTCAGCGGGAGTTGCTGCGGGAGCGACGGGAGGGTGTCGACCGGATGCTCGCCGCCGTGGAGGACCTGCTCGCCGAGGTGAACTCCGGGGTGTACACCGGCCCGGTTCCGCCGGAACGGGTCCGCGAGATCCTCGGGCCGGACTGGGACCCCGACTATCAGCGTGAAGCTGAGGAGCGTTGGGGTGACACCGACGAGTGGCGTGACGCCCGGCAGGTCATGTCGCAGATGGGCGAGGACGACTGGCGTGCGGTCCGTGAGGAGGGCGACGCCTTCGCCCGGGCTCTCGCGGAGGCCCACGACCGGGGTGTCGCGCCGGGGTCGGAGGAGGGTGACGCGCTGGCGGAGCGGCAGCGACGGTCGATCTCGCGGTGGTACGACTGTCCTCATTCACGGCAGGTCATCCTGTCGGCGATGTATGTCGGCGACGCCCGTTTCCGGACGAACTGGACGGTGGACGGTGTGGACCACACCGACTACCTCGTGGAGCTGATCCGGGCGAACGCCGCGGCCCGGGGTGTGGACGTGGAGAACCCGCAGTGGTAACCGGCATCCGGCCGGCATCCGTCCGGCATCCGGCCGGTCGTCGTGGCATTTCCGCTCACCGTGAGGGGAAGGGGTGCGGGGTACTCCGCCGGTGTGCGACGCTGTCGCCATGACCCAGAAGCAGACAGAGCAGTCTATTGAAATCACCCGGCTGGCGCACAGCGTCGGGGCGAAGATCGAGGGGCTCCGGCTGGACGGCGACCTGGACCCGGACACCGTCGCGTGGATCCGCACACAGTTGGCGGTCCACAAGGTCCTCGTCATCCGCGGCCAGCAGCACCTCACCGACGAGAGCCAGTACGCCTTCGCCCGTCTGCTCGGCACGCCGACGCTCGCGCACCCCACCGTGGTCTCCCACGGCCGCGACAACCTCGTCCTCGAGGGCGCGGCGAACGCCTGGCACACCGACGTGTCCTTCGTCGACCGCGTCCCGAAGATCTCCGTCCTGCGGGCCGTGGAACTCCCCGGCTACGGCGGGGCCACGGAGTGGGCGAACACGGTGGCCGCCTACGAGCGGCTCCCGGAGCCGCTGCGCGACCTGGCGGACTCCCTGTGGGCCGTGCACACCAACGACTACGACTACGCCTCGGCCGCGCGGCCGGACGCCACGGACTCCAGCGGATTCTCCTACGCCGAGTTCACCCGGGTGCGGTTCGAGACCGAGCACCCGGTGGTCCACGTCCATCCGGCCACCGGGGAGCGTTCGCTGCTGCTCGGACAGTTCGTCTCCCGGCTCAGCGGATTGCGCGACGACGAGTCCCGGGACCTGATCCGGTTGTTCCAGGCCCGCATCCTCTCGCCCGACAACACCGTGCGGTGGCACTGGGAGGAGGGCGACGTGGCCATCTGGGACAACCTCGCCACCCAGCACTACGGCGTGGCGGACTTCGGTGACCAGCGGCGGAAGAACCACCGGGTCACCCTGGCGGGACCGGTGCCGGTCAGTGTGTCCGGAGAGAGGTCCCGCGTGATCACCGGCGACGCCTCGGAGTACTCGGTGATCGACGAGGAGGTTCGCCTGGCGGACTACCCGGGGAACCTGGCGGTTGCCTGACTGGGCTGCCTGCGGACCACGCGGGGGCTGGTAGCGTCTTGTCCCATGTACACGCCTGACGTCATCGGTACACCTCTTGCACCCAATGCCACGAAGGTCCTGCTGCTGGGATCCGGCGAGCTCGGCAGGGAGGTGACCGTCGCCCTGCAACGTTACGGAGTGGAGGTGCACGCCGCGGACCGGTACGAGGGTGCGCCCGCCCACCATGTCGCCGACGTCCGCCACACCCTCGACATGACCGACCCCGTCGCCGTACGCGCGCTGGTGGACGAGGTCCGCCCGCACTTCGTCGTCCCGGAGATCGAGGCACTGGCCACGGACGCCCTGCAGGACGTGGAGGACGAGGGCCTGGCGACGGTCATCCCCACCGCCCGTGCCACGCGGCTGACGATGAACCGTGAGGGCATCCGTACCCTGGCCGACCGGGACCTGGGCCTGCCGAACTCCCGCCACGTCTTCGCCTCCTCCTACGACGAGTTCCTCGAGGGCGTCCGGAGGATCGGCATGCCCTGTGTGGTCAAGCCGGTGATGAGTTCCTCGGGGAAGGGGCAGTCCTACGTCCGCTCCGAGGACGACCTGCGGCGGTCCTGGGAGTACGCGATGAGCGGGGCGCGGGTGTCGTCGGGGCGGGTGATCATCGAGCAGTTCGTCCCCTTCGACTACGAGATCACCCTGCTCACCGTGCGCTCGGTGGACCCGGAGTCCGGCGAGGACGCCACCTGGTTCTGTGAGCCGATCGGCCACCGGCAGGACCGTGGGGACTACGTGGAGTCGTGGCAGCCGGCGCAGATGACCACCGCGGCACTGGAGTCCGCACGTTCGGTCGCCGCGCGGATCACCGGAGCACTGGGAGGACGGGGGGTGTTCGGGGTGGAGCTCTTCGTCAAGGGCGACGACGTCTACTTCTCCGAGGTCAGCCCCCGCCCGCACGACACCGGGATGGTGACGATGGGCTCCCAGCGTTTCAGCGAGTTCGACCTGCACGCCCGGGCGATCCTGGGCCTGCCGATCGACACGACGTTGATCTCCCCGGGTGCGTCCGCGGTGGTCTACGGCGGTGTGGAGAGCGGCGAGTCCGCGGCGGCCCCGACCTACTCCGGCCTGGCCGCCGCGCTGTCGGTGCCGGAGACCGAGGTCCGGATCTTCGGCAAGCCGGTCAGCCACGAGCGTCGCCGTATGGGTGTGGCCTTCTCCACTGCGGAGAGTGTGGACGTCGCCAGGGAGCGGGCCACCGAGGCGGCGTCGGCGGTGACCGTCGGGGTCGAGCAGGTCGCCCGCGACAGCGGCCGGTGGGGCCGCTGACCGGTCACTCGTTGTCGTAGAGGACCTCGGCCTCGACCTGCACGAGCCAGCCCGGGACCGGCTGCTCGGCGACGCCGACGGTGACCACCGTGGGCTTGGTGGGGTTCATCTCGCCGGAGTAGGGGGCGTCGTCCGGGGCGTCGGTGCCGTCGCCGGTGGTGTCCGTCGGTGCCGGGGCGGCGGAGGACGACGTGCCGCCGTCCCTGCCGTCCTCGCCGTCTTCACTGTCCCCGCTGTCACTGTCCGACGGTTCGGAGGTCGCGGACGTGGGGGAGGGGCTCGTCTGCACCGTCAGCGTGACCGCCGAGGTGCCCGTGAGCAGGGAGTCCCCGGTGACCGGGTCGAGGTTGGCGAAGAACGTGCGGTAGGCGCGGTTCCAGCCCTCGAAGTCGGCCGCCGCCGCGTCCTCCCCGGCACCCCCGTCCGCGGAGGGGTCGGGGGCGAGGTAGACCCGCAGGCTCGCGACCTCGGAGATGCGCCGGCCCTCGGCCTCCACCATGTCGGCGATCTTCTGGAGCACCTGGAGGGACTGCGCCTCGGTGACCGACATACGTTCCGGCAGTTCGCCGTCCTCCAGGAGGACCGGGTCGACGAACTCCATGGGGGTGCCGGGTTCGGCGTCGTCGTTGAGGGCGTCCGGTCCGGTTCCGGACGTCCGCCACAGGTCGGCGCTGCCCGGTGCGGAGAGCGCCTGGGCACGGTCGGCGGTCCCGTCCTCCTCGGTGGTGGTGAACACCGTCTCGAAGGAGCAGGCTGAGGCGCCGAACAGCAGCGCGGATCCGGCGCCGAACGCCAGGACGCCACGGGCGAGGGCGGGGATGCGGGTCATGGGGAGCTCCTGCTGAAGGTCGTGGAGAGTCGCGCACAGGTATTCTGGCACCGACTCTACGGTCCGGTCGCGAGGGTGGGGCACAGGGCCCGTCAGGACACGACGGCGGCGCACCTGTCCCTGCCGCAGTGGGCGGTGGCGGGGCTGGCGGCGCAGGACGTGCACAGCAGGACCATCTCCCGGCAGTCGCCGTTGGCGCAGTTGTGGAAGGTGTTCGTGGCGGTGCCGCAGTGCACGCAGGTGCCCAGGGTGACGGCGTCCTCGCTGAACTCCATGTGCATCCTCTTGTCGAAGACGTAGAGGGAGCCCTCCCACAGTCCGGCGTCGCCGAACTGTTCGCCGTAGCGGACGATGCCGCCGTCGATCTGGTACACCTCGGAGAACCCGCGGTTGCGCATCAGCGAACTCAGCACCTCGCAGCGGATGCCGCCCGTGCAGTAGGTCACCACCGGACGGTCCTGGAGGTCGTCGTACTTGCCGGACTCCAGTTCACGCACGAAGTCGTGCGTGGTCTCCACGTCGGGGACCACCGCGCCCCTGAACCGGCCGATCCGGGCCTCCATGGCGTTGCGGCCGTCGAAGAAGACCACCTCCTCGCCGGAGGCGCGCTTCGTCTCGACGAGCTCGTTGACCTCCGTCGGGGACAGGTGCGTGCCGCCACCCACGACCCCGTTCTCGTCGACCCGGAGTTCATCGGCCGCGCCGAAGCTGACGATCTCCTCGCGGACCTTCACCGACAGCTTCGGGAAGTCCTCGGCGGACCCGGCGGACCACTTGAACTCCATGTCGTGGAATCCGGGGTACTCGCGGGTCCGGCGGATGTACTGCTTGACGGAGGTGAGGGAGCCGCCGACGGTGCCGTTGATCCCGTGGCGGCTGATGATGATCCGTCCCCGCAGTTCCAGCGACTCGCACAGGGTGCGCTGCCACAGCATCACCGCGGTCGGGTCGGCGACCGGGGTGAAGCGGTAGTAGAGGAGGATGCGTGTCTCGGAGTTCGTGCCTCTGGTGCTCTTGGTTCCCACCCCGGTCACTCTATCCGGCACACGGCAGCCGGGTGTCCCCCGTCCCCCGTCCGGGGAGGGGCGGGGGACACCCGGCTGCACTGGCCCCACTGCGCTAGTCGAGCGTGAGGTGCATCTCCTGGTGCTCGATGCCCTCGGCCATGAAGGGCTCGTCGGTGGGCTCGAAACCGTAGGACTCGTAGAAGGACATCAGGTAGGTCTGGGCCTCGATCTTCACCACGGTCTTCTGGACGTTCGGGTCGAGGGCCGCCGCACGCCCGCGGATGACCTCGAGGGCGTCGTCCACCAGCTTCGAGGCGATGCCGAAACCACGGAAGTCGGGGTGGACGCAGAGCCGTCCGATGTGCTGCTCCTCCGGCGGGCCGAAGACGCGCAGCGTGCCCACCAGCCGCAGCGGCGAGCCGGGGTCAGGCAGACCCCAGGGGTAGTCCGGGCCGGAGCCGGGGTGGACGTACGCCAGGAGGTGGTGGGTGCCCGGGTCGATGTCGGTGTCGTCGATCTCCGGGAAGCTGGCGCGCTGTTCGTTGACGAAGACATCCACGCGCAGCTTGTAGAGGGCGTGGACCTGCTGAGGCTGCATGTTCAGCACCTGCTTGCCCGTGAGGTGGACCTCCGGCGCTTCAGAGGCCGGGTTACGGGCTGCGGTGTCAGTGGTGTCGCTCATGACGTTAAGGATAACGGTATGAGCGCAATGAATCACTAAAAGACGGAGAAAACTCCGGGTTTCGCCCCTGGACGCGAAAAACCCCCGCGGAACAGGGGTGTTCTACGGGGGACGTCGGCAGGAGGTATCCCGGGATTTATAATTTCACCGTGTGAAATACGGGCTTCTCCGCGGGGCGGGTGTTACGCCTTCACGCGTGCCTCGCCGGAGGAGTAGTGCACCATCTCCTCGTGGGAGCGGACCTTCTTGCGCTCCCGGCCCTCGGCCTCGCCGAGGGCGCGCTCGTGCGCGTCGAGGTTGTACCAGCCCTCCCAGGTGGTGTAGTCGATGCCGCGGGAGTGCAGCAGCTCGAGGACCTCGTCCTCGGAGGGGGCCTCCGGGCGGAAGCCGATGCCGGCCTCGTGGTCGGCCAGCAGGTTGGCGACGGCCTCGTTCGCGTCGCCCTTGGTGTTGCCGATCAGGCCGACGGGGCCGCGGCGGACCCAGCCGGTGGCGTAGACGCCGGGCAGGGTCTCACGCAGCTCCGCCTCCGGGTCTGCGGAACCGGGGACGCCGGCGATGCCGTCGGCGGTGGGCCCCTCGGTCAGGACGCGGCCGCCCACGTTGGGCAGCACGTTCTCCCGGCCGTCCCAGGGGAGGTCGTTCTGGCGGTCGGAACGGTAGCCCACCGCGCGGTAGACCTGGCCGACGTTCCACTCGGTCAGCTTGCCGGTGGTGCGCACCCCGCCGTTGCCGTCGAGTTCGGTGCGCTCGGTGACCAGTGCGGTGACCTTGCCGTCGTCGTCGGTGCGGACCTCCACCGGGGACTCGAAGAAGTGCAGGTAGAGCTTGTGCGGGGCGCCCTTGGGCTCGGCGACCGCGTAGTTCTCCAGGATGGTGCACACCTGGTCGGTGATCTTGGAGTTGTGCCGCGCGTTCTCCGAGGCCTCGTCGTAGTCGATGTCCTCGGGGTTGACGACGACCTCGATGGTGTCTGAGTGGTTGAGCTCCTTGAGCTCCAGCGGGGTGAACTTCGCCTGGGCCGGGCCGCGGCGGCCGAAGACGTGGACCTCCCTGGCCTTGTTGTTGCGCAGGGACTCGTACACGTTGTCCGGGATCTCGGTGACGAGGAGTTCGTCGCCGGTCTTGGCCAGCACGCGGGCGATGTCGAGGCCGACGTTGCCCACGCCGATGACGGCGACGGACTCGGCGTCGACGTCCCAGGAGTCGTCGAAGTGCGGGTTGGCGTCGTAGAAGCCCACGAACTTGCCGGCGCCGAGGGTGTGCTCGCCGCCGGGGATGTTCAGGTCGCGGTCGTCGGTGGCGCCGGTGGCGTAGATGACGGCGTCGTAGTGCTTCTTCAGGTCACCGAGGGTGATGTCCTCACCGACGTTGACGTTGCCGAGCAGACGGATCTGGGGCTTGTCCATGACCTTGTGGAGCGCCTTGATGATGCCCTTGATGCGCGGGTGGTCCGGGGCGACGCCGTAACGGATCAGGCCGAACGGTGCGGCCATCTTCTCGTAGAGGTCGATGGAGACGTCCTTGCCGGACTTCATCAGTGCGTCGGAGGCGTAGATGCCGGCCGGGCCGGATCCGATGACGGCGACGCGCAGCGGGCGGTTGTCAGACATGAATGCGTTGGTCCAATCCGTGGTTGGCGGGTTCGTGCGGCAGCTCGGGGCCGGGCAGGAGTGGTCTCCTGTGTACGTTAGTCTGCCCTGAGACGAACTGAAAGTGTCAGGACGGCGCAGGTGAGGACGGTCACGCACACGTGTGACCTCAGGTCAGGCACAGACTATAGACCACTCGGTCTGTAACCTGCAAGGGGCGGCGGCGAAGTCCCACGTCAGCGTGGGTGAGTATCTCCTACGTTGTGTCTGCGAACAGACCGGTCTAGTCTGGGACGACACCTTGAGACCAGACCAAGCGGTCTGCACGGCCGGTGTCCTGGCCGGCCCCAGCGTTCCTCGGTCCCGCGGACGCGGGTGCGGGGGCCAGTAATGACCCGGACGACCCGGATGACCCGGAAGATCAGGAGAAGAGAAGGCATGACGACGGCGACCGACGAACTGACCACCACCGCCGACCCGGTGGCTGAGGCGCAGGCACGGCTGGACGAGGCCACCGCGGCGACCGAGGCCGCGGAGGCCGCCGCTGACGCAGCCCCGGACGACAAGAAGCTCGCCGCGGCGGCCCGTCGTGCCCGCGCGGCACAGAAGAAGGCGGCCCGGGCGCTGAAGAAGGCCGCCGAGGCCGCCGAGGTCGCCGATGACCAGGGCACAGACGGTGGCGAGGCGGCCGCGGGTGCAGGGGAAGCCGACCAGGCCGCCGGGACCTCCGCCACCGCGGACGCCGGCGGCCCCGTCGTGGCGCCGTCGTCACTGCAGGACGCCCTGTCGTTGATCAGGGCCGGGGCGTCGGTGCTGGCCGTCGCCGCGGGGACGGCCGAGGGCGCTGCCGCCGCGACGCCGGGTGACACCGCCCTGGCCGACGCTGCGCGGGACACCCGCTCGGCCGAGCGGCAGGCGGCGCAGGCCGTGCGCACCGTCGAGGCCGTCCTCGGCGTCGAGTCAGACGCGTCCGCCGACAACTCCGACAACTCCGACAACTCAAACGCCGCCGATGCCCCGTCCGTCCCCGAGGACCCCTCCGTCACCGCCGCACGTGAGGAACTGGCCCGTGCGGAGGCGGAACTCGCCGACCTCGCCGCCGTCACGAAGCAGGCGGAGGCCGCCACCGAGGCGGACCCGGACGACAAGGCGCTGTTCTCCGCCGCCCGGAAGGCGCGGTGGAACGAGCTCAAGGCGGGCAAGGCCGTCCAGAAGGCCACCACGGCGCTCGAGGAGGCCGTCGCCGCCGCGCCGCCGCCCCCGCGTGAGCTCACCGAGGAGGAGAAGGCCGACCGTGCCGCACCGAAGCCGCAGGGCCAGTGGCTGGTCGACGGCAGGAAGCCGCTCAACGACGACGAACGCATCAAGCAGGACGACGCCGGTCTCGCCGTCGCCGACCGTGTGCGGGAGATCTACTCCAAGCAGGGGTTCGACTCGATCCCCGCCGAGGACCTCGCACCGCGATTCAAGTGGATCGGCATGTACACCCAGCGTCGTCAGGACATGGACGGTGAGCAGACCGGTGTGCTGTCCAACGCCGAACTGCAGGACCGCTACTTCATGATGCGCATCCGGTTGGACGGCGGCATGATGAGCAGCGAGCAGATGCGTGTCATCGGCGGGATCTCCACCGACTTCGCCCGCGGGACCGCGGACTTCACCGACCGGCAGAACATCCAGCTCCACTGGATCCGTATCGAGGACGTCCCGGAGATCTGGGACCGTCTGGCCGCGGTGAACCTGGACACCTTCTTCGGCTGCGGTGACGTGCCCCGCGTGATCCTCGGTTCGCCCGTCGCCGGCATCGCCAAGGACGAGATCATCGACGCCACCCCGGCGATCCGCGAAATCAAGGAGAACTGGCTCACCCGCGACGAGTTCGCCAACCTGCCGCGCAAGTTCAAGTCCGGTATCTCCGGGTCGGTCCGCCAGGACATCACCCACGAGATCCAGGACGTCTCCTTCATCGGCTCGGAGCACCCGGAGAAGGGCCCCGGGTTCGACGTCTGGGTCGGTGGCGGACTGTCCACCAACCCCATGTTCGCCCAGCGTCTCGGCGCCTGGGTGTCGATCGACGAGGTCCCGGAGGTCTGGTGCGGTGTGGTCCGCATCTTCCGCGACTACGGCTACCGCAAGCTGCGCAACCGGGCCCGGCTGAAGTTCCTCGTCGCCGACTGGGGCATCGAGAAGTTCCGTCGCATCCTGGAGGACGACTACCTCGGACACAAGCTCACCGACGGGCCGGAGCCGGAGGTCTACCCCGGCTACCGCGACCACGTCGGGGTGCACGAGCAGAAGGACGGCCGGTTCTACGTCGGGGTGAAGCCCACCGTGGGTCACACCGAGGGCGACCAGCTGCAGCGTCTCGCCGACCTGGCGGAGGCGCACGGGGTCACCGACCTGCGCACCACCCCGGACAAGGAGCTGATCTTCCTCAACGTGGAGCCCGGCGCCGTCGACGGGCTGCTCGACGCCCTCGAGGCGGAGGGGCTCTCCGCCCGGCCGTCGGCCTTCCGCCGCGACATCATCTCCTGCACCGGCCTGGAGTTCTGCAAGCTGGCCCTGGTGACCACCAAGCAGCGCGCGATCACCCTCGCCGACCAGTTGGAGGAGCGTCTGGGCGACCTGGACGTGCCGTTGAAGATCAGCCTCAACGGCTGCCCGAACGCCTGCGCCCGCACCCAGGTCGCCGACATCGGGCTGAAGGGCCAGATCGTCACCGACGACGACGGCAACCGTGTGGAGGGCTTCCAGGTCCACCTCGGCGGCGCGGTCGGGATGCACCCGGACTTCGGCAAGAAGCTGCGCGGCCACAAGGTCACCTCCGCCGAGCTGGACGACTACGTCGTCCGGGTCGTCGAGAACTACAAGGAGCAGCGCAACGAGGGCGAGCAGTTCCGGGACTGGGTGCTGCGCGCCGACGAGGCCGTGCTGCAGTAGGACCTGCGGAACACCATGGACGACACCAATTCCCGTATCCCCGGGAAGAGTGCACACCCCAACCCGAGGAGGGCCACCGTCATGAACTGCCCCTACTGCACGTCGGAGAACCTGTTCCCCGACACCGAGACCGACAACGCCTGGCAGTGCCGGGACTGCTGCCGGGTGTTCTCGGTGAAGCTGCACGGACACATCGAACGCGGCGTCTGACCCTTCCTCCCGCCACTCAGCCCCGTCCTGACCTGCACAGTGTAGGGCACCCTTTCCCGTGCTGTAGGCTCGACGACCATGGCAGGAGATGACTCGGCAGGCGGCACCGGCGACGACACGATCAGAACCGGGCACCTGCGCAGCGTCCCCTCGAAACTCCCGGACCCCGCCGACCGGCACTGGCTGCTGAAGCTCGCCGTCGCCCAGCGCCCCGTCCAGCTCATCGCGTCGGTGGGGATGCTGGTCGGCTTCGTCTGCAACGCCACCACCTCCATCGTGGTGGGGCGTGCCATCGACGACGCGGTCGCCACCGGGCGGTGGCACCGGCTGGTGCTGTGGGTCGGGGTACTCGTCGCGTTGTTCCTGGTCAACGCCGTGGCGTTCTGGCTCGCACGCCGGTACACGGAGATCACCCTCCAGCAGCTCAGCCACGACCTGCGCACCACCGTCACCGACCGCATCCAGGACCCCCGGGGCATCAGCGGCGCCAACGGGCGTGAACGTACCGCCGGCGGGCTGCTGTCGATCGCCAGCACCGACGCGAACAAGGCCGCCGAGATCGTGGTGATGACGGTGTTCCCCATCGCCGAACTCGGCTCTATCCTCTATGTCGCCGTGGTGGTGCTGTCGATCCACTGGCAGCTGGGTCTGGGGGTCCTCGTCGGCGCCCCGCTGGTCGTGGCGTTGTCGGTGCGGGCGGCCCGCCCCTTGCGCGGCAGGGCCCAGGCGCGTCAGCAGGCCCTGGCGCAGGCGGCGGCCGTGGCGGCCGACGCGGTCCAGGGGCTGCGGATCGTCAAGGGGCTGGGTGTGGTCCGCACGATGCGCCGCCGCTACCGCGGCTACTCGACCAGGGCGTTGGAGGCCACGGTGCGCGCCAACGCCGCCGAGGCGCGGTTGACGGTGGTCACCGAGTCCGTCGGCGCGATCTACGTCGTCGCCATCGGGGTGACCGCCGGGTGGATCGCGCTGCACGGCGGCCTGACCGTGGGGCAGCTGATCACCGTGGTCGGCCTGTCGCAGTACGTCGTGCAGCCGATGACCATGCTGGGCCGGAACTTCGCCACCCGGGTGGCGGTCTCCGCGGCGTCCGGGCGCCGGGTGCAGGAGATCCTCACCGCCCCCTTCGCCACGCCGGACGAGGAGTCCGACGCGACGACGGACGCGCTGCTGGCGGTGCTGCCACCGGGGCTCACCGTCGTGCGTGGCGGCGACGGTGCGCAGGTGACCGACGCGCTGCTGCGGCTGCCCCGTCACCGGGTGACAGTGGCCCCGCACGGCGCGGACCTCTTCGACGGGCCCCTGCAGGACAACGTCCACCCGGATCCGGCGGTGGCGGCCCGTGCGCTGGAGGTCGCCGACTGCTCCGACATCCCCGGTGGTCCGGAGCGGCCGGTGGGGGAGGGCGGACGGCGCCTGTCCGGTGGCCAACGCCAACGCGTCGCCCTGGCGCGCGCCATAGCCGCGGACCCGGAGCTGCTCGTGCTCACCGACCCGACGACCGCGGTGGACTCGGTCACCGAGCAGCACATCGCCGAGCGTGTCGCGGCCCTCTACGCCGGCGACGGCCGTCCGGGCCACCGGGTGCTGGTCATCAGCGACGCCCCGGCGTGGCACGTCGCCGCGGAACATGAACTCACCGGTGGTGAACTGGCGCAACGGGCGGGGGGCGCCGGCCTGGCCGGTGCGACGGCGACCGGAGGGGAACAGTGATGAGGGCGGCGTCCATGACGGCACCACAGGCGGCACCACAGGCCGACGGCGGCGGGCCGGTGCGGACCTTCCCGTTGGCGACCTGGACCCAGGCACGCAGGGAGGTGGCCGCGCAGGCGCGAAAGGTGCCGCGTGCGCGTCGCCAGGCGCTCGTCGCCTTCCTGCTGCTGGCGGTCGGCTCGACCTGCACGGTCACCATCCCGCGTCTGCTGGGGCGCATCGTCGACATCGTGTCCTCGGCGTCGGACCAGCTGCCCCAGGCGGAGACGGACCTGTGGCGCACCGCAGGGCTGATGGTGGTCGTCGCCGTCGGCGCAGGGGCGTTCAACGGTGCGGGCTACTTCATCCTCGCCCGGCTGTCGGAGCGGCTGATCGCGAATCTGCGTGAGGAGATGGTCGGCACCGCGCTGGGACTGCCCATGCACACCGTCGAGGACGCCGGCACCGGGGACGTGGTCAGCCGGTCGACCGACGACGTCGCACAGGTGTCCGCGGCGATCATGGAGGCCCTGCCGATCCTTTCGGGGGCGGTGTTCGTCATCGGGGCCACGGCGGTGAGCCTGCTCACCGTGGACTGGCGTTTCCTGCTGATCATCCTGGTGGTCTCACCGGTGTACTGGCTGGCCGCCCGGACCTACCTGCGGCGCGCGCCCGCCCTGTACGCGGCGGAACGGGCGTCGATGGGGCTGCGTGCCCGACGTGTCCTCGAGGCGATCCACGGCCGGGCCACGGTACGTGCCTTCAGGATGGAGGACGAGATGCACGCGCGGATCGCGGACTCGTCCCGGCAGGTGATGACCAACGCGGTCAACGCGAACCGGGTCATGGTCGTGCTGATGAACAAGATGCTCTTCGCCGAGCTGGTGATGCTGGGAACGGCCATCGTGCTGGGTTTCGTGCTCGTCGACCACGGGGTGCTGGGGGTGGGGGCGGTGACGGCGGCGACGCTGATGCTCATCCGGGTGCGCGGCCCGTTGCTGCAGATCATGCGGGTGCTCGACGTCGCGCAGTCCGGCTACGCCTCCCTGGCCCGCATTGTGGGAGTGACGGTGGACCCGCCGCGTCCCGTGCCGGACGCGGGGGCGCCCGAGCCGCGCGGCGAGGTGCGTCTGGAGGGTGTCGACTTCCGCTACGGGGAGGACGCCTGGGCGGTGCGGGACGTGTCCTTCACCGTCGAACCGGGGCGCACCGTGGCACTGGTCGGCGCGTCCGGAGCCGGGAAGACGACGGTCGCGACGCTGCTCGCGGGGCTCCGGGAGCCCACCGCCGGTGCGGTGACGGTGGACGGCGTGCCGGTGACCGCCCTGTCGGACGATGAGCGTGCCGCCCGGCTGGCCCTGGTGTCGCAGGAGGTGCACACCTTCTCCGGGACGCTCCGCGACGACCTGGGACTGGCGGTGGACTCGGAGGTCACCGACGGTGAGCTCGTCGACGCGCTGGAGGCGGTGGGGGCGCTCGACTGGTTCCGTCGGCTGCCGGACGGGCTGGACACCGTCGTCGGTGCACGTGGGCTGGTGCCGGATCCGGTGGTGGCGCAGCAGATCGCGTTGGCCCGGGTGCTGCTGCGTGACCCACGGGTGGTCGTGCTGGATGAGGCGACGGCGGAGGCCGGGTCGGCCGGTGCCCAGGCGCTGGAGGCCGCGGCGCGGCGGCTCACCGAGGGCAGGACGGCGTTGACGGTGGCCCACCGGCTGGACCAGGCACGTCTGGCGGACGAGGTGTTGGTCATGGAGGACGGCCGGGTCGTGGAGCAGGGGACCCACGACGAGCTCGTCGAGGCCGGTGGCCGCTACGCGACTCTGTGGGAGGTCTGGTCGCGCGGTCGGTGACGCGCGCACGCACGGGACAGGTCCGTGTGTGTGGGGGCCTGCCGCGGGGACTTTCAGGGTGAACAGAACCCCGGGACGTGACGGTGCGGGGTGGCTCCGGAGGTTCCGTACAGACCCCTCGGTCTAGGGGATACATGGTCCACTACCAGCAGACACAAATGGGACTTGTGTCCATACACGAAATACTGGTTGCTCAGGGGAGGACTCTGCTCTAGTCTGGTGTCTCATAACGCAGACCGACCGGTCTGTTGGGCGCCGGTCGGACACGACAGGACGACAGCCTGACACCGCAATCCCCGACTGAAGAAGAGCTGCAATGACGAACACAGGACCAGACGTCGGCTTCGCGGCGCTCACCGGCCTGATCGGTGCGTCCGGGACGGACGGTGCGCCGGGAAACCGCGACGCCGGAGATGCCACAGACGCCACAGGCCTCACCGACCCCGAGGTCAGTCCCCCCGGCGTCCCCACCACCACGACACCGCTCAGCGAGGAGCAGACCGCGGCCCACCGCGCACTCGTCGAGAAGTGGAACCACACACTGGAGGGCGCCGGAGCGGAGGAGATCCTCGACTGGGTCAACGAGCACGTCACCGGCACCGTCGCGGTGACGATGTCCATGCAGGACACCGTCCTGGTGGAACTGACCGAAGGCCGCGTCCACGACGCCGAGATGGTCTTCCTCGACACCGGCTACCACTTCGACGAGACCCTGGACGTGGCCCGCGAGGTCGACGAGCGCTACACCCTCCCGCTGCGCACCGTCGAACCGGCCTACCCGGTGGCCAGGCAGAACGAGGTCTACGGCCGCGACCTGTACAGGCGCAACCCCACGGCCTGCTGCCGGATGCGCAAGGTCGAGCCCCTCGCCAGGATGCTCGACCCCTACGAGGCGTGGATCTCGGGCGTGAAGCGGGTCGACAGCGAGCTGCGCAAGGACACCCCGATCCTCGACGTCGACCGCACCGGCCGGCTGAAGATCAACCCCCTCGCCGCGTGGACCGACCAGGACGTCGAGGACTACATCCGAGACCACGACCTGATCATCCACCCGCTGACCAGGCAGGGCTACCCGTCCATCGGGTGCGCGACCTGCACCCTGCCGGTGGCTCCCGGCGACGACCCCCGTTCCGGCCGCTGGGCCAACTCCTCCAAGACAGAATGCGGACTCCACCTGTGACTACTGCGACAGAACTCCCCACACTCAGCCCCCACCTGGCCAGCCTCGAGGCGGAGGCCATCGAGATCCTCCGTGAGGTCGCCGGCCAGTTCGAGCGCCCCGCCCTGCTGTTCTCCGGCGGGAAGGACTCGGTCGTCGTCCTGGAACTGGCCAAGCGGGCCTTCGCCCCCGCCGCCGTCCCCTTCGAGCTGGTGCACGTCGACACCGGCCACAACTTCCCGGAGGTCATCGAGTTCCGCGACCGTGTCGCCGAGGACCCCCGCATCACCCTGCACGTGGCGCACGTGCAGGACTGGATCGACTCCGGTGCGGTCCAGGAGCGTCCGGACGGCACCCGTAACCCGCTGCAGACCGTGCCGCTGGTGGAGACGATCCAGCAGCGAGGGTACGACGCCGTCCTCGGCGGTGCCCGTCGGGACGAGGAGAAGGCCCGCGCCAAGGAGCGCGTCTTCTCTGTGCGTGACTCCTTCGGCGGCTGGAACCCGCGCCGTCAGCGCCCGGAGCTGTGGGGCCTGTACAACGGCCGCCACCAGGCGGGCGAGAACATCCGGGTGTTCCCGATCTCCAACTGGACCGAGGCGGACATCTGGGACTACCTGCGGGCACGTGACGTGGAGATCCCCGGGATCTACTACTCGCACGACCGTGAGGTCTTCAACCGCGGCGGCATGTGGCTGACTGCGGGCGAGTGGGGTGGGCCGACCGAGGACGAGGTCGTGGAGACCCGGACCGTGCGCTACCGCACCGTCGGCGACATGTCCTGCACCGGTGCAGTGCTGTCGGACGCGGCCACCATCGACGAGGTCATCGACGAGATCCGCCTGTCCACCACCACCGAACGCGGCGCCACCCGTGCCGACGACAAACTCTCCGAGTCCTCCATGGAGGACCGCAAGAAGGAAGGCTACTTCTGATGACCGCCGCCACCGTCAACTCCACGGAGACGTCCTTGCCGAGCAACAACAGCGCCGACAGCGGCGCGGTCCTGCCCACCCTGCGGCTGTGCACCGCGGGTTCCGTCGACGACGGCAAGTCCACGTTCGTCGGACGCCTGCTGCACGACACCAAGTCCATCCTCGCCGACCAGTACGAGGCGGTCCAGCGCGTCTCCGCGGCCAAGGGCCTGGAGAACCCGGACCTGTCGCTGCTGGTCGACGGACTGCGCGCCGAGCGCGAGCAGGGCATCACCATCGACGTCGCCTACCGGTACTTCGCCACCGACAAGCGGTCCTTCATCCTCGCCGACTGCCCGGGCCACGTGCAGTACACGCGGAACACCGTGACCGGCCTGTCGACGTCCGACCTGGTCATCGTCCTCATCGACGCCCGCAACGGCGTCATCGAGCAGACCCGCCGTCACCTCACCGTCGCCGCGATGATGAAGACCTCGCACGTCGTCGTCGCCGTGAACAAGATCGACGCCGTCGACTTCGACGAGGGCGTGTTCCGCTCCATCACCGCCGAGGTGCGCAGTCTCGCCGAGGACCTGAAGCTGCCCAAGATCGACGTCGTGCCGACCTCCGCGCTGCTCGGGGACAACGTCGTCTCCCCGTCGGAGAACACCCCCTGGTACGGCGGCCCGACCGTGCTGGACATCCTGGAGAACGCCCGACCGGCCCGCGTGAACGCCGGCAAGACCCGCGGTCTGCGGTTCCCGGTGCAGGTCGTCATCCGTGACCACGCCACCGGCTACCGCGGCTACGCGGGACGGCTGACCTCCGGGTCGGTCAGCGTCGGTGACCCGGTCACCGTCGGCGGGCGTGGCGGCCGGACGACCACCGTCGCCGGCATCGACGGCCCCGCCGGGGAGCAGGACCGCGCCGAACGTGGCGAGTCCGTCACCCTGCGGCTCACCGACGACATCGACATCTCCCGCGGCGACCTCATCGCCACCGAGGTCGAGGGCGACCCACTGCCCGAGCCGTCCAACCAGGTCACCGCACTGGTCTTCCAGCTCGCCGAGACCCCGGTGAAGCTTCGGGGCAACGTGCTGCTGCGCTACGGGTCCGCCACGGTGCGCGCACGGGTCGACGAGATCCTCAGCCGCGTCCACATCCTCGACGAGGACGAGACCGGGGAGGACGGCGACCTGGGCACTGAACTGGCGCTCAACGACATCGCCGAGGTGCGGGTGACCGTCGCCGAGCCGCTGCCTTTCGAGGCCTACCGCCGTGGCGGCCGTGTCGGGTCCTTCCTGCTGATCAACCCGGGCACCGGTGACACGCTCACCGCCGGTCTGGTCTCGGAGGAGACCGGGGCCGCTGAGTCCCCCGGGGCCCCCGGCCTCTGATGAACCCGCCCGTGGTGTGCCTCGCACACGGGTCCCGGCACCCGGAGGCGGACCGGACGGTGGTGGACATCGCCCGCGCCGTCGCCGGACTGACCGGGCACGAGACCAGGGCCGCCTACCTCGACTTCTCGCCGCTGACCCCGACCACCGTGGCGCGCCTGCTCGCCGCGGAGGGGCACACCGAGGCGGTCGTCGTGCCGCTGCTGTTCACCACGGCCTTCCACATGACCACCGACGTCCCCGACGCGCTCGCCGCGGCCACCGAGGAGACCGGCGTGGTGCTCCACCGGGCGGACGGAATCGGCACCGGCGACGACCTCGCCGGAGTGCTGGCGTCCCGTGTCGCGCCGGGTGCGGACCATCTCGTCCTCTACTCGGTGGGGTCCAGTGTGCCCGGCGCCAACGAGCGCGTCGCGGAACTGGCCGGGGACGTGGGGCGGCGCCTCGGCGTCCCCGCCCGAGCCCTGACCGCCACCGGCGGTCCAGGAACCGGCAGGGACGCCCTGGTCGCGCACGTCCGTGACGTCGTCCGGCAGGGCGCCGGGCGGGTCGCCGTGGAACCGCTGTTCATCAGTCCCGGCACGCTCTGGGACACCGCGGTCCGCGCCCTGGCCGGGTCACCGGTCGCCGCGGCGGTCACGGCGGGCGCACCCCTGGGCACCGCGGTCGCACCACTGGTCGCCGCACGACTCACCGCACGACCCGCCGCACACCGACCGCACACCCCAGGCGGGAACGGAGGAACCACCCGATGAAACTGCTGCTGTTCGCCCTCGCCGGCCTGATGGCGCAGCTCGTCGACGGCGCCCTCGGCATGGCCTTCGGTGTCACCGCCACCACGATGCTGATCCTGTCCGGCACCGCCCCGGCCCAGGCCAGCGCCGCCGTGCACTTCGCCGAGGTCGGCACGACACTCTTCTCCGGAATCGCCCACTGGCGGCTCAACAACGTCCACTGGCCCACCGTGGTGTTCCTCGGGGTGCCCGGGGCGGTCGGCGCGTTCCTCGGGGCGACCGTGCTCGCCGGATTGTCCTCGGAATCGGCCGAGCCCGTGGTGTCGACACTGCTCCTGCTGCTCGGCGCCTACGTGCTGGCCCGCAGCATCCTGGTCCCGTGGAAGAGGACCTCCGCCGCGGACGGTGCCCCGGCGCCGGCGGCGTCGAGGAACCGCAGGTCCCGGCTGGGACTGGTCGCCCTCGGGCTGGGCGGCGGGTTCCTCGACGCTTCCGGCGGCGGAGGATGGGGGCCGGTCACCACCTCGACGCTGATGAGCGTGGGGCGCAGCGAACCCCGCAAGATCATCGGCACCGTCAACACCGCGGAGTTCCTCGTCGCCGTGGCGGCGTCCGCCGGCTTCATCGTCGGCCTGGAACGGGTGCACGAGTCGTGGCAGCCCGTGGTCGGCCTGCTGATCGGCGGGCTCATCGCGGCGCCCGTCGCCGCCTGGATCGTGACGGTGGTCGCCCCCGACGTCCTCGGGGTCGTCGTCGGCGCCGTGCTGGTGGGACTCAACGGGGCGCGGGTGAGCGTCTCCCTCGGCTGGGCCGGCGGACTGCTGACCGTTGTCGTGGTCGCCCTGTGCCTGGTCGCCGTGGTCCACGGGCTGCGGCTGCGGCGCGCGGCCCGTGCAACGGACACGGCGGGCACAGGGGACACAGGGGACACGGTGGGCCGCACCTCCGCAGCGTCCTCCCGCTCCAGTGAACAGGTAGTTATCGGAACAGAGCGACAACGGTGACCCCGGGTACGCCGTCGGGAGCGCGTTTCACCCCCGGGTGAGTGGGATAAGACACAGCAATGGGGGTAGTGAGACCAATGAGACAGAACTGCGTTGGTCGGGGTGGGTGATACGCGGCACAATGGGGGAGGAACATCCCCATGCTCCGGGAAGGTCACCAGGCTCCGGACGTGACGGGGACCGTCAACCATGTAAGGAGACCCCGTGACCGTTCGAGCAGTGCTCAGCCCGATCGCCACCGCCGCCGGACGTCGAGACGAACTGATCACCGGCCTGTCGGGCCAGGTGACCGACATCTTCGAGACCCTCCGTCCTGCGGCGCCGGACTTCGGTGCAGCCCTCGACACCGCACTGACCAGTGACGTGGCCGTCCTCGTCGGCACCGGCGAGCCCATGTTCGACTCCCGGCTGGCCGCCGCCGCCGGAGTCGCCCACTTCCTCGTCGCCGCAGGGGAGCAGGACCACCTGCAGCTCCAGCAGGTGTCCGGGCAGCTGGTGCGCTCGGGACGTGAGCCGCGGGGGATCGCCCTGCTCGACCGTCCGCAGGCCACGTCGTCCGCGCTGGAGTCCGAGGGCACCGCCGTGCCGTTCGTCGCCCTGGACTCCGTGGGCTCCGCCGAGCCCGGGACGCCGGTGATCGGCCCGGAGTCCTTCGAACGCAACCTGATCATCCAGGCACGGGCAGCCAAGGCGCACATCGTCCTGCCCGAGGGCGACGACGACCGCATCCTCGAGGCCGCCCACCAGCTGCTGGCGCGCCGGGTGTGCGACCTGACGATCCTCGGTGACCCGAAGAGCATCGCCGCCAGGGCGCACGAGCTCGGCCTCGACCTGAGCTCGGCCACCCTCACCGACCCCGGCAGCGGCGACGACCTGGAGCGCTTCGCCGAGGAGTTCGCCGAGCTGCGCAAGTCCAAGGGAGTGACCGTCGACGAGGCGCGGGAGACGATGAAGGACATCTCCTACTACGCCACGATGATGATCCACCTCGGCATGGCCGACGGCATGGTCTCCGGCGCGGCCCACACCACCGCCCACACCATCAAGCCGAGCTTCCAGATCATCAAGACCTCGCCGGACGCCTCGATCGTCTCCTCCATCTTCCTCATGGTCATGGACGGGGTGCTCTGGGCCTTCGGTGACTGCGCGGTGAACCCCAACCCCACCCCTGAGCAGCTCGCCGAGATCGCCGTCGTCTCCGCCAAGACCGCCCGGCAGTTCGGCATCGACGCAAAGGTCGCCATGCTGTCCTACTCCACCGGCAGCTCCGGTGCCGGTGAGGACGTCGAGGCCGTGGCGGAGGCCGTCACCATCGCCCGCGAGAAGGCCCCCGACCTGGGGGTCGACGGCCCGCTGCAGTTCGACGCCGCCGTCGTGGACTCCGTCGGCCAGAAGAAGATGCCCGGGTCGGACGTGGCCGGCAAGGCCACCGTCTTCGTCTTCCCCGACCTCAACGCCGGAAACATCACCTACAAGGCCGTGCAGCGCACCGCCGACGCCCTGGCTGTCGGCCCCATCCTGCAGGGACTGAACAAGCCGGTCAACGACCTGTCCCGTGGGGCGACCGTCCCCGACATCGTGAACACCGTCGCCATCACCGCCATCCAGGCCGGAAAGTAACCGAAAGGCATACACATGACCTCGAGCACCACCTACGTCCTCGTCCTGAACTCCGGCTCCTCGTCCATCAAGTTCCAGGTCATCGACCTGAACGCCGATGTGCAGGACGGCCCCTTCCTGTCCGGCCTGGTCGAGCAGATCGGCGAGAGCCGCGGCCACATCAAGCTCGTCACCGAGGACCAGACGATCGAGGACCGCCGCCCGATCCTCAGCCACTCCGTCGGCCTGGAGCG
Source organism: Corynebacterium sp. (assembly GCF_022712195.1). GTDB lineage: Bacteria > Actinomycetota > Actinomycetes > Mycobacteriales > Mycobacteriaceae > Corynebacterium. The sequence goes on along the minus strand of NZ_JALAGY010000065.1, from coordinate 37,849 downwards.
GGCCTTCGGCATGATGTCGCTGCTCGGCGTCGGCCCGCAGGACCTCAACATCTCCGCCGTCGGGCACCGCGTGGTCCACGGCGGCAACAAGTTCTCCGAGCCGGTCGTCATCACCGACCAGGTCGTCGACGAGATCCGCACCCTCGTGCCCCTCGCGCCCCTGCACAACCCGGCGAACATCGACGGCATCGAGAACGCCCGGACGCTGCTGCCCGACGTCAAGCACGTCGCCGTCTTCGACACCGCCTTCTTCCACAGCCTGCCGGAGGCGGCGTCACGCTACGGCCTCAACCGTGAGGTCGCCGACCAGTACCACATCCGCCGCTACGGCTTCCACGGCACCAGCCACCAGTACGTCTCCAACCTGGTCCCGAAGATCCTGGGCAAGGACCCCGAGAGCCTCAACCAGATCACCCTGCACCTGGGCAACGGTGCGTCGATGGCGTCGATCCGCGGCGGCAGGCCCATCGACACCACCATGGGCCTGACCCCGCTGGAGGGCCTGGTCATGGGCACCCGTACCGGCGACATCGACGCCGGCATCATCTTCCACCTCTACCGCGAGGGCAAGATGACCATCGACGAGATCGACACGCTGTTCAACAAGCGCTCCGGCCTGAAGGGGCTGGCCGGGGCCAACGACTTCCGCCTGATTCAGGAGCTCATCAACGAGGGCGACCAGAACGCGCAGGAGGCCTACGACATCTACGTGCACCGTGTCCGCCGGTACGTCGGCGCGTTCATGCTGCAGCTGGGCCGTCTCGACGCAGTGGTGTTCACCGCCGGCGTCGGCGAGAACCACGTGGGCATCCGCCGCGACACGATGGCTGACCTGGAGAACTTCGGCATCGTCATCGACGACGCGCGCAACAAGAACGACGAGGGCGTCGAAGGGCCGCGTGTGATCTCCTCCGACGACTCGGCGGTGAAGGTGCTCGTGGTCCCGACGAACGAGGAGCTGGCCATCGCCCGCGCCGCGCAGGAGCTGTCTGAGGCCTAGGCGGCGACGGCCGTCACCGGACAGCGGGGGCCTGTTTCAGAACCAGGTGCGCGGCCGGATCCGGTTGGCCATGTCCACCAGCCGGAACCGGTGGCGGGCGAAGGGGGACTGGCGGGCGATGTCACGCAGCCCCTGCTCGATACCGGCGCGCAGCCCGCGCTCGCTGAACTCCACGTCGAACAACGGGGCCTTCGACACCCGCACCGGGGAGCCGGACTTCTCCTGCTCGGCGCGCAGCCACTCCAGCGCGGCGGCCAGGACCGCCAGCCTGACCTGAGGGATCCGGGGTTCATTGGTCGGCAGAATCTCCAGGCGCCGCGCCGCACGCCGCAGCCGGGCCTCGTTGAGGGAGGACTTCTCGGTGATCAGCATCAGCACGGTCGTCAACCGGGCCATCCGGTGGTGCCGGGAGGACTGCGGCAGGCGGTCCAGTGCCGCGACGGCGGCGTCCACCAGGCCTTCGGCGTGCAGCTGGCGGGCCAGCCCGAAGGCCGCGGACACGGTCGAGGCGTTCGTCGCCCACACCAGGCCGTAGAGACGGATGGTGTGGAAACGCAGCGCCACGGGGTCCTGGGAGAGGTGGGTCCACCCGGGGACCTCGCTGTAGTCGGGTGACTGCTGCGCACCCTGGGTGTAGGTCAGGGCCAGGGCGGCCTTCTGGACGTTGGGGTCCAGGAGCCGGGCGGTGTTCATCCCCTGGTGCTGCAGCATCAGTTCATCCGTCGCGGCCAGGGCGAGCTTGGGTGCGGGCTCGCCCGGCAGGGTGTTGAGCACCTCGTTGAAGCACGCCTGTGCGGCGACGAAGTCACTGGTCAACAGGTTGGAGACACCGGAGAGCCACTGGTGGCGCCAGTCGCGTTGCAGCCGGTCGTCCATGTCACGCAGCGTCAGCACCGCCTCGGTGGTCATGCCGAGGTCCAGCTGCGCCCGGACGATGGTCAGCGGGATCTCCGTCGACGCCGACAGGTCCGGCTGCTTCAGCGCGGCCTTCAGGGTGTCCAGCACCTCGCCCGGTTCGGTGAGGCTGGCCGCGGACAGCAGTGACGCGCCGGGGTCGTTCGGGTCGGTCAGTGGCGTCGGCAGTGCGGCGACCACTTCGGGGGCGGTGGTCTCCACGGACCGTTCGATGCCGTCGATGAGCTGGTCGGTGCGGAAGAGCAGGTGCTTGGTGCCGAAGGTGGAGCGCTGCGCGGTGAAGCGGGTGTCCAGGTGGGGGTACTGGCGGCCGTCGCGGATGGCCAGCACCTCGCGGAGCACGCCGATGAGCTGGTTGGCCATCGTCCCGGCGGAGCTGAACCGTCGCTCGGGGTTCTCGTCCGTGGCACGCAGCAGCAGCCGGTAGAGAGACAGGTACTTGCGGAACAGCGGCTCATCGTTGGGGGTCGGAAGGCCCGGGTCGTAGACCCCGTCGGTGACGGGGAGCTTCACGATGAGGCTGGCCAGGGTCCGGCCCACCGTGTAGATGTCGCTGGCGATCGTCGGACCGGTGCGGGCGATCTCGGGGGCCTGGAACCCGCGGGTGCCGAAGATGTGCCCGAAGGCGCCGATGCCGGAGACCGCCCCGAGGTCGATGAGCTTGACCTGGTCCTCGGTGATGATGATGTTGTCCGGTTTGAGGTCGTTGTAGACCACGCCGCGGGAGTGCAGGTAGTCCAGTGCCGGGAGGACCTCGAGGATGTAGCCGATGGCGATGTCGATGGGCAGGGTGTTGCCCGGTTGGCGGCGCCTGCGGTGGCGGAGCGACGGGCCGCCGACGTACTCCATGATGATGAAGCCGCCGGGACTACGCGGGTCGTCGATGAAGTTGAAGATCTTCACGATCCCGGGGTGGGTGATGTCGGCGAGGAAGGCACGCTCCGACTCGGCGACGGCCCGCTCGTGGGCGGTGGTGGTGGCCATCATGCCCTTGAGCACGACCCACCGGTCGGACACGTTGTGGTCGACGGCGAGGTAGATCCACCCCAGCCCACCGTGCGCGATCGGGCCCAGGACCTCGTACTGTGCGGCGACCATGTCACCCGGCTGGAGGACGGGCCGTTCGGTCCCCTCGGAGACGGCCTTCTCCACGGCCTCGTCGCTGATGACGGCGTCCTGCGGGTTCGTCGGGGGGATGAAGGGCAGCCGCACCATGCCGCCGGCGACCTCGGCTCCGGCGCGGGAGGTGCCCCGTCGACGACGGAAGGTGGAGAGCGCCTCGCGGCGGCTGCGTTCGCCGGAGTCGACGGTGGGCTGCCGTTCGGTGTCGCCCGCCTTGGAGCTCCCGCCGGGGGCGCCGGACGGGCCGGTGACGGCGGAATCGGCAGGGTCGACATGGAACTCGTCGCTGTCGCTGTCGTCGGCGAAGGGATCGAACGGGGTGGCCTGGGTGGACTGGCCGCCGCTGTGTTCGTCGTTGCCGTCGGACTCGCCGGCCCCGTCGGTATTGCCGGCATGGTCGTTGCCGGCGGGGGAGACCGGGACGCTGTCGGAGTCGTCGTCGGCGAAGGGGTCGAAGAAGGTCGCCTCGGTGGCCTGCCCGGAGTCCTCCGGGGTGCGCTCGTCGGGGTCGGTCACTGGTCCTCCTCCCTGTGCGAACCGTCGCTGTCTCCGTCGTTACCGGAGTTATCGGCGTTACCGTCTCTACCGTCGTTTCGGTCGCTCCCGCCGTTACCGCCGTCGTCCGCGGAGCCGTCCCGGTCTTCCCGGTCATCCGCACCGGCCCGCGCACGCTCGCGCAGTGCGGTGAGTTCACGGTTCTCCGCGGCAGAACGGTAGCTTGCGGCGGGTTGGCTGGCGTCGCCCAGGTAGCCGCCCAGCCAGTTGTCGTAGATGTCCTCCCAGGTCCCGTCCTCGCGGATGCGTTCCATGGTCGAGTTGACCTGGCGGATCAGCCCGGCGGTGTCCCTGTCCTGGGGCAGGGCGGCGGCGACCCCGTAGTCGGTGCCCTCCGAGCCGTTGCCGATGATCTCCGTGTAGGGGTCCTGCGCCTGAAGGCCGGAGAGGATGGCGGAATCGGAGTAGATCGCGTCCACCTGCCGGCGCTGCATCGCCATCAGGCAGTCCGACCAGGTCTGGGTGGCCAGGATGTCCTGGTGGGGGACGTCGTCGCGGAGTTCCTGCAGGTTCGTGGAGTCGTGGGTGACACACACCGTCTTGTCGCCGAGGTCCTGCTCCCCGGTGATGCCCGAGTCACGCATGGCGAGGATGCGCGGGTAGGTCGTCAGGTAGGGGACGGAGAACTCGACCTGTTCCTGGCGGGGCCGGGTGATCGTGAACGTGCGGATCACCAGGTCCACCGTACCCACCGACAGGACGTCCTCCAGGTCGTTGCCTTCCACGTAGCGGTACTCGATGCGGTTCGGGTCACCGAAGATGTCGCGGGCGATCTCCCTGGCGAGGTCGATCTCGAAGCCGGCGAGCTCACCGTTGACCGGGTCGCGGAAGCCGAGCTGGTTGAGGGACTGGGCGACACCGACGACCAGCCGCCCACGCTCGATGACGGTCGGCACGCGGCGCGCCGGGGAGACCTCCGCCCCGGTCTGCGGGTCGGTGTCGGGGCGCAGGGAGCCGAAGGCGTCGCGTGCGCCCGCCATGGTGTCGTGGGTGGTCCGGGTGGTCAGGTCGTCGACGTTGTCGGACAGTTTCGAGCCGTTGGGCAGCGCGAGGGACGGGTTCGGCGCGTCCGGCCACTGCTGCAGGCTCTGTTCGTCGGAGACGCAGGCCGCCAGCACAGTGGCGCTGACGGCGGCGACGACCGTGGCGAGGACGGGTGTGAGGATGCGTGCGCGGGTGTTCACAGGTACTCCTGGAGCCGTGGACGGGTGCCGTAGACGATGCACAGTGCGGAGATGACGCCGAGCAGGATCACCAGGGCCGAGACCTGCTGCGCCGACACCCGAGAGTCGGCGAGGTAGGTCCGCAGCTGGTTGCGGGTGTCGTCGATGAGGGAGCGCAGGTTCTCGTCGAGCTTCTGGTACGGGTGGACGTCCTCTTCGCCGATGGTGGCGCCGATCGCCGCGGTGTAGTCGCCCTGCTGGACGTAGGCGAGCATCTCGGCGTGCGCGTTGTCCCAGGCGCGCAGGTTCTCCCGGGCCTCGTCCAGGATGTCGCGGTCGCCGACGATGGTGCGCAGTGTCTCCAGTTGGCTGTCGATCCGCGTCACCTGCCCGGAGAAGTCGTTCTGGGTGTCGTCGGAGTACTCGCGCTCGACGAGGCTGAGCGCCTCGGTGGTGCGGGTCTGCTGCACGGTGATGCGCAGCGAGGTCAGGGTCTCCAGCGGCTGGGCGGTGCCGTCCAGTCCTCGGGTGCCGTCGGTCCAGGTGGTCAGGGCGGAACCACTGGCCCAGAGCAGTGCGACGGTCATCAGCACCGTGGCGGTGGCGTATCCGCCGTTGATCCGGCGGTTGGTGTGGGCCGCCAGCCAGAACTGCGCGACCGCCAGCATGATCACGGCGGCGACGAGCCCGGACAGGGCGAACCAGCCGGGTTTGGTCAGGGCGAGCTGCTGTTCACCGACCTCGGAACTGGTGTTGGAGTACAGTTCGCCGGCGGCGGGCAGGATCTCGTCCTGCATCATCGTGCTGGCCTGGGTCACGTAGGCGGCGCCCACCGGGTGGCCCTGCCGGTTGTTGACCCCGGCCTCGGTGATCAGGCTGGTGTAGATCGGCAGCTTCTCCTGGATCTCCAGGATCAGCGACATCTCGCGGGTGGACGGGTCGTCGATGCCGTTGGCGGCGCGGATGATCGCCCGCGAGGCGATGTCCACGGCCTCCCGGTAGGACGGGTCGGTGTCCGCGCCGCCGGCGGCGTCCTCGACGAAGCCGGTGGTGGCCACGGAGTCGGCCACCGACAGTGAGTTGTACAGCTCCTGGGCGGCGAAGGAGACCGGCTCGGTCCGGTTGACCAGCGTGTTGAGGTCGCCCTGCTGGTTGGAGGACTGGGCGGCCATCGCACCGCCGGCGGCGAGGATGGCCAGCACCAGGACGACCGACACCACGGTCAGCAGGCCGGGTGTGGTGGAGATGAACCGGCGGAACCGGCGGGGGATCTCGAGCGCCGGGGTGAAGACGCTCAGCCGGCGCCCGCCCGGGCCGTCGGCGGGCGCGTCGTCCATCCACCGGTCGGTGTCCTGGCGGCGGCCCCCGGGTCCGACAGGAGCGTCCGTGCGGTGGGTGACGTCCGTTTCGCGGGTCGTGAATGTGCCGGTCGAGACCGTATCGGCGGCCCCGTCACTTGAATCACGTGTCGGCACGGGCATGTAGGACATCCTACCTTCGTCAGGGGAATAAGTGTCAGTGCCCTGGCTGCAGGGTGTATGGCACCATAGGGGAATGATTGAAGTCGAATCCCTGACAAAGCGGTACGGTTCCGCGACCGTCGTGGACGACCTGAACTTTTCGGTCCAGCCGGGAATCGTCACCGGATTCCTCGGGCCCAACGGTGCAGGCAAGTCCACGACGATGCGCATGATCGTCGGACTCGACCGCGCGTCGGCCGGCACAGCGACCATTGACGGCCGGCGTTACGACCAGTACGCCAAGCCGCTGCACAAGGTGGGCACGCTGCTCGACGCGAAGTGGGTTCACCCCAACCGCACCGCGGCGAACCACCTGAAGTGGCTCGCCGCCGCCAACGGCATCCCCGCCAAGCGGGTCGACGAGGTCCTCGGGCTCGTCGGGCTGAGCGACGTCGCCGGCAAGAAGGCCGGGAACTTCTCCCTCGGCATGGGACAGCGGCTCGGCCTGGCGGTCGCGCTGCTGGGGGACCCGGAGGTCCTGATCCTCGATGAGCCGGTCAACGGCCTGGACCCGGAGGGCATCCGCTGGGTGCGTGACTTCGTGCGGCACCTCGCCTCTGAGGGGCGCACGGTGATGATCAGCTCGCACCTGCTCAGTGAGATGGCGCTCACCGCCGACCATCTCGTGGTCATCGGCCAGGGGCGGCTGGTCGCGGACACCTCGACCCACGACTTCATCAAGAACGCCTCCACCGCGACCACCGTGGTGCGCACGGACCATCTCGAGGAGATGAAGAACGCCCTCACGGAGCAGTCCGTCGGCTTCACCGAGAGCACCGACGACGACGGCCGCGTGATCCTCGTCATGGAGGACACCGAGCCCGACGAGGTCGGCGGCATCGCCTACACCTACGGGCTGCTGCTGCGTGAGCTCAGCGAGCGCCGGGCGTCGCTGGAGGACGCCTTCATGCGGATGACCGGCCACGCCGTGGACTACCACGCCAGCCTGGGCGGGGAACTCGGGGACGTGCCTGACCTCGGTGACCTGCCGGACCAGCAGGACGCCGCGCCGACCACCGAGGGGGAGAAGTAATGCTCGCACACGCCATCAACGCCGAGTGGATCAAGATCCGCACCACCAAGGCGGTCTACTGGACCTCGGCACTCATCATCGTGTTCTCCGTGGCCTTCGCCGCTTTCCTCAGCTGGGCGAACGCCATGAGCTACCAGATGTTCGTCGACGACGGGGACCTGGAGACCGCGGCGATCAACGCGCAGGCCCTGAACGTGGCAGGTGCCCTGATGGGCCTCCAGATGTTCGGTGTGATGATCATCCTCATCCAGAGTGCCCTGCTGGTCACCGGTGAGTACGGCAACAGCACGGCGAAGTCCAATGCCCTGGCGGTGCCGAAGCGTTGGCAGCTGCCGGTCGCGAAGTTCATCGTCTACGGTGTCATCGCGGCGGTCATCACCCTGCTCTCGGCGGTCCTCAGTGTCCTGACGTCACGCTGGATCGCCGGCCTGCAGATCGACGACGACGCGATCCTGTCGAACATCTCCTTCTCCGCGGACGACGCGTGGACGGTCATCCTGCGCATGGTCGTCTACGCCGTCGGCGCCGTGGCCCTGGCCATCGGTGTGGCCTACCTGCTGCGGAAGACCGCCGGGGCCATGGCAGTGCTGTTGCTCTGGGTGCTCGTCCTCGAGGAGGTCCCGGGCATGTTCCCGAAGGTGAAGGAATGGGTCCCCCAGTACCTGCCGTTCAAGAACATCGGTAGCGCTGTCAACCTCAATGACGTCGCGAACGCCCCGTGGGGCCAGACCGGCTCGGTGATCTTCTTCCTCGTGGTGTGCCTGGTGATCTTCGTCGTCGGTACGGTCACGCTGCGTCGTCGCGATGCCTGACCGTACGTCCCGGGGGAAGGGGGGATCTGCCCCGGCGGCCCCGGCGGCCACAGTGTCGCTGGCGATGCTGGCAGGCATCGCCCTGCTCTCCACGGGAGGCCCGTTCGGCACGGACATGTACCTCCCGTCCCTGCCGGAGATCACCGACGACCTCGGCACCACGGCGTCGCTCACGCAGCTGACGATCACCTCGTTCATGGTCGGCATGGCCGTCGGCCAGCTCGTCGTCGGGCCCCTGTCCGACCGGGCCGGCCGCCACCGGCTGCTCGTCGCCGCGACCGTCGTCGGCCTGGTCGCCTCGGTCGTCTGCGCGCTGGCGCCGTCGATCTGGCTGTTCATCGTGGTGAGGTTCTTCCAGGGGGCCGCCGGCGGTGCCGGGGTGACCCTGGGCCGTTCGATGATCGCCGACCGTCTCCACGGTGCGGCCGCGGCGGCGGCACTGTCGACGATGATGATCTTCACCTCCGTGGCTCCGATCGTCGCCCCGGTCGTCGGTGGTGCCGTCGCCGGACTCGCCGGATGGCGGGCGGTGTTCTGGACGCTGGCGGCCGTCGCCGTGCTCCAGGTGGTCGTCGCGCTGCTGCTCCCGGAGACCCACCCGGCCGGGAACCGTACCGAGGGCGCGATGCTGGTGGTGTACCGGCGCATGGCCGGTCTCTTCCGGGTCGGACCGTACGTCGGGCACCTCGTGGCCTTCGCGATCGGCTTCGGCGGGTTCTTCGCCTTCGTCTCCGGGTCCTCGTTCGTGATGCAGGAGCAGTTCGGCCTCACACCGTCCCAGTTCAGCCTGGTCTTCGCAGGTAATGCGGTGGCGCTGGTGCTGGCCAACATGGTGAACGCCCGCATCGTGGAGAAGGTCGGCCCGGCCCGCATGCAGGCGGTCGGTCAGGGGCTGCTTCTCTGCGGTGGCCTCGGCCTGCTTCTGACCGCCCTGACGGTGCACAGCCTGGTGCCGGTGATCCTCTTCACCTTCGTCGCGACCGTCGGGACGGGGTTGAACCTGGGCAACACCACGGCGCTGGCGATGGACCTCGCACCGGGACGTGCCGGGGCCGCCTCGGCCTTGCTCGGGGCCGGGCAGTTCCTGGCGGCCGGTGTCGTCGCACCTGTCGTCGGGCTGGGGGAGGACGGTCTGCTCACCATGGCGACGGTGATGGCGTCCTGCGCCGCGGTCGCTGTCGTGGGCGGCGTCTACGGTCGCCGTGGGGCCCGACCCCGACCGGTCCCGGGGACGCCGGCAGGCTGACCGGTGATCAGTTACGGCTGCGCTGGATGTCCTCGATGAGACTCTCGGCGGCGATCGACAGGTTCCGCAGCGCCGGTACGCCGCGGCGGAGCTTCGCCAGGTCGCGGCCGTCCATCCGGCGTGCGGCGCGGGCGATCAGCATCGCCCACTCGTCGGTGATGGAGTTGAGCATCTCGATGCCCTCGTCCGACAGGTAGAGGTCCTGGGCCCGCCGGTCCTGGTCGTTGGCCTGCCGCAGGACCAGCCCGGAGTTGATGAGGCGACGGACCGTGGCGGAGACGTTCGAGGCGCGCAGGAACCGCAGCCGCGCGATGTCCGACACGCCGCACCCGGGGTGCTGGGCGATGAAGTGCAGGACCTCGATCTCCGACTGCGAGATCGCCAGCTTGTGGTTCGGGCGGTCCATCAGCCGACGCAGCGCAGAGAGGAAGTCGTAGACGGCCGTCGCGATCTCGGCGACGTCGATCTCCGGCAGGATCTCGGGTGCCCGGTGCCCGCGGATCTGGTCCTGCACCGGGTCAGAGCCCAGGTCACTGATGAGATCTGCGAAATCGTCGGCAGACTCGGTGGAGTCCGTGGTGTCCCGGATGTCTTTGGCCATGGTGGGCTCCTTGTCTGCTACTGCACTAGCGTCTGACTCGTCTGTCAGTCCCGTCAGCTATCACGGTAGTCGACCCGTGGTAGTTTCTGCGACCTATTGTTTATGACATTGTAAGCCATTTACTGGAGCGCGGACGTAAGCCGGGCAACATTCTCGACATAGCGTCGCATCAACGGACGGTTGCCCCACTCCTCCTCGGTGAGTTCCGTGCAGGACTCGCGGTAGGAGTCGGTGAGCTCGGTCATCGAGTCCAGCAGGTCGCCGTGCCCGGCGAGCATGGTGACCTCGTAGTTGAGGCCGAACGAGCGCATGTCCATGTTCGACGAGCCGATGATCGCCACCTCCGAGTCGGCGATGACGAACTTCGAGTGCAGGACGGCGGGGTAGGGGAACCGGTGGATCCGCACACCGGCCTCGAGCATCTCGGCGTAGTAGGAGGACTGGGCGTAGTCGACGATGGTGTGGTCGGCCTTCTCCGAGACGAAGAGCTCCACCTCCACCCCGCGGTAGGCGGCGGTGGTGACCGCGTCCAGGAGAGACTCGTCCGGCACGAAGTAGGGGCTGACCAGCACCAGGTGCTCCTTGGCGTGGTGCGCCACGGAGGTGAACAACCGCAGGTTGGGTTCCGTGGTGAACCCGGGGCCGGACGGCACGACCTGCAGGATCTCGTTGCCGGAGTCGGGGACCTGCGGGGTGGTGTCGGCGTTGAGCCAGTGTGTCGCCTGCGACGGTGAGAGCAGGTCGAGCTCCTCCTTGGACTCGGTGAACCAGTCGACGGCGAAGACGGTGTCCAGGCTCATCACGATCGGGCCGGTGACCTCGACCATGACGTCGATCCAGTGCCGTCCCTTCTTCCGGTTCTTCGCGATCAGGTAGCTGGAGTCGATCATGTTCTGGCTGCCCATGAACGCGGTGTGCCCGTCGACGACCACGATCTTGCGGTGGTTACGCAGGTCAGGACGCCGGAAACGCCACCGCCACGGTTTGAGCGGAAGCATGACCATCCATTCGACACCGATGTCGCTCAGGCGCTTGCCCAGGGAGAGGTAGCCCGGGTACTTCCAGCTGCCGACATGGTCGAACATCAGGCGGACGGTGACCCCCCGCTTCACCGCGCGCTCCAGGGCGTCGAAGAACACGCCCGTGGTCTCGTCCCACGCGGTGATGTAGATCTGGACGTTGACGTAGTTCTCGGCACTGTCCACCGCGTCCGCCATGGCGCGGATCGACCCCTCGTAGTCGGAGTGCAGCGCCACCAGACGTCCGGTGGCCGCGGGCATGGACGTCAGGTGACGGTTGAGGTGCATCATGCTGACGATCTCGTCGGTGACCTCGAACCCCGGGGGGACGTCCGGCTCATCCGCGCTGACGGTGCGGATGAGCTCGTTGGCCTGGTTCTGGATGTTGTGGCGCCGCCGGTTGATGTACGGAGACCCCATGAACAGGAACAGGATCACCCCGGCGAAGGGGATGAGGAAGATCGCCAGCAGCCAGGCCATCGCACTGGTGGGTTTGCGCTGCGAGGGGACGTAGCCCAGGGCGATGAACTTCAGGGTGTAGTCCAGCAGCACCAGCGCCCACTGCCACCATTCCAGTCCGTCTCCGACGACGTTGCCGAACAGGGGGAACCCGAAGTTGTCCGGCGTGATGAACGACCAGAACTCGGAGGCGGCCACCGTGACCGTCACAGCGTGTAGTCCACGATCACGGGGGCGTGGTCGGACGCGCCCTTGCCGGACCGTTCATCCCGGTCCACCCGCGGCGCGGACGGGGTGAGCCCCCGCGCGTACTGCAGGTCGATCCGGATGCCCTGGTTCCTCTGGAACCTCATCGCCTGGTAGTCCCAGTAGGTGTAGGTCCCCCGCAGCGGTGCGGTGGCCTCGGTGACGCCACCGCGCCGGACGAGGGCGTCCAGGGCGGCACGTTCCCGCGGGGTCACGTGGGTCTTGCCCTCGAACCAGGAGCGGTCCCACAGGTCCTCGTCGGTGGGGATCACGTTGAAGTCGCCGACGACCACCACGGGGTCCCCGCCGTTTCCGCCGCCGTGCTCTGTGCCGTGCTCCAGGTAGGACGCCATGGCGTCGAGGAAGTCGATCTTGTACGTGAAGTGCCGGTCGGAGATCTCCCGCCCGTTGGGGACGTAGAGGCTCCAGACCTCGACCCCGCCACACCGGGCACCCACGGCCCGGGGCTCCAGCACAGGCTCGGCGAGGGGGTCCTTGTGGAAGCGGGGCTGGCCGAAGTCGGACCGCACGTCCTCCAGGCCGACCCGGGACAGGATCGCGACACCGTTCCAGGCGTTCTCACCGACGTGCGCGTGCTGGTACCCGGTGTAGGAGAAGTCGGGGAACTGGTCGTCGGTGCACTTGGTCTCCTGGAGGCACAGGACGTCGACGTCCGAGCGTTCCAGGAAGTCCCGGACCCGCTGTTCCCGGTTGCGCACGGAGTTGATGTTCCAGCTGGCGATCCTCATGACCTACAGCCTATCCACTCCGTGGCCCGCCCGGGGCCACCGCACCTGGGGTGGCGAGCGTCAGGCAGCGGTGCCGGTGGTGCTCGGCGAAACCGAGGGAACGGTACAGGCCCAGGCCCGCCTCATTGGTGGCGATGACCTGCAGGTAGCTGCGCGTCGCCCCGTGGTCGCGCCCCCAGTGGAGCATGGCCGTGCCCATCAGCCGGCCCAGCCCCTGACGGCGCCGTCCGGGGACGACCTCCACCGCCGAGTACCCGAGGTGCCGTTCGCGTCCGCCGGTGGTGACGGTGCCGCGCGTGACGGCGACGAGCTGCCCGTCCACGGTGAGCCGGGCGAAACCCAGCGTTCCGTCGATCCGCCCCGACAGGAGCCGGAGGGCGTGCTCGGGCAGTGGCCGGCCACGGAAGTGGTAGAGCCGCAGCCACTCCTCGTCCGGCTGGTCGGCGACGGAGAAACGGACACCCTCAGGGCCGTCCGGCACCGGCGGGAGGTCACCCTCCAGGGACCGGGTCATCACGATGATCTCCGGGCCGGCGACGGTGCCGGGCAGCCCGGCGAGGTGCTCGGCGGGGCGGGCCACCCGGTCGGGGAGCAGGATCCTGGTCGGCAGGTCGTGCCGCCGGTAAAACGAGTGGATGGCGTCGAGGGGGACCGGGGCCGTCCCGGTCTCCGGGCCCAGGGGCACCGCCGAGTTCGACCGTTCGGTGATCCCGTCGCCGGCGCGCATCAGCCAGCCGGAGGCGGTGTCGTTGGTGATCCCGGGGAAGGCGGCGGCGGTGGCCTGTTCCACGGCCCGGATGTCCGACGCCCGGACCGGACGGTCTGCGAGGGTCTTGAGCACGACGACCTCCCCGGCGGGCACCGTGTGCACCACGTCGTCCGGGGTGCGGATACGCAGGGGGTCCACCGAGTCGATGACACCGATGACGTCGGTGACCAGCGGGCGGCCCGTCGCCGGGTTCATCGCCGGCCCCGTCCCCCGGTCGTCGACGACGAGCCGCCGGACCGTCGCCCGGGCGCCCGCACGGACGCCGGCGGGGTCGGTGCGTCGCGACACCGGGAACGGAAGGCCGGTGGTCTCCGGGGACAGCGCCCCGGCGTGTGCCGCCGACCAGGAGGTGTCACTCATCGTGGCCGAAGGGGTCGGGGTCGACGCCGGGGACCCAGGAGTTTCCGGCGACGGTCCACCCCTCCCGCTTCACGGCCTTCTTCGCGGCACGGCGGTTCCGCCCGATGAGGGTGTCGGTGTAGAGGAACCCGTCGAGGTGGCCGACCTCGTGCTGCAGGCAGCGGGCGAAGAAACCGTATCCCTCGACGGTGACCGGCTCACCGTGCTCGTCCAGGCCGCTGACCCGCGCCCAGTCGGCACGCCCGGTGGGGAAGTCGTAGCCGGGGACGGAGAGGCAGCCCTCGACGTCGTCCTCCTCGTCCGGCATGGTCTCCGGGATCTCCGAGGTCTCCAGGACGGGGTTGATCACGCAGCCGCGTCGCAGGGGGCCACCCTGGGCGTCGATCTCAGCGCCGGGTTTGCGTGAGCCGTCCGGCCCGTCGATGTCGGGGCAGTTGTACACGAAGAGGCGCTTGGAGACGCCGACCTGGTTGGCGGCCAGGCCCACACCGTGGGCCCGGTCCAGGGTCTCGTACATGTCGGCGACGAGCGTGTCGAGCTGACCGGACCCGATCTCGGACTCGGCGACGGGCTGGGTGGGGTTGTGGAGGACGGGGTCGCCGCAGATGACGACGGGGAGAACTGACATGTCCCCCAGAATAACCGCCGGGTGCCGGGCGGCGGAACTAGACGTGGAGGTCAGACTTCTCCACGGACTTCGGCACCAGCCACACCGCGGTGGCGGAGACGAGGGCGATGGCGGCGAGGTAGACGCCGATCGTCCAGGACTTCCCGGTGGAGTCCAGCAGCAGCTGCGCGATCATCGGGGCGAAGGCGCCGCCGAGGATGGAGCCCAGGGCGTAGCCGATGGAGGTGCCGGAGTAGCGGACCTCCGCCGGGAACATCTCGGCGTACAACGCCGGCTGAGGCGCGTAGGAGGGTGCCAGGCCGACCGTGAGCACCACGATCACCAGGACCAGCCAGAGCAGTTCACCCTTGTCGACGAAGAACCACATCGGCACGGCCCACACGGCGATGAGCAGGTAGCCGATGATGAAGGTCTGGCGCCGTCCGATCCGGTCGGAGATACGGCCGGACCAGATGGTCAGCACCAGCCAGGAGACACCGCCGATGAGCGTGGCGACGAGGGTCTGGGACTTCGCCATCCCCAGTGCGTTGGAGCTGTAGGAGGAGAAGAAGGCGATGATCATGTAGCCGGCGGCGTTGTTGCCGGCGAAGATCAGGGCGGCGAGCAGCACGCGGCGCCAGTGGTTGCGGAACAGGTTGCCCAGCGGTGCGGAGGCCTCCTTCTTGCGCTTCTGCATCTCCAGGAAGACCGGGGATTCGTCGACGGCACGGCGGATCACGTAGCCCACCACGATGAGCACCACCGAGGAGATGAAGGGGAGGCGCCAGCCCCAGCTCTGGAAGGCCTCGTCGGACATGCTGTTGGTGAGCAGGAACATGAAGGAGGAGGCCAGGATCAGACCCAGCGGGACGCCGATCTGGGGGTAGGAGCCGAACATGCCCCGCTTGTCGCGGGGGGCGTGCTCCACGGCCATCAGGGCGGCGCCGCCCCACTCGCCGCCGGCGGAGAGGCCCTGCATGATGCGCAGCAGGATCAGCAGCAGGGGGGCCAGGACACCGATGGTCTCGTAGGTGGGCAGCAGGCCGATGAGGGCGGTCGCCACACCCATGCCGAACAGGGTGACGACGAGGACCATCTTCCGCCCGTAGCGGTCGCCGAGGTGTCCGGCGATGACGGCGCCCAGCGGGCGGAAGAGGAAGCTGACGCCGATGGTCGCCCAGGCGACCACCTGGGCCAGGGGGGAGTCGCCGAGGGGGGCGAAGAACAGTGGCGCGAAGACGAAGGCCGCGGCCTGCGCGTAGATGAAGAAGTCGTACCACTCGATGGTCGTCCCCACGAGGGTGCCCGCCAGGACACGCTTCTGTTCGGGGGTCTGTCTCTGGGAACCGGACGTGGGCGCCGGGCTGGACGACGCCTGTGCGGCTGTGGAGGGGGAGGTGCTCATGTGTGTCTCTCTGGGTCTCTCCGGGATGAAGGACGATCCACCGGGTACGTGGGGCGGAACCGGGAAAACGTGGTCGTCCGGGCAGCGTTACTCTACGCAACGGTGGAGCGGTGTTGGAGCGAAATTACCATCTTCGGCCAGCTAAACTGATTCACCGTGGATGATCTGAGTGACGGGGCTGGTGCCGGGCTCTCCGAACGGGAGCGGGAGATGCTCGACTTCGAGTCGTCGTGGTGGCGCGATGAGGGGGCGAAGGGGGAGGAGATCCGGCGGCGGTTCGGGGTCAGCCCGGTCCGGTACTACCAGCAACTCAACGCGTTGATCTCCCGTCCGGAGGCGATGGACGTGGCCCCGGTGGTGGTGGGGGCGCTCCTGCGGCGACGCGACAGGTGACCGGAAGCGGTCTCCCGGGGTGTCATGTGGACGTTACTGGTGTGACTGTAGTTAGTATTGGGGCGTGACTGATCAGAACGGACCCCGCCACGGAGACGATTCCGTCTACGACCCCAACCCGGACACGGACTACGACGACGAGTACGCCATCGACCCCGCCCCGGGTGCGGCCGCTGCAGGAGGCGCCGGAGCAGCCGGAGCGGCCGGAGCTGCCGGAGCTACAGGCGCCGGTACCGGTGGCCCGCCCCTGCGCGGCCTCGCCATGGTGCTCACCGCCGTCGCCGTCGTCCTCATCGCCTGGGGCGTCTACTCCTTCGTCGGAGGTGACGACGACGTGGAGGACACCGCCCGCGACACCCCGGCCGGACAGGGTGCGGCCGGTGACGGTGCCGCGTCGTCGGCCGGCACCGGTGCGTCCGGGGCCCCGACTGACGGCGCCGACGGTACCGACGGTGCTGAAGGCTCCGACAGCCCCGGCAGCTCCGATTCCGCCCCCTCCGGAGACCGCGAGGGCGGGGACACCGACCCCGCCGACGGCGCCGGCACCCCCGGTGAGCCGGCCGCACCGCAGGTCGACCGTGCCACCACCGCCGTGACCGTCCTCAACAACAGCGGCGAGCCCGTCGCCCGGTCCACCGCGGACCGCCTGCGGGGCGAGCAGTGGGCGAACGTCGGCTACGGCAACCTCCGGGGCCGGATCGAGGGCATCAGCGAGGAGTCGCGGGTGTACTACCCGGAGGGCAACGCGGAGTCCCAGGCGGCAGCCGAGCAGGTCGCGGGTGACCTGGGGATCACCGCCGTCGCCGGCAACCCGGACTACTACGACCGCTTCAGTGACGCCGACGTCCGCAACGGCCCGCGTGCCGACGGGGTCGTCGTCGTGCTGACCGGTCCACTGTGACCCTGATGCAGTAACATCCTCCCCATGGAATTTCCGTCCTCCGCCCCGACGGTCGGTATCGAGTGGGAGGTGGCCCTTGTCGACCCCGAGACAAGGGACCTCGTCCCGCGTGCCCCCGAACTCGTCGACGCCCTCGACGAGCGCTTTCCGGGACACCGGGTCACCCGCGAGTTCCTCGCGAACACCGTCGAGATGGTCACGGGCGTCCACGAGACCATCCCGGACGCCGTGGAGGACCTGCGCGAGCAGCTCACCCAGATCCTCACCGTGGCAGAGGACCTGGGGGTGAACGTCTTCTCCGCCGGCACCCACCCCTTCGCGCACTGGGGGGACCAGATCCTCAGCGAGAAGGGCAGCTACCAGGAGATCATCCAGCGCACCCAGTACTGGGGACGTCAGATGCTGATCTGGGGCATCCACGTGCACGTCGGTGTCGGCGGACGCGACCGGGTGTGGCCGATCATCAACGCGGTCATGACCCAGTACCCCCACGTGCTGGCGTTGTCGGCGTCCTCGCCCGCCTGGGAGGGGCTCGACACCGGCTACGCCTCGAACAGGACCCTGCTCTACCAGCAGCTCCCCACCGCAGGCATGCCGTACCAGTTCGCCGACTGGGAGGAGTGGGAGGCGTTCAACGAGGACCAGGACCGCTCCGGGGTGATCAACCACACCGGCTCCATGCACTTCGACGTGCGACCGTCCAAGTACGGCACCGTGGAGGTGCGGTTCGCCGACGCCACGATGGACATCCGTGAGGTCGGCGCCATCGGGGCCTTCATCCACTGCCTGGTCGTGCACTACGAACGCGAGTGGGAGGCGGGCCGGGAACTGCCGAGTCTGCAGCACTGGCACATCGCGGAGAACAAGTGGCGCGCGGCCCGATACGGTCTCGAGGCCCTGATCATCACGGACCGGGAGACCACTGAACGGTGGGTCACCCAGGACATCTCCGACTGGCTGGAGGTGCTCGCGCCGATCGCCGAGGAGTTCGGTTGTGCCGGGGCGCTGCAGGACGTCCGGGGAATCATGGAGCGGGGCGGGGACTACGCCCTGCAGCGCGCCGCGGCCCGTGAGGCCGGTGCGGCGTTGGAGCCGGGTACCCGCACCCGCGGCGACGTCGGTGCCGAGGAGGGGTTCACCCAGCCTGAGTCGTGGATCGCCGCGGTGGACCTCACGGTCGACACCCTGCGGGAGTCGGTGCGGTAGGGGCGTTCGGGGGAGAGGGGAGTCGGCGCTGGGTGTCCCGGCGTCGCCGCTCCGTCACGCCGTGGCCCCTGATTCTGCGAGGCAGCAACCCCAGAGGTTGGTCCCGCCATCCTGTGGGGTTGCTCTGTGAGGAGTGCGGCAACCGCAGCCTCCGCGGCAACCTCTGCCACCGCAGTCGCGCATCTCCTCAGCCCCGCATTTCCGCCGGGGCGCGTCGCTCCGGGTGAGCGTGGAGGTTCCCGCGTGCGCCGACGAAGCAGCGTGATCACCCTCCCAGGCAGCGGATCGTGCTGTTTCGCTGCCTGGGAGGGCGACTGTCCCGCATTCGCGGGGAGAGGGGCGGGCGGGGACGTGCTACCCGTGCAGCCGGCCGGCCGCGGAAGCCAGGGCGCTGGCGATGGACAGGTCCCTGTCTGCGCCGAAGCCGACGGCCCAGACCTTCTTGGTCTCGTGCTGGGCGAAGACGAAGGTCACGGTCGCCTCGAAGATGTCGTACTGGTGGAACTCGAGGATCTCGACGCGGCGGCCGTGGTCGGCGAGGATCTGCGTCATCGCGGAGGCGGCCCCCATGGAGGTGATCGACACCTGCGTGCCGGCGTCCTCCCGGAGCCCGGTGACGGTCATGTCGAAGTCGCGGCGGCCGGCGGAGCGGCGGGTGGTGGTCATCGACTCGACGCGGTAGGTGGAGGGGGCGTAGGTGGCGACGAACTTGCGCCACTCCATCCCGCGCGCCTCCTGCCGCATCCCGGCGGGCAGCCGGTGGCCGAAGCGGGCGCGGAACGGGTCCTCGGCGAAGACACGGGTGCGGCTGCGGCGCTTCTCCAGGCGGGTCTGGTTGCCTTCCCGGTAGGTCACGGCGGTGGAACGGCGCAGGCCGGGACGGTCGGTGTAGACGGGGGAGAGTCGCTCGTCGCGCGCCTCTTCGGGTCGTGCGAAGCGAATCATCGTGGTGGTGGGCATCCGGTTGTCCTGTGACTCGAACATGAGTGGGTCTTTCCCTTGTGCTGGTTACCGTCGGTGGGATGTGGACCGACGCAACCGCCTGCAAGTAGCGTGACTTCCCCGTGGTGGAGGGGTCAGTCCGCGCCTCCACCCGGGTGGGCTACTCGCTTAAGGGTGTTGATCATGCAGGTGATGTTATCTGTATCACTGCCGGCAGGCAACCCCGGGGTGGCCCGCCGGTGAACGTCCGGCGGCGGCCCTACCGCGGCACCCGCCGGTCAGCGGCGGCGCAGCTGACCCGAACGCGCGAGGAACAGCAGCTCAGCGGTGCCGATGGCGGCGATCTCGGTGGGGTCCACGGACTCGTCGGCGGAGTGGATCCGGCAGGACGGCTCCTCGATGCCGAACAGTGCGAGTTCAGCGTCCGGGTACCTCTCGAGCAGGGCGTTGCTCAGCGGGATCGACCCGCCGGAGCCGATTTCGGCGGTCTCGTCCGCCCCGTAGGCGTCCGCGAGGGCCTGGGAGAGCAGTGTGAGTGCCGGGCCGGAGGTGTCCGCGGAGAACGGGGAGGCCAGTGATCCCCGGTCGATGCTGATCCGGGCGTTGTGCGGGACGTGGGCCTCCAGGTGCGCCACCAGGGCGTCCTGCCCCTCCCGGGGGTCCATTCCCGGCGGGATGCGCAGGCTCACCACCGCGCCGGCCTCGGCGACGACGGCGTTGACGGAGTCGGCGACGGAGAGGGAGTCCAGGCCGGTGACGGTGATTGCGGGGCGTGAGATCGTGAGGTCGTTGGGGTTGAGGCCGCGGGAGGCGCCGAGGACGTCCACCCCGTCGAGGACGCCGGCGTCCGAGCGGAAGGTGGCCTCGTCGGGGCCGCGTCCCTCCCAGCGGGCGTCGGAGACGAGTCCGTCGACGGCGACGAGTCCGTCGTCGTCGTGCAGGGTGGACAGCAGCCGGATGAGGGACAGCAGTGCGTCCGGGGCGGCCCCGCCGAACTGGCCGGAGTGCATGGGCTGCTCCAGTGTCCGCAGCCGGACGGTGACCGGTGCGGTGCCGCGGAGGGCCGTGCAGACGGCCGGGACGCCGAGGGCGTCGTTGCCGGAGTCGGCGATGAGGAAGGTGTCGGCGGCGAAGAGTTCCGGGTCGGACGCGAGCAGGTCCTCGAGGCCGTAGCCGCCGCGTTCCTCGGACCCTTCGACGACGACGCGGATGCCGATGCTCGACAGTGCGGTGGCGGTGTCCTCGTCCAGGTCCCCGGAGTCGAGGAGTGTGTTGAGGGCGCGCAGCACGGCCAGGTGCATGACCACGTGGCCCTTGCAGTCCGCAGCGCCGCGTCCGTACCAGCGGCCGTCGCGTTCGGTGAGCTCCCAGGGGGAGGACGTCCAGTTGTCGACGTCGCTGGCCGGCTGCACGTCGAAGTGGGAGTAGAGCAGGACGGTGGGCCAGCCTTCGGCGGCCTCGCGCACGCCGATGACCGACACGGAGCCGTCCGTGGTGGTGTGGGGTTCGACGGGGATCCCCTCGGCACGGAAGGCGTCGGTGACCCACCGTGCGGCGGCGGCGTTGTCCTCCTCGAGCCCGGGGGTGGAGTGCACGGAACGGAAGGCGACGAGGTCACGGAGGGCCTGCTGCAGCCACGGCATCTGTTCGGAGACGGCTGCGCGGGCCGATTCTGCGGTGAGGGTGTTGTGCTCTGTCATGGACACCAGCGTAGCCGCGACCGCCACCTTGCACTCGGCGGGGGAGACTGCTAGAAACGGGAGCTAGCACTTGCTGATGCGGAGTGCCAGAACGAACAACAGAAATGAAGTCTCACTCAGGTGCAGTGAGGGTGGACGTCGCGGCATGCGTCCATCCGTGCCGTCGCGGGCGCTGGATCTGATCCGAACGTGTCGCTCCTATCTCTACAACGGAGGATCAAGAGCCACATGGCAAAGATGATTGCATTCGACGAGGAAGCTCGCCGCGGCCTGGAGAAGGGTCTCAACACCCTCGCCGACGCGGTGAAGGTCACCCTCGGCCCCAAGGGCCGGAACGTTGTGCTCGAGCGCAAGTGGGGTGCCCCGATGATCACCAACGACGGTGTCACCATCGCCCGGGAGATCGACCTCGAGGACCCCTACGAGAAGATCGGCGCCGAGCTCGTCAAGGAGGTCGCCAAGAAGACCGACGACGTCGCGGGCGACGGCACCACCACCGCCACCGTCCTGGCACAGTCCCTGGTCAAGGAGGGTCTGCGCAACGTCGCGGCCGGCTCCAACCCCATGGGCATCAAGCGCGGCATCCAGGCCGGCGTGGAGAAGGTCACCGAGGCACTGCTCGCCGGCGCCAAGGAGATCGAGACCCGTGAGCAGATCGCCGCGACCGCCGGCATCTCCGCCGCGGACGAGAAGATCGGCGAGCTGATCGCCGAGGCGATGTACGCCGTCGGCGACGGTGAGCTGAACAAGGACGGTGTCATCACCGTCGAGGAGTCCAACGCCTTCGGCGTGACCCTGGAGACCACCGAGGGCATGCGCTTCGACAAGGGCTACCTCTCGGCCTACTTCGCCACCGACGCAGAGCGTGGCGAGGCTGTCCTGGAGGACCCGTACATCCTGCTGGTCTCCTCGAAGATCTCCACCGTCAAGGACCTCCTGCCGCTGCTGGAGAAGATCATGCAGTCCGGCAAGCCGCTGCTGATCATCGCCGAGGACGTCGAGGGCGAGGCCCTGTCCACCCTGGTGCTCAACAAGATCCGCGGCACCTTCAAGTCCGTCGCCGTCAAGGCCCCGGGCTTCGGTGACCGCCGTAAGGCCCAGCTGCAGGACATCGCCATCCTCACCGGTGGCCAGGTCATCGCCGAGGAGGTCGGCCTCACCCTCGAGTCCGCTGACCTGCCCCTGCTGGGCACCGCACGCAAGGTCGTCGTCACCAAGGACGACACCACCATCGTCGACGGCGCAGGCTCCTCCGAGCAGCTCGCCGGGCGGGTCCGCCAGATCCGTCAGGAGATCGAGAACGCCGACTCCGACTACGACAAGGAGAAGCTGCAGGAGCGCCTGGCCAAGCTGGCCGGCGGCGTCGCGGTCCTCCAGGTCGGTGCCGCCACCGAGGTGGAGCTCAAGGAGCGCAAGCACCGCATCGAGGACGCCGTGCGCAACGCCAAGGCTGCCGCCGACGAGGGCATCGTCGCCGGCGGTGGCGCCTCGCTGCTGCAGGCCGCCCACGTCCTGGACGGCAACCTCGGCCTGGAGGGCGACGAGGCCACGGGCGTGCAGATCGTCCAGGCCGCGCTGTCCGCACCGCTGAAGCAGATCGCATTCAACGCCGGCCTCGAGCCCGGCGTGGTCGTCGACAAGGTCGCCGGCCTGGACGCGGGCCATGGCCTGAACGCGGCCACCGGCGAGTACGTCGACCTGCTGTCCTCGGGTATCTCCGACCCGGTCAAGGTCACCCGTTCCGCACTGCAGAACGCCGCCTCGATCGCCAGCCTCTTCCTCACCACCGAGGCTGTCGTCGCCGACAAGCCGGAGCCTGAGGCTGCCGGCGGCGGTGCCGACGAGATGGCCGGCATGGGCGGCATGGGCGGATTCTGATCCGTCTGAACCGCTGAGCCGCTGAGCCGCTGAGACCCCGCCCCGGTCCGCCATGATCCGTGGTGGACTGGGGGCGGGGTCGACGTGTCTCCGGGGTCGTATCTGGGGTCGTGCCCGGGGGTGGCACGTCCCGTGTGCCGTGTGGCGGTGCCGGAGAACGATTAGCATGGAAGCATGACCAACGACAGTGGCGATCAGCGCGCGACAGACGAGCAGGACTTCCACATCGTCGATCTGGCGGCGACTGAAGGCTACATCGTCGACGACTCGGACGAGGACGATCCGGTCCTGATCACGCCGGACGGGCACCGGGTCGACACGTGGCGGGAGAACTACCCCTACGATGAGCGGCTCAGTCGTGAAGAGTACGAGACCACCAAGCGGTCCCTCCAGATCGAGCTGCTGAAGTGGCAGAACTGGACGAAGGACACCGGCCAGAAGCACATCATCCTCTTCGAGGGGCGCGACGCGGCCGGCAAGGGCGGGACGATCAAGCGTTTCAACGAGCACCTGAACCCCCGTGGTGCGCGGACCGTCGCCCTGGAGAAGCCGAGTCCCCGGGAGTCGACCTCCTGGTACTTCCAGCGCTACATCCAGAACTTCCCCTGTGCCGGGGAGATCGTCTTCTTCGACCGCTCCTGGTACAACCGTTCGGGCGTGGAGCGTGTGATGGGCTTCTGCACCGACGACCAGCACGCGGAGTTCCTGCGGGAGGTGCCGATGCTGGAGAACATGCTCATGGGTTCCGGCATCAGCCTGACGAAACTGTGGTTCTCGGTGACGCAGAAGGAGCAGCGCACCCGCTTCGCGATCCGGCAGGTGGACCCGGTGCGGCAGTGGAAGCTCTCCCCGATGGACCTGGCGTCCCTGGACAAGTGGGACGACTACACCCGTGCCAAGGAGGAGCAGTTCCGGTACACCGACACCAATGAGTCGCCGTGGATCACGATCAAGTCGAACGACAAGAAGCGTGCCCGGCTCAACGCGATGCGGTACGTGCTGAGCAAGTTCGACTACACCGGCAAGGACTACGAGGTGGTCGGACAGCCTGACCCGAAGATCGTGAAGCGTGGCCGCGACCAGATCGGTGACTGACCGGTCCTAGCCCGCGTCGGTCCGCGGGGAGTCCCCGGCGGGGGAGACGTCGTCGATCGCCTCGACACCCTCGACACCTGCGACTGCGTCGACGCCGTCTACTCCGTCGCCGTCCTCTTCGGCGGCGATGATCGACTTCGCCAGTTTCTTGAGGTGCTTGAGCTGTTTGGACGTGGACTCGTCGAGGGCCTCGTCCTCGGCGTTCTGCACGATGGGGGACAGGGCCAGCTGGGTCTTGCGGCCCTTCTTCGTCACGGAGATGATCTGCCGGCGGCGGTCGTTGGGGTCCTTGTCCCGTTTGGCCAGCTTGCGCTTCTCCAGGGAGTCGACGAGCCGGACCATGTCGGACCGGTCCACCCCGATGATCTCGCCGAGCTCGGCCTGGCTGGCGGCGTCCCCGTCCACCAGGTAGGTCAGTACCCAGTACTCCCGGAGGTTGAAGCCCTCGGACATCAGCGCGGTGTCCACGAACATGCGGGTGCGGCGGCGGAGCCGTTCGAGCTGGAAGGACGGTGACCTCAGGAGCTCGCTGGGCAGATGCGCTGTCTCTGGCATGCCCCCACCCTATCGTCCCCCGGGTGGGATGCACGAACTATGGGGTGCCCCCGCTATTGAGGAGGGGATGTTTCTAGCCTTCGGTGCCGACGATCGGCAGGCCGGCGTCGCGCCACCCGATGGTGCCGGAGCCCACGTTGATCACGTCGATCCCGTTCATCTCCAGCCACTGCGCGGCCTTGGCGGACCGGCCGCCGGAGAGGCAGATCAGGTAGATGTCCCGGTCGAAGTCGAACTCGCCGTAGCGGGCCTGCAGTTCGGAGAGCGGCAGGTTGACCGCACCCTCGGCATGCCACTGGTTGTACTCGTCCGGCTCACGGATGTCGATGAGCTGGGCCCCTTCCGGGACGTCGGTCGGTGTCACGGTCTCGAAATCACTCATGGTGAGCCAGTTTACGCCGGGGGTGTCGGAACGGTCCACGGGCGTGGAGGACCCGACAGCCGACCGTGCGACGGAGCCTGCCCGGTGCCCCCGTGGGGTCGACCGGAGAGGTTGATCCGGCCACGTGAGCTCACGGAACCCCGGGGGGGGGTGAGGAGGATGCGCTACTTGTGGCGCTCCACGGCCTCGGCGAGGATCCGCTCGGCCTCGGCCTTGTCGGCCCAGCCGGAACCGTTGACCTCCTTGCCCGGCTCCAGGTCCTTGTAGTGGACGAAGAAGTGCTCGATCTCGTCCTTGACGTCCTGGGGGATGTCGTCGATGTCCTGGAACTTCTCGTAGCGCACGTCGTCGACGACGCAGAGCAGCTTGTCGTCGCCGCCGGCCTCGTCGGTCATCTTGAAGACCCCGACCGGGCGGGCCTCGACGATGACACCGGGGAACACGGACTCCGGCAGGATCACCAGGGCGTCCAGCGGGTCGCCGTCCTCGCCGAGGGTCTCGTCGATGAAGCCGTAGTCGGCCGGGTACGCCATGGGGGTGAAGAGGTAGCGGTCCAGGTAGACCTTGCCGGTCTCGTGGTCGACCTCGTACTTGTTGCGGGAACCCTTGGGGATTTCAATGGTGACTTCGATGCTCATGGCTGGTGAGTTTACCCTGCCCGCCGGACGGCGTCGGCGATGGCCGCCAGGGTCTGTTCCATTCCCTCGCGCAGCCTGGCCTCGAAGGCGTCGTTGCCGCCGAGGGCCACCGCGACCATGGCGCGGGAGACGAGCGTGGTGTCCCCGTCGACGATGCGGGACTCGGTGAGTGTGGTGGTGCCGTCCCCGTTGTCGGTGAGCTCGAATCGCCAGTGCGACCGGTTGACGGGCACCCGCCACTCGAGCACCTCGTTCGGGGACCACCGGGTGACCGTCGACCAGGTCGGCCAGAACAGGAGGCCCTGCCGGTTGAGGTTCAGCGTGGTGGTGCCGACCCCCGGCTCGCCGCCGAGGACGATCATCCTCCTGCACTGGGGGCTGCGTTCACCGATGGCGGAGAGGTCGGAGACCGCCTCCCAGACCTTCTCCGGTGGGGCGTCGACGGTGCGTGTGGCGCTGATCAGTGGTGTTGTCATGGTGGCCACATTACGGACACCACGGTCCCGGATTCGGCCGGTTCGGCATATTGCGGTGGGCGGCCGTCGGATACGCTGGTGTGGTCACGCACCCACGCACCTCCCGTGCACCACTCCCACAGGAAGGCCCCGATGCCCCGATGAGCAAGTCCGCCTCGCGCCGTTGGCTGTACGGCATCCTGGCCTTCCTGGTGGTCGTCGTCGTGGTGGTCGCCGCGGCCCTGGTGGTGCACCAGCGCAACGCCTACACCGTGGCTGACGCACGGCCCCTGCCGGAGCCGTCGGCGGTCCTCGCCCCGGCCGAGACCGACGGGCCGGCCCCCGACGTCGGTGACGAGCTGTCGGACCCGGCGTCCGACCCCGCCCTGGGGCGGTTGTCCGGGCATGTCACCGACCTCGCCACCGGCGAGGAGATCTGGTCGGAGAAACCGGACACCATGCTCGTCCCCGCGTCCGCGACGAAACTGGCCACCGCCGCCGCGGCACTCGTCACCCTCGACGGGGGTGAGCGGGTCGCCACCCGGGTGTACCGGGGGGCGAAGCCGGGGCAGATCGTGCTGAAGGGCGACGGGGACGTCACCCTGGAGCGCTCTGAGGGGTCCGGCTTCTTCACGGACCCCGCCAACGTCGACGACCTCGCCGCGCAGGTCGACGAGGCGTTGGGGGAGGACCGGGTCACCGAGGTCGTGGTGGACAACTCCGCCCGCGCCGGGTCCCTGTTCAACAAGACCTGGTCGCGTGACGACATCGGCGCCGGCAACGTCGCCCCGTTGTCGGCCGTGATGGTGGACGCCGGCCGACTGGCCCCCTCCGACTCCTATTCACCGAGGTCGTCGAACCCGGCGTCCGACGTGGGCGACTTCCTCGCGGCCGCGTTGGGCGGTGCCTCCGGTGCGACGGTCTCCGTCACCGACAAGGCCGTCGACGTCGGCGACGAGGCACCGTTGGCGGCGGTGTACTCCGCACCGTTGAGCACCCGTGTCCGTGACATGCTGCTGCACAGCGACAACCTGCTCGCCGAGGCTGTCGCGCGCGAGGTGGCGCAGGCCCGCGGCGAGGACCCGACGTTCGAGGGGGCCGCGAAGGCCACGCTCGACGCGTTGACGGAGGAGGGGATCGACGTCGGCAAGGCGGTGCTGCGCGACAATTCCGGGATGAGCGAGGACAACCGTCTCAACGCACGGATCCTCGACGGCATCGTCGCCGCTGCCGGGACCGACGACGACCTGCGGGTGCTGCTGGACGGTCTCCCGGTCGCCGCCGGTGACGGCACGCTGGCCGACCGGTACGGGCAGGGTTCGGGCGCCTCCGGCGGTGCCGGCTGGGTGCGGGCGAAGACCGGCACCCTGGACGGGGTGAACACCCTGGCCGGCACGGTGACGACCGAGGCCGGCCGCACCCTGAGCTTCGCCTTCCTGTCGAACGGGTCGGACGCGGACGCCGGGCGGGCGGCGCTGGACCGGCTTGCCGCGGCCCTGCGTTCGGCGTCGTGAGCGGGGCATGGCCGCCACACCGCACACCCTGAGGGTGCGCCGCAGCCTGCGGCGTTTCCTCGCCGCGCACCCGGGGCGGATCGCGCCGGGCGACGCGGTGGTCTGCGGGGTGTCCGGCGGCGGCGACTCACTGGCCCTGGCGGCCGCCTGCGTCCATGCCGGGCTCGACGTCACCACCGTCACCGTCGACCACGGCCTGCAGGACGGTTCGGCGCAGGTGGCGCAGGACGCCGCCCGCGCCTGTGATGCCCTGGGTGCGTCGGCCCGGACGGTGCGGGTGCGGGTCACCGGCGGCGGGGAGGCCGCGGCCCGTGAGGCGCGGTACCGGGCGCTGGGGGAGTGCGCCGACGGGCGTCCCGTCCTGGTCGGCCACACCTCCGACGACGACGCCGAGGGCCTGCTGCTGTCCCTGGCACGCGGTTCGGGCACGGGCAGTCTCGCGGGCCTGCGGGAGGTCTCCGTGGAGCATCCGGTCGTGGACGCCGGCGCCGGTTGGCTGGGGCGTCCCCTGCTGTACGCGGGCCGGGCCGACACACTGGGCAGCTGTGCGGAGCTCGGCCTCCGGGTGTGGCACGACCCGCACAACACCAGCGACGCCGTCCTGCGGTCGCGGGTGCGCCACGAACTGCTGCCCCTGGCCCGGGAGATCCTCGGCGCACATGTGGGGGAGGCGCTGGCGCGGTCGGCCAGGATGCTGCGGGAGGACGCCGACCTGCTCGACGGGCAGGCGCGGCAGGTGCTCGACGCCGCCGGGGCCGGGGCCGGCGGCACCTGTCTGCCGGTGGCGGTGGTGGAGGGGTGCCCGGCGCCGGTGCGCAGGCGCGTCCTGCGCCGGTGGCTGGGGGCCGGGGTGGGTCCGTTGACCTCCCGGCACCTGGAGGCGCTGGACGCACTGGTCGCGGACTGGCACGGACAGGGGCCGGTCGCCGTGCCGTACCCGGCGAACGGGGCGGCCGGCGCGGCCTCGCCGGGAGGGGCACCGTCGTGGACCTCTACAATGGGTGGCACCCGTCGACTGGTGGTGCGTCGCCGTCGGACGGCCACCGGCAGTCAGCTAGTACTAGAGCAAGAGGACAGGACCCCGTGATGATCGCCAAGAATGCCGACGTACCCGACAACTGCTACCACGACGACGTCGAGGGCGTTCTCGTCGACGAGGCCACCCTCCACGCCCGGATCGCCGAGATGGCGAAGGCGGCCAGCGACCGCTACCGGGACGAGGAGGAGGACACCATCCTGCTGTGCGTCCTGAAGGGCGCGACGTACTTCATCGCGGACTTCGCCCGGGCGATGGACATCCCCACCCAGATGGAGTTCATGGCCCTGTCGACCTACGGGCAGTCCGCGGAGTCCTCCGGCACCGTGGAGATCCGCATGGACCTGACCCGGGACATCGCCGGGCGGAACGTGATCATCCTGGAGGACATCATCGAGTCCGGGATCACCCTGCACTGGCTGGTCGACCACCTGAAGGGCCGGGGGCCGAAGAGCCTGGAGGTGGTCACCCTGCTGCGGAAGCCCGAGGCGGTGCAGCGGCACGTGGAGACGACCGACATCGGGTTCGACATCCCCAGCGACTTCGTCGTGGGGTACGGCCTGGACTACGCGGAGCGTTACCGTGACCTGCCCTGGGTCGGGACGTTGCGTCCCAGCGTGTACAGCTAGGAACGGCTCACCCGGTCCTGCGATACGCTAGTGGGACTATGAACAAGAAGAGGGTTCTGAGGATCGCCGCCATCGTCGCCGCGGTTCTCGTCGTCATCTACGCGTTCGGTGTCCTCACCGACTCCACCCGCGGCTACGACGACGTCGACACGTCGGTGGCCATGAAGCAGTTCGACGACAACAACGTCGCCGAGGTGCAGATCAACGACCGTGAGCAGCAGCTGCAGATGACGCTGCGCGACGAGATCAGCGTCGACGGCAAGGACGGGATCAGTCAGGTCACCGCGCAGTACCCCGCGCGCGCCGCCGACACCGTCTTCGACCGGGTCGAGGCGTCGGACGCGGACAGCTACACCACCAACGTCACCCAGGACAGCGTCCTGGGCTCCCTGCTGGTGATGCTGCTGCCGATCCTGCTGATCGGTGCCCTGCTGCTGTTCTTCCTCACCCGGATGCAGGGAGGCCCCGGCGGTGCCTTCAACATCGGAAAGTCGAAGGCCAAGGAACTCAACGTCGACAACCCCGACACCACCTTCGACAACGTCGCCGGTGCGGACGAGGCGGTCGAGGAGCTCGACGAGATCCGTGACTTCCTCCAGAACCCGGAACGCTACGAGCACCTCGGGGCGAAGATCCCCCGTGGTGTGCTGCTCTACGGACCGCCCGGCACGGGTAAGACGTTGCTCGCCCGCGCGGTCGCCGGTGAGGCCGGTGTGCCTTTCTACACGATCTCCGGCTCGGACTTCGTGGAGATGTTCGTCGGTGTGGGCGCCTCCCGGGTGCGTGACCTGTTCAAGACAGCCAAGGAGAACAGCCCCTGCATCATCTTCGTCGACGAGATCGACGCGGTGGGCCGTCAGCGTGGCGCCGGCATGGGCGGCGGGCACGACGAGCGTGAGCAGACCCTCAACCAGCTGCTGGTGGAGATGGACGGTTTCAGCGACCGGGAGAACGTGATCCTGATGGCCGCGACGAACCGGCCGGACATCCTCGACCCGGCGCTGCTGCGTCCGGGACGTTTCGACCGGCAGATCCCGGTCACCAACCCGGACATCGCCGGACGTGAGCAGATCCTGCGCGTGCACTCCGAGGGCAAGCCCCTGGCGCCGGACGTGGACCTGAAGTCCCTGGCGAAGCGCACCGTCGGGATGTCGGGTGCCGACCTGGCCAACGTGCTGAACGAGGCGGCGCTGCTGACCGCGCGCGTGGACGGCAACGTCATCACCGGCGACGCCCTGGAGGAGGCGACCGACCGTGTCATCGGCGGGCCGCGCCGCAGCACCAAGATCATCTCCGAGCACGAGAAGAAGGTCACCGCCTACCACGAGGGCGGCCACACGCTGGCGGCCTGGGGCATCAAGGACATCGAGCGGGTGTACAAGGTGACCATCCTCGCCCGCGGC
This sequence comes from Corynebacterium sp., assembly GCF_022712195.1. Taxonomy (GTDB): domain Bacteria; phylum Actinomycetota; class Actinomycetes; order Mycobacteriales; family Mycobacteriaceae; genus Corynebacterium. Next base: position 7,541 of record NZ_JALAGY010000065.1, on the reverse strand, counting down.
CGGACCGGTGGCCACGCGATGGCGGTGCCGGAGGACGACAAGGGCATGTACAACCGCTCGGAGCTCTTCGCCCGCCTGGTGTTCGCCATGGGTGGACGGTCCGCCGAGGAACTGGTCTTCGGTGCGCCGACCACCGGTGCGTCCGCCGACATCGAGCAGGCGACGAAGATCGCCCGCTCCATGGTGACCGAGTACGGCATGAGCCCGGACCTCGGTGCGGTGAAGTACGGCGAGGAGCAGGGCGACCCCTTCGTCGGGCGGGGCGGGCAGGGTGCCCTGGAGTACTCGCCTGCCGTGGCGGCGACGATCGACGAGCAGGTCCGCATGCTCATCGAGAAGGCGCACGGGGTGGCCTACCGCATCCTGCGGGACAACCGTGACTACCTGGACCGGCTGGCCGAGAAGCTGCTGGAGAAGGAGACGTTGCGTCGTCCTGACCTGGAGGCGATCTTCGAGGACATGGAGCCGGTGGAGGTCAACGACATCTTCCCGAACCAGGACCTCGACTACCCGAGGGACTTCCGGGAGCCGGTGAAGACGCCGACCGAGATGGCCCGTGAGCGGGGCGAGGAGCTTCCTCCCCGCAACGACTTCTTCTCGCAGGCCCGTAAGGCGCGTATCGAACGTCGTCGTCGCCAGCAGGCCGAGGACCTCGGGCAGAAGCAGGCCGGTGACGGCGGCGGGGACGGGAGCCAGGTGACGGGGCAGCCGGCCCCCGGCCGGTGGAGCGGCCAGTCCCACCACGACCACCTGTGGGGCGGTCAGGACCGGGTGAACCCGGAGGGCCCGGACCGTCACCCGGGCGAACGCAGCTACGGGGGCAACGGGGCCGACGGGGTCACTGCCGGTACCGGTTCCTCGGACGACACCGGCGACCAGCCGTTGCGCGGTTTCCGGCTGCCGGAGAGTGAGCAACCGGACAACCCGTGGACGAGTGACGACGCACCGACGCGTAACCTGAGGGCCCAGAACGACGGCGGCCGCCACCACCGTCGTGACGACACCGACGAGAAAGACTGAACTGACACCGTGACCGACTCCGTGACCGACAGCGACAACCACCCGGAGAATGGCCCGGGGACCGGCCCCGTCTTCGACCAGGCCCGTGCCGAGGCCGCGGTGCGTGAGCTCCTGCTCGCCGTGGGCGAGGACCCCGACCGGGAGGGGCTGCAGGAGACCCCGGCACGGGTCGCCCGCGCCTACCGCGAGTCCTTCGGCGGCCTCTACGAGGACCCGGCGGAGGTGCTGTCGAAGACCTTCAACGAGGACCACCGTGAACTGGTCCTGGTGAAGGACATCCCCGTCTACTCCACCTGTGAGCACCACCTGGTGCCTTTCTACGGGCACGCCCACATCGGGTACATCCCGGGGGACTCGGGGACGGTCACCGGCCTGTCGAAACTGGCCCGCCTGGCCGACGGCTACGCTAAACGTCCTCAGGTCCAGGAGCGTCTGACCCGTCAGATCGCCGATGCCGTCGAGGAGCGACTGGAGGCGCACGCCGTGATCGTCGTCATCGAGGCCGAGCACCTGTGCATGGCGATGCGCGGAATCCGCAAGCCCGGCGCCTCCACCGTGACCTCGGCGGTCCGCGGCGGGTTCCGTACGGACGCCCGGTCGCGTGCCGAGGCGCTCAGCCTGATCCGCGGCCACTGAACCACAGGCAGGACGGCCCCTCCACCATGTCAGCCACATCGCCCACGTCACCGGGCGCGCACCCGGCACCCGGCGCCCCGGCACCGTCCCCGACCCGCACCGCGGTGATGGGGATCCTCAACGTCACCGAGGACTCCTTCTCCGACGGCGGCGAGTGGACGACCACCGGGCGGGCCCTCGACCACGCCCGGGCCATGGTCGCCGCCGGTGCCGACATCATCGACGTCGGCGGGGAGTCCACCCGGCCCGGCGCCACCCGCGTCCCGGCCGACCTCGAGGTGCGACGCGTCGTCCCGGTGATCCGGGCCCTGCACGAGGAAGGGATCACCACCAGCGTCGACACCATGCGTGCCTCGACCGCGGCGGCCGCCGTGGAGGCCGGGGCCGACATCGTCAATGACGTCTCCGGGGGGCTCGCCGACGAGCGGATGTACCGCACCGTCGCCGACTCACCGGCCGACTACTGCCTGATGCACTGGCGGGCGGAACGTTTCGAGTCCGCCGCGGGCCGGGCCGACCACGGCGGGGACGTGGTCGCCGACGTCCGCGGGGTGCTGTCCACCCTCGCCGCCCGCGCGGAGCGCGCCGGTGTCGACGCCGGCCGGATCATCCTGGACCCGGGTCTCGGCTTCGCCAAGGACGCCGACGACAACTGGGCGCTGCTGTCGGGTATGCGCTCCTACATGTCGCTGGGCTACCGTGTGCTCATCGGTGCCAGCCGGAAGCGCTTCCTCACGGCGCTCCGCCCCGGTCCGGACGGGGCGCCGGGCACACCGGCGTCGGCGGACGACGCGACGGCGGCGGTGAGTGCCCTGGCCGCGGCGTCCGGGGCCTGGGCGGTCCGTGTCCACGACGTCGCCGCGAACCGCGCCGCCGTCGACGTCGCACACGCCGTGGCCACCGGCCGCGGCCCGGCACTACCTGAAGGATGGAGGGCCCGCCGTGGCTGACCGCATCGAACTGACCGGCCTGGAGGCCTACGGCTACCACGGGGTCTACGACTTCGAGAAAGAGCAGGGGCAGAAGTTCATCGTCGACCTGGTGGTGTGGACCGACTTCACCGACGCCGTCGCCGACGACGACATCAGCCGCACGATCTCCTACGTGGACCTCGCCGACATCGCGGTGGGCATCGTCTCCGGGCCGAGCATGGACCTGATCGAGACCGTCTCCGCCTCGATCGCCGACGCCGTCAACGACGTCGAGGGGGTCCTGGCCGTCGAGGTCACCGTGCACAAGCCGGACGCCCCGATCCACCACCCGTTCTCCGACGTGCGCGTCGTCGCCCGCCGCTCGCGCAAGACCCCGGGGTCCCGTACATGAGCGGGGACATGAGCGGGAACGGTCTCCCGGCCGTCCTGGCGTTCGGCTCGAACATGCCGGGGGAGTTGTCGGGTCCGGAGGACCAGATCCGGCGTGCCGCCCGTGCCCTGTCCGATGTCGACGGCGTGACTCCCGTCGCCGCCAGCGCGATGTTCGCCACACCGCCGTGGGGCGTGACCGACCAGGACGAGTTCCGCAACTGCGTGCTCACGGTGCGTACCACCCTGGACCCGCTGGCCCTGCTGCACCGCTGCCAGGACCTCGAGCAGGAGGCCCGGCGGGTCCGTGACCGGCACTGGGGGCCGCGGACCCTGGACATCGACGTCATCGACTACGCCGGGGTGCGCAGCGACGGTCGGTGGGGCGAGGAGCTCGTCCTGCCGCACCCGTGGGCGCACCGGCGGCCCTTCGTCCTGGTGCCCTGGCTCGACGCGGACCCGGAGGCGACCCTGGACGGGCGTCCCGTGCGTGAGTGGCTGGCCGCGTGCGGGGGGCCGGACGAGGGAATCCGGGCGTTGCCCGACGTACGATGGGCCCCATGAACCAGACCAGTGTCGGGCTGCTCGTCGCCTCGGCGGTGGCCGCGGGAATCGTGTCCTTCGCCGGTGTGTGGGTCTTCTACGGCAGCTTTCCGCCGATGAGGGTCAGCGGGTCGACGGCGTTGTGGATCTTCGCGGTCGTGGCGGGGGCCCTGGCGGTGACGGTGCGTCGCCGGATCGCGGCGGGGGAGGTGGGGCAGGACCGGTCCCAGATGTCGCCGGTGTTCGTCTCCCGGTGCGCGGTGTTCGGCAAGGCCGCGGGGTGGATCGGTTCGGTGCTGGGCGGGTTCTACGGTGGGGTGACCGTCTACGTCCTCCTGCGGCACGGCGAGTTGCTCGCCGCCCAGCAGGACACGCCGGGGGCGGTGGCGTCCCTGCTGGCCGCGACGGCGATGGCGGTGGCCGGTGTCCTGCTGGAACGAAGTTGTCTCGTTCCTCCCGGCGATGCCGACGGTGATGAGCGACGCGGAGATGTATTCTTGACGCCATGAGTTCCGCGTATTCGCCCGACGATTCGCACCGGCTTCCTGATCCGTCGAGCCGGAGCGGTTCCTCCACGCCCGGTAACGGCATGAAGCTGCTGATGTACCTGGTGTTCGTCCTTGCACTGGTCGCGACAATCATCATGTTCTTCGTCGACTCGGAGATGTGGCTGAATGTCGCGGTCATCACCTCCCTGTGGGCCGCCTTCTTCGGCGCGATCCTGGTGTCGCGCTATTCCGGGGTGATCGGGGAGGAGCGCAGCCGCCGTCAGGAGTTGGAGCGCCGCCACCGGGCGGAGATCGAGCGCGAACGGTCGGAGGCGCAGCGTCGCGAGGTGCAGCTGGAGAACGACTTCCGCAGCCGGCTCGGCGGAGAGCACGACAAGACGCTCGACGCGATCCGCAAGGAACTCGAGGCGATGCGTGAGCAGCTCTCCGACCTCTCCGGCGGTGACTGGAACAACGAGCAGGTGTCGCTGAAGGCACGCGCCGAGCGGATCATCGAACTGGAGCGCAACGTCTCCCGCGCGGGCGGGCAGGCGGGAGCGTCCGAGACACCGGCCACAGGCGCGACAGGCGCGACAGGCGCGACAGGCAAGGACGTCCCGGGGGCCGCCGGGGCCACCGGAAGTGTCGCCGGCGGCGAGAAGCCGGGGCAGACCCGTTCGGGTGGACGCCGTGGCGGATTCTCCACGGGAAGCTTCGCCGCCGTGCGGTGGTCGGGTGCGGACAGTGAGGACACCACGCAGATCCCGATGGTCGTCGACACCCGCTCGATGGACACGCCGGAGGCCGCGACGGACACCGCGCCTGACACCGCGACCCACGCTGAGTCGGACAAGGCGACCCACGCCGCGACGGAGTCCCCTGAGACCCCGGCTGCACCGTCGGCGGAGAACGTCAGCCCGCGGTGGTCCACGCAGGAGAAGCCGGCCGAGCCGACGCCGGCAAGCGAGCCGACGCCCGCACCCCGGCCGGCGGCTGAGCCGGAGCAGGCCGCCGAGCCCGCTCCGGGCCGGCGCCGTCGGGCGGAGGAGAACGAGCCGCACGGCCGCCGCCGCGCCGACGAGAGCGACAAGGGCGTCACCGTCGCCGAGCTGATGGCCCAGATGAAGAAGAACGCCCGGTAGTCCACAGGTAGACTTCTCGCCGTGACTGACACGACACCCGCCGACCGACAGGAACCACGCCTGTCGGTCGGCGTCATTTCCGCCGGGGCGGTCGGGACCGCGGTCGCCGAGAGCCTGCTGCGGGCGGGGCACCACATCCACGGTGTGGTGGCCCGCTCCGAACGGGCCCGGGAGCGGGTACGTACGCGGCTGCCCGGGGTTACCGTCTTCGACGGGTCGGGCGTCGGTGAGGTCGCCCAGGCGGCACTCGTCGTCCTCGCCGTCCCCGACCCGCAGCTGCCGGACGTGGTGCTCGACGTGGCGGAGGTGGTGCGCGCAGGGCAGATCGTGGCACACACCGCGGGCGCGCTGGGGTGTGCGGTGCTGCAGCCGGTCACCGACACCGGCGCGCTGCCGCTCGCCCTCCACCCGGCGATGACCTTCCGGGGCGGGCCGGAGGACGCGGACAACCTCCTGGGCTGTGCCTGGGGTGTCACCACCGACTCGGAGACCGGGACGGCCGTGGCGGAGCTGCTGGTGTCGACGATGGGCGGGGTGCCCGTCCCCGTCGCCGAGGACCGGCGCACCGTCTACCACGCCGCGATGGCGCACGGGGCGAACCACCTGGTCACGCAGGTGGTGGAGTCCCTGCGCATGCTCGACCACGTCCTCGGCGACGGGGCCGAGGACCCCCGCTCGTCGTTGCTGCTGCGCCGGATCCTGCCCGCGGCGGTGGAGGGCGCGCTGGACAGCCGGATGGCCGCGCTCACCGGCCCCACCGCCAGGGACGACGCCACCACCGTGCTGCGTCACCTCGACGCGCTGCGGGGGGTCGGCTCACCGGCGGGCAGGGAGTCGGACCTGGCGTCGTCCTACCGGCAGGGTGCCGAACGCACGGCACGGGCGGCGGGGTCGCTGAACGTGGAGCAGGCCCTGAACCAGGCCTGAGTGGGGTTCGGCGGGGTCGGGCGACTATCGTGTCTTAGCGTCCAGTTTCCTGTGTCATCACAGCCGCCACACCTGTCAGGAGAATCACCGGTGAGTTTCACCCCGGGTCAGGCCACCGTCTACACCGACATCGACAGCATCGGTGAGCTCACCCGTGCCATGCGCAAGGCCGGGCGCCCCGTCGTCCTGGTGCCCACCATGGGGGCGCTGCACGAGGGGCACCTGGCGCTCGTCCGCGCCGCCCAGCAGCTGCCGCGGGCGCTGGTGGTGGTGTCCGTCTTCGTCAACCCGCTGCAGTTCGCCGAAGGTGAGGACCTCGACGCGTACCCGCGGACACTGGATTCCGACGTGGAGAAGCTCGCCGCCGTCGGTGTGGACGCGGTGTTCGCCCCGAGCCCCCGGGAGATGTACCCCAACGGCCCGCGCACCACGGTGCTCCCCGGGCCGGCGGGTGCCGTCCTGGAGGGCGAGCAGCGGCCCACCCACTTCGCCGGGGTGCTCACCGTGGTCTCGAAGCTCTTCCACATCACCAACTGCTCGCACGCCTTCTTCGGTGAGAAGGACTACCAGCAGCTGGTCCTGATCCAGCAGATGGTCACCGACCTGAACCTCGGCGTGCAGGTCCACGGGGTGCCGGTGGTGCGCGAAGCAGACGGGCTGGCCAAGTCCTCCCGCAACATCTACCTCTCCGGGGAGGAGCGTAGCGCCGCGCTGTCCCTGTCGGCGGCGCTGCTCGCCGGCGCCCATGTGGCGGAGGACGGGGCTGAGGCCGTCCTGGACACCGCCCGGCAGGTGCTGGACACCGTGCCGGACGTGGAGGTCGACTACCTCGAACTGCGGGGACTCGACCTCGGGGAGGCCCCGGAGAAGGGGGACGCCCGGCTGCTCGTCGCCGCCAGGGTCGGTTCCACGCGGCTGATCGACAACGTCGGCGTGCCGCTGGGGATCGGGTTCCGCAACATCGGTGAGCAGGAGGAGAACTCCGAAGACCTGACGCCCGCGTCGGGGAGAGAGTAGGGTTTCTGTCGTGATCCGCACCATGATGAAGTCCAAGATCCATCGGGCGACCGTCACCCAGGCCGACCTGCACTACGTCGGCTCCTGCACCATCGACGCCGACCTGATGGAGTCCGCCGACCTGCTCGAGGGCGAGCAGATCGACATCGTCGACATCGACAACGGCGCCCGCCTGACCACGTACGCCATCACCGGCGAACGCGGGTCCGGCATGATCTCGATCAACGGCGCCGCCGCACATCTGGTCCACCCCGGCGACATGGTGATCATCATCGCCTACGGGCAGTACAGCTCCGAGGAGCTCAAGGACTACAACCCCCGCGTCGTCTTCGTCGACGACGCCAACGAGCAGGTCACCCTGAGCACTGACCCCGCCGACGTTCCCGTGGGCTCGGGGCTGCTGAACCCCCGTTTCCCCGCCTAGGAGGGGCGTGCCGCGGAGGGGGACAGCCGCCGGCTGCGTGGGG
>NZ_JALAGY010000064.1 GCF_022712195.1 Corynebacterium sp. | reverse complement strand
GTCATCCCCCGGGTCACGGCCCCGGACCAGTCCCTCCAGCAGCCGGGTCTTGCCGATCCCGTTCGGCCCCGTCAGCGCGACACGCTCGGGCCCCTGCACCACCACGGCGACTCCCCGCGCGTCGGAGAACTCGAGCAGCCGGCGACCTGCAGGGACGCCGGGGTCCGGCAGTGCGATCCGGATGACCGCGTCGCGTCGGACCCGTTCCTCCCGCCGCGCCTTCTCCTGCCGCGCCTGCGCGACCTTCTCATCCAGGTCGCCGCGCAGTTTCCCCGCGGACACCTGCGCCTCCGACTTGCGCTGGTTCATGATCATCTTGGGCCTGCGCCGGTTGACGTAGTCCGTGCGCGCGTAGCGCTGACGCCGTGCCAGTGTCGTCTGCGCCTGTATCCGCTGCCGCCTCTCCGTCCTGAGCTTCTGCCCGGCGGTGCGCAGAGCCTGCTCCGCGGCTGCCTGCTCCTGCTCCACCTGGCGCCGGTAGTCGCTGAAACCTCCGCCGAACAGCGTCACCGTCCCGCCGCGAAGCTCAGCGGTGTCGTCCATGAGGTCCAGCAGGGTGACGTCGTGACTGACCACGACCAGCGCGCCCTTCCAGGACTCGACCGCCCGGTAGAGGCCGTGACGTGCACGCCGGTCGAGGTTGTTCGTGGGTTCGTCGAGCAGGACGACCCCCTCGTCCCCGGCGCTGTGCATCCGCAACCCGGCCACTGCCGCCAGAACCGCTTCCCCACCGGAGAGGTCGCCCACGGTGCGGTCGGGACCGACGCCGCGCAGGCCGACGTCGTCGAGGGCGCGCCGGGCCTCCTCCTCGACACCCCAGCGCCCGCCGAGGGTCTCGATGTGGCGTTCCTCCATGGAACCGGACTCGATGGCGCGCAACGCGTCGAGCGCGTCGGCTACGCCCAGGAGCTCAGCCACTGTCGTCCCGGTGGACAGCGTCAGGTTCTGGGGGAGGTGGCCGATGTCGCCGCGGGTGGTCAGTGTGCCGGACGTCGGCGCCAGCTCACCGGCGATGAGCTTCAGCAGTGTGGACTTCCCTGTGCCGTTGGCTCCCAGCAGACCGGTCCGTCCCCGGCCGAAGGCGACGGTGAGGTGGTCCAGGACGGGACTGCCGTCCGGCCAGGAGAAGGACACGTCCGACACGACGACGGACGGGGAAAGGGTGGGTGACATGGTGGGCTCCGACGGTTGTCAGCGGATGCGTTGACAACGGGTGCGGCGGAGCCGACGGTTCGGCTACGACGACGTCAACGCACGGAAGAGTGCAGGATGACGATCATCGGTGAGCATGGGACGCCTTTCAGCGGAGAACAGGTCCACCCCCGAACCTACTCCGCGTCCCCACCCTTATCCAGGGCCTCGCGGAAAAAGTAGAAGGACACCGCGCACCCGCCAGAGCTCGTTGACCCTTGCTGCATTCCTGCCCTGGGGGAGTTCACAAGATACACGCCGCGCGGCGTCCGGACCCCATAGTAGCAACGGTGCCGCCCGGGAGCCAACACGCACACCGGCCCCCTCGCCGACACCACCGAATACACGGCCCCACCAGCATATTCAACGGCATTTTGCATCCTGGACACCGACCTGTGTATATTTCTCGGCGGAGGATTCGACTAGCGGCCTATGTCACACGCCTGGAACGCGTGCGGGAGTCACATCCCTCAGGGGTTCAAATCCCCTATCCTCCGCCACAGGACGTTCCCCCTGATCAGAGATGATCAGGGGGTTTCGTCGTTTCTATCGGAGAACATGCAGGTCAGACTTGCTTCCGCACACCTTCCGCAATACCGGTTTCACCACCGCATCGCCGGGGATGTTGCACAGGGGCGCAGCAACGTCGTCACGGGGGATGGTCAGGGTCGGCGCGAATGTCATGGCTGCCTCCGAAGCGTGGAGTGGTTGGCGCCGTGCCATCAGAACAGTCCGTGTGCCTCACAGGCCAGAAGTGCGGTCGGACACACCTCAGAACGGGACGAACGCGTTCGGCCAACAAGTTCCGGCGACTATCGCCATGCTGCAAAAAGTACGTATTCAGTGCTTTTTGCAGCATGGAATTGCCGTTCCCCCACTTCAAAAAGTTCCCGTGTGATACTTTATGAAGCATGAAGAGTGCAGAGGCGGCGGAGATCGTTGGTGACCTGGCCTCCCAGCAGTGGGGCCTGGTCACCTCGGCCCAGGCGAAAGCAGCTGGGGTTGACCTGCCTTCGCTGCGCCGGCTGGCCAACCACGGAGTGCTGGTAAGGGTTCGTCATGGGGTTTACGCGACCACGGCCACGGCGCTATCAGCCGAGCTGGAACTCAAAGCACAGTGGCTCGCGCTGCAACCAGAGCTCCTGGCCGCCGACCGCACCAATGACACCGAACTTGCCGCAACAGCGGTGGTCTCGCATGAAACGGCAGCTGATCTGTGGGGCATCGGTGACCTGTGGCCAGATGGAGCACATTTCACCGTGGCTGACCGGCGCCAAAGTCGCCAACCTGATGTGCATTTCCACCGCGCAGTGATCGATGGCACGGACTGGATGGTGCATCCGGATGCCGGACTGCCTGTCACGGTGGTTTCACGCACGGTCGCGGACCTGGCACGTGCCGGACACGAACCAGGGCATCTCCTCGACATGGTCGCTGATGCCGCCAGGAAGCGGTTGGTGGACGAAGACGAACTGCTGGAGAGATTGGACGGCCTGGAGGCAGCCTTCGGAGTGGATGCTGGTGACCGGGACGGGATGGCTGACCTTCTGGCGGAGCACTTCCCTGATGAGCAGCCAGACAAAAGAACACTGTCACTGTTCAGCGAGGCCCTTCGGCCTCTCCAGGAGCAGGTGGCTGGTTTAAGCTCAGCCCTCGCACCACAGGTGGCCTGGAATCAGGCCCTGCACGATGCTCTGGACCTGCCGATGAGGGACTCCATCACTGAATCGCCCCGGGTTTCGTAGAGACTCCCGTACCTGCCTTCAGGCCGGACGACCGGTTTTCACACCTGGCCGCCTCCACCGCAGACGTGTACCCCTACAAGAAAATCCGCCCCAGGGGTTGGTGACCAGGATGCCACACACCCCGCCGACTGAATCACAATGAGATCAGAGCGACAATCACCACGTTTCATAGACGTCTTCTGACACCCGGAACCCATGCCCGTCCTCGCTGGCGCAGATCATCAGTCTGTTCACGTCGACGCCACAAGTGACTTTCGGCTGTTCCTCCGTGCCATACGTCGTTATCTTCGAGCCGCTGGGCAGCGTTGCGCTTGCCGAAGTATTCGGCCAAGTCCCTTGCTGAACCCACGTTTTTGGAGCCGCACCGTAACCAGCCTCCACACCGTCAGACCACCCAATGACTGTCGGAGTCCCCTGCCCGTTCAATCCGTCATTTGCCCGGTCTTCGGCAGGCCATTCTTCATGCTGGTTCACCTTGCAACCGGCCCCAAGGCCGTTGATATGGCAGTTCACAGATCCGGACTGTGTCTTGAATCTTGCCCCGGCCAGTGACGAGTTCCCGTTGCCGGTGTACATCAACGCGTCAACCTCGTCGAAATCATCGAGCACATGTGCAGCCTCTCCCGGTGTCACCGTTCCCTGCTGCGGTTCGTTCGTCTCTGTCGACTCAGCTGCCTCTGTCGCCTCGTCCTCCCCAGTGGTCGGGGCCGGGGCATCCTCGCTGTTCGTCGTGGAGTCCTCGGTCGCAGACACTGTCGACGTTGCCGTCATTGTGGATTCAGCGGTGTCCTCGTCGTTCGATCCGCACCCGGCAAGCAGACTGCCGAGCAGGGTCACCGCCCCCACAACAGAAAATGTTCGCTTATGAATATTCATGTGCCACACGGTAGATGGCGTCAGCCTTCATTTCCGCTTAACACCACCTAGCCCCCTGTCCAGGGGCACCGACTGTACCCTGACCGTGGAACTTCCCCCTGGCACGGTGCGGGAACATAACACCACACACCAGCCCCGCCCACTGTTGTCCTGGCGTGGGTCGGGGTCACCGTACTCCGCGCTCATGGTGAGCGAAGCATGAGCACCGATACTCTCGACCAGTCCGTATCCGCTGTGCACACACGCGATCGTGCAGACAGGTACCGCACCCGTCGTGTGCAACCCCTGCATGCGCAAGGCCCGGTCGTCTCACGGAGGTCTGGCCGGGGAGGAAACCGGCTGTTCTTCAGGAAGAGGGCCGTCAACGCCGGCACACCGACAATCGCTCCGGCATGAATATCCTCCGCCACAGCAGAACCCCCGGTCCTCGGACCGGGGGTTCTGTCGTTTCCAGTTTCCCCTGCCACGCCCCTCTAGACTGGGACGCCATGCAGACTCTCCGGGACTCCCTGTCCTCAGACCGCGACCGGGCGGTCTTCGACGACCTGGCCGCCGCCCGTCCCACGGTGTGGGTCCCCGACCACTCCACCCACGCCGGCCCACCCGGCACCGGCTCCCCGGACACAGCCACCCTCGACGCCCTCGTCGACGCCGCGGAGGAACGCTTCCGGTGGTTCGCGCCGTTGATCGAGGACATCTTCCCTGAGACGCGTGGTCTCGGTGGCGTCATCGAGTCGCCGTTGACGAAGGTCGGCGCCCTCAGCGAGGCGCTCTCCCGGGAGTTCGGCACCCCTGTCCCCCGGAACCTGTGGGTGAAACGGGACGACGCCCTGGCGGTGAGCGGCTCGGTGAAGTCCCGCGGAGGTATCCACGAGGTCCTCGAGACGGCACTCACCGTCGCCGCCGAACTCGGCGTCGACCTGTCCGCCGGTCCCACGGTGTTCCTCGACCGTTCCGTGCGGGAGCGGATGGCGACGCGACGCATCGTCGTCGGGTCGACCGGCAACCTGGGCATGTCCATCGGTCTGATGGGCGCGGTCCTCGGGTTCTCCGTGACGGTACACATGTCCCACGACGCCAAGCAGTGGAAGAAGGACCGCCTCCGGGACTCCGGGGTGCAGGTCGTCGAGCACGACACGGACTTCACCGCGGCGGTCCACGCCGGACGCCGCGCCGCCGACGCGGACCCGCACGCCCACTTCATCGACGACGAGAACTCCCTGAGCCTCTTCGCCGGCTACGCCGTCGCCGGGCGCAGGCTCGCCGGGCAGCTCGCCGCGGCGTCGGTCCGGGTGGACGCGGACTACCCGCTGACCGTGTACCTGCCCTGCGGGATCGGCGGGGCGCCCGGCGGCGTCACCTACGGGCTGTCCAGGATCTTCGGCGACGACGTCCGGTGCGTCTTCGTTGAACCGGTGGCGATGCCGGCGTTCCTTCTCGGACGGCTCACCGGGCTGGACGACGCGGTCGGGGTGACGGACATCGGCCGTGGGGAGTCCACCGTCGCCGACGGTCTGGCGGTGGGCCGTCCGTCCGGTTTCGTGGGGAAGACGGTCGGCGGCCTCGTCGCCGGCTACGCGACCGTCACCGACGACGACCTCCTGCGGGTCCTCTCCGTGGTGCACGGTGTCTGCGGCATCGCGCTCGAACCGTCCGCCTGCGCGGGACTGCGCGCGGCGGGGTGTCTCGGGGACGCCGACGCCCCGGGGACCCACGTCGCGTGGCTCACCGGGGGCTCGCTCATGCCGGACGAGGAGTTCGCCGCCCTGCTCGGCGGGTGACTCGGCGGGTGACTACGCCAGCTCACCGGCCTTCCAGTCGTCGACGAAGTCCGGGTTGTCGTCGATCCACTCGGCCACGGCCTCGTCCATCTTCTCGCCGCCGTAGTTCTCCTCGGAGAACATCACGTTCTCCAGGGTGAAGAGGTGCTCGTCGTCGAGCACCAGGTTCTTCAGCAGCTGGGCCACATAGGGGTTGTCGTCGGAGAAGCCGGTCCGGGAGAAGTTGAAGATGTTCTCCGTGCCGCCCATCGCACCCTTCGGGTCCTCGAGGTCACGGACGGGGAAGGAGTCGTAGGCCCAGTGCGGGCGCCACAGGCTCACCGCGATGTTGTCTCCGGCGTCGGTGGCCTTCTTCAGCTCGGCCAGCATCGCGGGGGTGGACGAGGTCTGGAAGTTCAGGTCGTTGAGACCGTACTCCGGGATGGCCCGGTCCTGGATCTGCTTGGTCAGGCCGGCGCCGTCCTCGATCCCGACGATCCGGTTGCCGTAGTCGTCGCCCATGCTCGCCAGGTCCTCGATGCTCTGTGCCGGGGAGTCCTCGTTCACGGCGATGGTCAGTTCGGCGTTGTCGTACCAGCAGCCCTGGGTCTCGAGGTCGTCGCCGTACTCCTCGATGTAGGTGTCGTGGGTGACGGGCAGCCAGCTGTCCATGACGATGTCCATGTCACCCTGCGCCACACCGGTGTACCCCGGCGCGGCGTCGTAGCCTTCCACCGTCACCGTGTAGCCGTCCTCCTCCAGGACGTGCTTGAGCAGGTGGGCGGCGGCGAAGGACTCGTCCCAGCCGTTGAAGGCGGCGATGCTGATGTCCTTGTCGTCGTCGACGTCCATGTCGGCGAGGTTCGCCGAGTCCTCCCCCGGGGTGCAGTCGGCGTATTCGGAGTCGGTACCGGATCCGGCGCCTTCACCGCCGTCACCGCCGCCCTCGTTCTCCGCCCCGCAGGCGGAGAGCGCCAGTGCCGAGGTCACCAGCAGTGCGCCGAGCGTGGCCGCCCGGCGTCCCGCTCTGGCGGTGGTCCGTGTCGTGGTGGTCCGTGCTGTGGTGGTCATGGTGTCTCCTGTCGTGAAACGGTGGTGGTGGATGTGGTGCAGGTGGTGCGCGCTGTGGCGCCGGGTGTCACCCGGCGGTTTCTGCCCTGGCCAGCGGGGTCCGGCGTCCCAGGCCGGCTGTGACGCGGTCGAGGAAGATCGCCAGGATCACCACGGCCAGGCCCGCGTTGACGCCCAGCGGGATGTTCAGGGACTGGATGGCGGTCGTCACGTCCTTGCCGAGACCCGCTGCGCCGGCCATGCCCGCCAGCACCACCATGGACAGCGCGAGCATGATGACCTGGTTGATCCCGGCCATGATGGTCGGCAGGGCCAGGGGCATCTCGATGCGGAAGAGGATGTGGCGGGGTGTCGCCCCGAAGGCGTTGCCGGCCTCCACGGTCTCCCGGTCGACCTGGAGGATGCCCAGCCGGGTGAAGCGGACACCGGGTGGCAGGCAGAAGATCAGGGTGGCGATCATGCCGGGGACCTCGCCGATACCGAAGATCACGATGATCGGCACCAGGTAGGCCAACGCCGGCATGGCCTGCATGAAGTCGAGGACGGGCTGGACGACCGCCGAGACGACGCGGGACTTCGCCGCCCAGATCCCGAGTGGCACGGAGACCGCGACGGCGATCACCACGGCGACGATGACCATCGACAGTGTCTGCATGGCCTGGTTCCACTCGTTGACGCCTCTCACCAGGTAGAAGCCCAGCACGGTGAAGACGGCGACCCGCCACCCCGCCGCGAACCAGGCGATCACCGCGAACACCACGATCATCACCAGGTACACCGGTGCGCCGAGTAGGGAGTAGACCCCGGAGTACATGCCGCCGAGGACTGCGCCGACGGCGTCGAGGAAGCCGGACGCCGCGCCGGTGAACCAGTCGATGCCGTCGGCGACCCAGCGGCCGACCGGGATGTCGGGGTTCATGAACGTCGACATGTCAGGCCTCCTTCCCCACCGTGGCGGCCTCGGCCACGGTGTCGACGAGTGTGCGTCGGTCGACGACGCCGATCACCCGGCCGCCACCGTGAGCCCCACCGTCGTCCACGACCGCCACCGCGCCGGTCTCCGAGGCCGCCGAGTGCGCGAAGACCTCCGCCAGCACGGTGTCTGCGCCGACGGTGGGCAGCGGGCCGACGTCGTCGCCGGGCGCGGTCATCACGTTGCGCGCGGTGAGGACGCGGGTCCGGTCGACGTCGGCGATGAACTCGCGGACGTAGTCGTCGGCGGGTTCGGTGAGGATCTCCACCGCGGACCCTGTCTGGGCGATGCGCCCTCCCCGCATGATCGCGATCCTGTCGCCGAGCCGCATCGCCTCGTTGAGGTCGTGGCTGATGAAGATGATGGTCTTCCTCAGGTCGCGCTGAAGGGCGATCAGCTGGTCCTGCATCTCGGTGCGGATCAGCGGGTCCAGGGCGGAGAACGCCTCGTCCATCAGCAGGATGTCGGTCTCCGCGGCGAGGGCGCGGGCGAGTCCGACGCGTTGCTGCATGCCTCCGGAGAGTTCGCCGGGCAGGTGGTCGCCCCAACCGTCGAGCCCGACCTGTCGCAGCCAGTGGTCCGCGCGTTCCCTCCGTTCCGCCTTGTCGACCCCCTGGATCTCCAGCGAGTAGGCGGCGTTGTCGCGGACGCTGCGGTGCGGGAGCAGCGCGAAGTGCTGGAAGACCATGGACACGTGGCTCTTGCGCAGGTCGCGGAGTTCCCTGGTGCCCATGGCGGAGATGTCCCTGCCCGCCACCTCCACTGTCCCGGAGGTGGGGGCCCACAGGCCGTTGAGCATCCGGATCAGCGTCGACTTCCCCGACCCCGACAGGCCCATCACCACGAAGGTCTCCCCGGCCTCCACGGAGAAGGAGGCGTCGATGACGGCGGCGGTCCCCAGGTGGGTGAGGTCGTCGCGGTCCTCCCCCTTTTCCAGACGGGAGACCAGTTCCCTGCTGTCGGCGTCCGGTCCGAAGACCTTGTAGACGTGGGACGCACTGACGACACTCATGTTTTCTTCGCCTCCGCTGTCTACTTCTTTTGTCCCTGAACAAGCTTATGGGCAGGCGGGGGAAACCGCGAGGAGGCGCAACCCACGTCCCCGCGTCACGAGCACCGGAAACGGACCGTCACCAGCGCAGAGTGTGACCGGGGACACACCCGGTGCTCATGCCCCCACATCGGGGTAGTGCCGGTCGAGCTCAGCGAGCCAGGCGCGGGCGTTCCCGTCCGACGGCGCCCGCCAGTCACCGCGCGGCGACAGGGAGCCGGCCGGGGACACCTTCGGACCGTTGGGCACGGCCGTGCGCTTGAACTGGGCGAAGCCGAAGAAGCGTCGCAGGAAGACACGTTCCCACCGCACGACGGTCGTCAGGTCGTAGGCGTAGCGGTCGTCGTCGGGGAACCCCGCCGGCCACTGCCCGGCCTCCGCGTCGTTCCAGGCGTGCCAGGCCAGGAAGGCGACGGTGGCCGGGCGGGTGCCGCGCAGCACGTGCCACAGCGTGAAGTCGTGCAGCGCGTACGGGCCGATGGTGTCCTCGGTGGACTGGACCTGTCCGTCCGCCCCGGCGGGCACCAGCTCGGGGCTGATCTCGGTGTCCAGGACGGACCGCAGCACCGCGGCGGCGTCGTCCCCGACCACGGTGCCGTCGGCGATGACCCACCGGATGAGGTGCTGGATCAGCGTCTTGGGCACCCCGGCGTTCACCGCGTAGTGGCTCATCTGGTCCCCGACCCCGTAGGTGCACCAGCCGAGGGCGAACTCGGAGAGGTCCCCGGTGCCCACCACGATGCCGCCGAGGTGGTTGGCCAGGCGGAAGAGGTAGTCGGTGCGCAGCCCGGCCTGCACGTTCTCGAAGGTCACGTCGTACACCGGCTCACCGTCGCCGGCCGGGTGCCCCACCCGGGAGAGCATCTCGGTGGCCGCGGGCCGGATGTCGAGGGTGCGGATCGTCGCGCCCAGGGCCTCGGCGAGTTTCACGGCGTTCGACTTCGTGTGGTCGGAGGTGGCGAACCCCGGCATCGTGTACGCCAGGATGTCGGAGCGGGGACGACCGGCGCGGTCCATCGCCCGCGCCACCACCAGCAGCGCGTGGGTGGAGTCCAGTCCACCGGAGACCCCGATCACCGGGCGGGGGTCGCCGATGGCCTGCAGCCGCTGGACCAGCCCGGAGACCTGGATGTTGAAGGTCTCGTAGCAGTCCTGCGCCAGGCGGGCGGGGTCGCCGGGCACGAAGGGGAACCGCGCGACCTCCCGCCGCAGGCCCACGTCGCCCTGCGGCGGGTTCAGCGTGAACCCGATGCGCCGGAACCGCACGTCCGAACGGTGCTCCACCGCCCGGCGGTTGTCGTCGAAGGTGCCCTGGCGCAGGCGTGCGGCCTGCAGTCCGCGGACGTCCACGTCTGCGACGCTGACGCGCGGGCCGTCCGGGAAACGCTCACTCTCCTGCAGCAGCTCACCGCGTTCGTACACCATGGTCTGCCCGTCCCAGGAGACGTCGTTGGTCGACTCCCCCTGGCCGGCGGCGGCGTACACGTAGGCCGCCAGGTTCCGGTGGGACGCCGACTTCGCCAGCAGGTGACGGTCGTCGGCCCGCTGCACCGTGACGGGGCTCCCCGACAGGTTCAGCAGGACGGTGGCGCCCTGCAGCGCCGCCACGGAGGACGGGGGCACCGGGACCCACATGTCCTCGCAGACCTCGGCGTGGACGGTCAGACCGTCCACGTCCTGCGCCTCGAAGAGCAGGTCGGTGCCGAAGGGGGCCTCGACCCCGTCCGCCCCGCGTCCGACGCGGATCGTCTCGCCGCGGACCCCGTCGCCCGGCGCGTACCAGCGCCGCTCGTGGAACTCGCGGTAGTTCGGCAGGTGGGCCTTCGGGATGACGCCCAGGATCCGCCCGCGGTGGATGACCACCGCACAGTTGTACAGGCGGTTGCCGTGCGCCAACGGGGCGCCGACGACGAGCACGGGGAAGAGTGTCCCCGACTCTGCGACGAGGGTGGCCAGGGCGTCGGTGACGGCGTCGAGCAGGGCGTCCTGCATCACCAGGTCGTCGATGGCGTAGCCGGTGAGGCAGAGCTCGGGGAAGACGGCGACGGCGACGTGGTCGTCGTGGAGGCCGCGGGCGGTGTCGAGGACCGTGCGGGCGTTCGTCGCCGGGTCGGCGACGGCGACCGGGACGGTGGCCGCCGCGACGCGGGCGAATCCGTGCGTGTACGCGCCGCCGGGTGGTGTGTGCAGCTGTTCTGGCATGCCCCCAGTCTGCCAGCCCCGTGTCCGTCCCTCGCGTTCACCCGCGGCCACCCCGCACCGTCCTCTAGCGTTGTCGGCATGACTGGTCTTCCCTCACTCACCGTCACCGACGGCCCCACACGGATCGCCCACGTCCGGCTCAACCGTCCGGACAAGCTGAACTCCCTCACCCTGGAGATCCTCGACGAACTGGTGTCGATCACCCGGCGCATCCGGGACGACCGGACGATCCGCGCCGTGGTCGTCTCCGGGGAGGGCCGTTCCTTCAGCGCCGGCCTGGACTTCGCCTCGGCGATGAAGCGGCCCTCGTCGATGGTGGCGTCCTTCCTCCCCCGGCCGTGGCGCGGGACGAACCAGTTCCAGGAGGCGTGCTGGGGTTTCCGGCGCCTGCCGGTGCCGGTGGTCGCGGCGGTGCACGGGCACTGTTTCGGCGGCGGTCTCCAGCTGGCCATGGCCGCGGACTGGCGGATCACCACCGCCGACGCGCAGTGGAGCATCCTCGAGTCGAAGTGGGGGCTGGTCCCCGACATGTCCGGCATGCGGACCCTGCCCCAGCAGGTGCGGGCGGACGTGCTGAAGAAGCTCACCATGACCGGCGAGGTCTTCGACGGCCGCGCCGCGGTGGGGTACGGGCTGGCCAGCGAGGTCTCCGACACGCCGGTGGAGGACGCCGAGGCGCTCGCCACGGTGATCGCCACCCGCTCCCCCGATGCGGTGGCCTACGCGAAGAAGCTGGTGGACGAGACGTGGACGACCGGCCCGTGGACCACGTTCCGCAGGGAGCGGATGCGCCAGCTGCGGCTGCTCGCCGGGAAGAACACGGCGGTGGCCCGGAAGGCCGCCGCGAAGAAGGTGGCCCCGGTGTTCGGACGTCGCTCGGTGGGCTGACCCCGCCAGCCGGGGCTCACCCCTGCCAGGTGACCGGCTCGTGGCTCAGCAGTGCCGGGTCCTCCAGCGCCGCCGGCCCGATCGAGCGGTCGATCCACTCCCGGGCGGCACGTCCCTTCTCCTCCAGGGTGTCGCCGGGCATCTCACGCAGGGTGATAGCACCGTCCCGCTTCGCCAGCCGTGCGCCGGTGGGCCCCAGCACCAGGGGGACGTGCACGTACTCCACCTCCGGCAGCTCCAGCAGGTGCGCCAGGTACGCCTGGCGTGGCGCGGAGCTGAGCAGGTCGTCGCCGCGGACGACCTGGTCGACCCCGGCGAGCGTGTCGTCGACGACGACGGCGAGGTTGTAGGCCACCCCCACGTCGGCCCCGCCCTGCCCGCCACGGCGCAGGACCATGTCGTCCACCTCCCCGGTGTGGCTGCCGCCGGGGACGGCGAAGGTCTCACGCACCGTCCACTCGCTGACCTGCGCTCGCAGCCGCAGCGAGGGGACGCGCCCCTCGGCGGCGAGGGCGTCGCGCCGCTGTGCCCGCTCGGCGTCATCCAGGTCGCGGCAGGTGCCGGGGTAGTGTCCCGGCACGGCGTGCGGGGCGCGGGCCGCCTCCCGGATGTCCCTGCGGGAGCAGTAGCACTCGTAGACCAGGCCGTCCTCCCGGAGCCGGTCGAGGGCGACCTCGTAGCGGTCGAGGGTCCCGGACTGGCGGGCGACCGCCCCGTCCCAGGTGACCCCGACGGCCTCGAGGTCCTCCAGCTGCCGGTCGGCGGAGATCTCCGAGGACCGGGCGGCGTCGATGTCGTCGACACGCAGGACGAACCCGCGTCCGGTGGTCCGCGCCCACGCCTCGGCGAGCACGGCGGTACGCAGGTTGCCCAGGTGCAGGTCACCGCTGGGGCTCGGGGCGTAGCGGCCGTTGGGGCGGGGGCCGGACGAGTCAGTCATGGCGTTCAGGATAACGGTGCCTCACGGCACCGGCGTGCCTCAGGGGCGCGACCGGGCACGATGTGCCACGATGTGGCGCCACGGGTCCCCGGGCACCGGACTCCGCCTTCCCGGCCTCTGCTCCCAGGTGCCGTCCAGGGTTCGCGGGTAGCGTTGGTGCCGTCCACCTATCCGTCACCAGGCGCATGGAGGCGCTGACATGGGATACCCTCACCAGAACCGATACGACGGCGCCCCGGATCCGGCGGCGCTGTGGAACCTGCTCGAGAACGTGCGCGACTACCTGCCCTTCCAGGTTCCCGCCCCGGACCAGGCGGGACGCATGCCCCGACCACCCCGGCCCCAGCGACCCCAGCGGCCGACGCGCAGTGTGCACGCCGCGGTCCTCGACGTCCTCTCCCACGGTCCGCGGCACGGCGGCCAGGTCGTCCGGGAGATCGCCGGGCAGGACGGTGACGACGCGCCCGGCGCCGCGGAGGTCTACCCGGAGCTTCAGCTCCTCGTCGACGAGGGGCTAGCCACCGTGGAGGAGTCCGACGGCAGGCGGACGTACACCCTGACCGCGGAGGGGCGTGCCGAAGCGTCCGACACCGCCGGTCAGGACGCCGCCCCTGCCCCGTGGGACACCGTCGCCCGGCTGTTCGACGGCCGCGGGGAGCTGCCGAAGGCCGGTGTGAAGCTGGGGCAGGCGGTGCACCAGGTCGGTGTGAGCGGCACCGAGGACCAGCGCCGACGGGCCACCGAACTGCTCGACGAGACCCGCCGGCGGATCTACGGCATCCTCGCCGAGGACAGCACGACCGACAGGGCCGACAGTGCCGACAGTGCCGACAGTGCCGACAACGGTGCCCCGGAGGTCTGACCGGACCGGTCCCCGGGCACTGCGCCGCCGTTACCGTCGCATCACCGCCTTCGGGCTGCTGCTGATGGTGCAGATGTGGTGGTTCGAGCTGGTGCTGCCGCGCCTCGGTCTGCGCAGGTTCAGCCAACGGGGCCAGGAGCGCCGGTTCGTCCGTGCCGCGGCGCGGTTCCGGGTGCTGGCGACGGATCTCGGCGGGCTGATGATCAAGGTCGGACAGTTCATGTCGACCCGCATCGACATCCTGCCGACGTCGGTCACCGGGGAACTCGCCGAGCTGCAGGACAAGGTGCCGGCCGAGGACGTCGGGGCGATGGTCGCACTCGCGGAGGCCGAGCTGGGCATGCCGTTGTCGCGGGCCTTCGACGCATTCTCCCCGGAGCCGCTGGCGGCCGCGTCCCTGGGTCAGGCGTACCAGGCTCGGCTCACGGCGCGGGACGCCGCGGACGTCGGGTTCACGGACGTGGTGGTGAAGATCCAGCGCCCCGGCATCGCCGGGATCGTGGAGGTGGACCTGGCCGCCCTGCGCCGCATCGCCGGCTGGCTGTCCCGGATCAGGTTCATCGCCGCCCGCGCGGACATGCCCGCGTTGGTCGAGGAGTTCGCCCGCACCAGCCACGAGGAGATCGACTACCTGCATGAGGCGGCGGAGGCCGACGCCTTCCTCACCGGTTTCCGTTCCGGCCCGCAGGCGGACCCGGGAGTGGACGCGCCCACGGTCGTCTGGGAGCGCAGCACACGGCGCGTCCTGACGCTGCAGGACGTCACGGCGGTCAAGATCAGTGACGTCGACGCCCTGCGTGCGGCCGGCATCGACCCGTCGCAGGTGGCCGACGCGCTCGCCGAGGCGATGTTCACGCAGCTGTTCGAGACCGGCCATTTCCACGCGGACCCGCACCCCGGGAACATCTTCGTCACCCCGGACGCCTCCCGTGGGGCAGGCGGGTTCCGCCTGACCTTCATCGACTTCGGGATGACCGGCACCGTGGACGAGGAGCTCAAGTCACGGCTGCAGGAACTGGTGGTGGCGGTGGGCATGCAGGACGGCCCGGGCATGGTCGCCGCGATGCAGCGACTGGGCGTGCTGCTGCCCACCGCGGACACCGCGGAACTGCAGGTGGCGGTCACCGAGCTCTTCGCCCGCTTCGGCGGGATGGGGGTGATGGACCTGCAGCGTGTGGACCCGCGTGAGTTCGAGGACTTCGCCCGCCGGTTCCGTGAGGTGATCCGGTCCATGCCGTTCCAGCTGCCGGAGAACTTCCTGCTGATCATGCGGGCGGTGTCGATGCTGTCGGGGCTGTGTTCCACACTGGACCCCGGGTTCAACATCTGGGACTCGGTGGAGCCGTTCGCCGCCCGCCTGATCCGGGAGCGTGCCGGGTCGTCCGCCAGGGACCTGGCGCACCGGGCGGTCGGCACCACCCTGACCACGGCCCGGGTGCTGGGCCGGCTGCCGCGCCGCCTGGACGACGCGATCACCATGGTGGAGAGCGGCGACCTGTCGGTGAACACGCCCCAGGTCGAGCGCCAGCTCAAGCGTCTGGAGCGGGCGGCGGTGCGGGTCGTCGCCGCGATAGTCTTCGTCGGGCTGGTCGTCGGCGGCGCGGTGCTGCGCGGCGGGGCCGACGGCGGGGCCGACGGCGGGGCCGCCCAGGCGGTGGGCACCACCATGATGGTGGTGTCGGCGTTGCCGTTCCTCTACGCGCTGCTCGGCGGGCGCGGAGCCGGCCGGCCCTGACGGCGCCAAGACGCCCAGGCGCCGCCCGTAGTCTCAGTCGACCTTGACCACGAGTTTCCCGAAGTTCTTCCCCTCGAGCATGCCGATGAAGGCATCGGGCGCCTTGTCGAACCCTTCGACGACGTCCTCGCGGTAGGTGACGGTGCCGTCGGCGACCTTCGGGCCGATCTCGGCGAGGAACTCCGGGTAGTACTCCTCGGCGAACTCGGTCTGGATGAACCCGCGGATCAGCAGGCTCTGGGCCAGGACGGTGCCCATGGCCGCCGGAAGCCGGTCGTGCCCGTCGGAGCCGGTGGAGTTGTACTGGGCGACGAGGCCGCACACGGGCACGCGGGCGAACTTGTTCAGCAGCGGCAGGACGGCGTCCCACACCGCACCGCCGACGTTCTCGTAGTAGACGTCCACGCCGTCGGGGCAGGCCTCGGCGAGTTTCGCGGCGAAGTCGGGGTCGCGGTGGTCCACCACCGCGTCGAACCCGAGCTCGTCGCGCACGTGGGCGCACTTCTCCGGGCCTCCGGCGACGCCGACGGCGCGTGCCCCGGCGAGCTGGGCGAGCTGTCCGACCATCGAGCCGACGGGGCCGGAGGCGGCGGCGACCGCGACGGTCTCCCCCTTCTTCGGTTGCCCGATGACCTTCATCCCGGCGTAGGCGGTGAACCCGGGCATGCCGAGCACACCGAGTGCCGTGGTCGCCGGGGCCCCGTGGGTCTGCAGGGTGCGGACGTGGTCGGCGGGGACGACGGCGTGGGTGCACCACCCGGTGTGGGCCCGGACGAGGTCGCCGACCTCGAAGTCGGGGTGGCGTGAGACGGTCACCTCGGCGACGGTCTCGCCGGTCATGACCCCGTCGACAGGCACGGGGGCGGCGTAGGACTTCGCGGCGCTCATCCGTCCGCGCATGTACGGGTCGAGGGAGAGGTACTGCACCTTCAGTTCAAGCTCTCCGTCACCGACCTGCGGCAACGTGACCTCCTCGGTGCGGAAGTTCTCCGCGGTGGGCGCGCCCTCCGGGCGGCTGGCGAGGACGATCTGGCGTGCGGTGGTCATCAGGTTTGCTCCTTGGGTGGTCTGCTTCTGTCCGCCCGCCGAGGGTAGACACCGAAGCTGTCAGCGGCACACAGGTTGCCGGGGAGGTCGGATAGAATGACCCACCATGACTGAGCCCGCCACCGCCCCGGCCCCTGCCGCACAGGACACGACCTTCGACCTGGGCACCAGGTTGGGTTCGGTGGACGGTGCCCCGGCCCACGGCCGCACGGGTGTGATCCACACCCCGCACGGCGACATCCACACGCCCGCGTTCATCCCGGTGGCGACGAAGGCGACGGTGAAGACCCTCACCCCGGAGCAGGTCCGGTCGACCGGCGCCGAGGCGGTGCTGTCCAACGCCTACCACCTGTACCTGCAGCCGGGTGAGGACATCGTGGACACCGCCGGCGGGGTCGCGGCGTTCGAGAACTGGCACGGACCGACCTACACCGACTCCGGCGGGTTCCAGGTGATGAGCCTGGGTGTGGGGTTCAAGAAGGTGCTGGCGATGGACGTCGCGAACCTCACCGAGGGGGACATCCGGGCGGCGAAGAAGGAACGCATGGCCCTGGTGGACGAGGACGGGGTGGACTTCCGCAGTGTGATCGACGGGTCGAAGCACCGGTTCACCCCGGAGAAGTCGATGCAGATCCAGCACCGGCTCGGCGCGGACATCATGTTCGCCTTCGACGAGCTGACCACGCTGGTGGACAGCCGCCGCTACCAGGAGGAGTCGGTGCAGCGAACACACCGGTGGGCACGCCGCTGCCTGGTGGAGCATGACCGGTTGACCGCCGAGCGCAGCCACCGTCCCCTGCAGTCCCTGTGGGGTGTGGTTCAGGGGGCGCAGTACGAGGACCTGCGCCGACAGGCGGCGCGGGGCCTGGTGGAGTTGTCCGCAGAGGCGGAGGCGGAGGGCCGCCGCGGGTTCGGCGGTTTCGGCATCGGCGGGGCGCTGGAGAAGGAGAACCTCGGGACGATCACCGGCTGGGTCTGCGACGAGCTGCCGGAGGACAGGCCCCGCCACATGCTCGGGATCTCTGAGCCGGACGACCTGTTCACCGCCGTCGCCGCTGGCGCGGACACCTTCGACTGCGTGGCGCCGACGCGCCTTGCCCGGCGTGGCGGGGTGTACACGCTGGACGGCCGACTGAACCTGATGGCCGGCCGTCACCGCCACGACTTCATCCCCGTGGACGCCGAGCTCGGCGGCTACGTGTGCGAGAACTACACGCGGGCCTACATCCACCATCTCCTGCGCGCCAAGGAGTTCCTGGCGGGCACCCTGTGCACGCTGCACAACATCCACTTCATGGCGACGTTGACCCGCAACATCCGCACCTCCGTCGAGGAGGGCCGGTTCGAGGAGTACCGCGACGAGTTCCTCGGCCGCTACTACGCCGACACTCCCCCGGAGCTGCGCGGCCGGTAGCCACCCTCGTGCTCGGTGACGGGCGGATCAGGGGAAGATTCACCTCTCCGGTGCGTCCTCCATGCGCTCAACCTTCCCGGAGGCGTAGGCGTCCTCCAGTTTCGCGCCCTCGACGTCCACCGAGGGCAGCACCCGGTCCAGCCAGCGCGGCATGTACCAGGTGCCGCGCCCGCACAGGAACATCAGTGCGGGGATCAGGGTCATGCGGATGAAGAAGGCGTCGAAGAGCACGCCGACGCCCAGGGCGAAGCCGAAGATCTGGATGAACGGCAGCGGCTGGGCGATGAAGGAGGCGAAGACGCAGATCATGATCAGCGCGGCTGCGGTGACCACCTTGGCCCCCAGTCCGAATCCGCCGATCACGGAGTCCTCGACGGCGTTGTACCTGCTGGTCTTCGCCGCCTCGTGACTGTGCAGCGTGAACCGTTCCCTCATCCGGGAGACGATGAACACCTGGTAGTCCATCGCCAGGCCGAAGGTCACGCCGATGAGGAAGATCGGCATGAAGCTGATCAGCGGGCCGGGCGAGTTGATCAGGCCCCACAGCCCCTCCTGCCAGAACAGGACGGTCACGCCGAAGGCCGCGCCGACGGAGAGCAGGAACCCTGCGGCGGCCATCACCGGCACCATCAGCGAACGGAAGACCATGAGCAGCAGCACCAGGGCCAGGCCGACGACCAGCGCCAGGTAGACGGGCATGGCGTCGGACAGGCGGTCGGTGACGTCCTGCTGGATCGGGACCAGCCCGGTGATGCCCATGTCCACACCGGTCTCGTTCTCGAGGACCTCCTGCTGGGAACGCAGCTGCTGGATCAGCTGGGCGGTGCGCCCGTCGGTGGGCCCCGTCTCCGGGGTGACGAGGATCTGCGCGGTCGAACCGTCCTCGGACGCGCCGATCAGCTGGGAGTGCTTCACACCGACGTTGTTTCCCAGCCTGTCCTTGACCGTGACGAAGGCGGCCTGCGCGGGCTCGACCCCCGTGGCGACGAGCGGTGCCAGGGCCGCGGAGTCCGGGTTGACTTCGTCGGTGTTGACGATGACGAGGAACGGCGAGTTCCGTCCGGGCCCGAAGCCGTCCTCCAGCATCTCCGCGGACTTGCGCTGGGTGCTGTCCACCGGGGAGGTCATGTCCGAGGGCAGGGAGAGCTGCAGGTTCATCGCCGGCAGGGTGAGCAGGACCAGCGAGGCGATGACGACGAGCAGGAATCCCCCGGGCGCGCGGTGGACCAGCTTCACCCACCGGGTGCCGAGAGACTCCTGAGACTTCCCCGCCTTCCGGGACCTCTTCTCATGCTGCCCCCGCGCCCGCCGGGACCCCCGGCTCCCGGACGCCAGGGAGGACGCCACGGCGGCGTCCGCCTCCTCGACGGTCAGCCCCTCGCGGACCTTCGCACCGGTCGCGGCGTCCCGACGGAACACCCGGTCACCGAAGGCGCCGAACAGGGCGGGCACCAGGGTGAGCGCCACGAAGACCGAGAGGAGCACGGTGGCCGCCGCGGCGTAACCCATGTAGGTGAGGAACTCGATGTCCGCCACCCGCAGGCCCACCAGGGCGATGATCACGGTCAGTCCGGCGAAGACCACCGCCGAGCCGGCGGTGCCGACCGCCAGGCCGGTGGCGTCGGGTCTGGACCGTCCGTGACGGAGTTCGTCGCGGTAGCGGCTCATGATGAACAGGGCGTAGTCGATGGCCACGGCGAGGCCCAGCATGATGCCCAGCACCGGGGTGATGTTGTTCAGCGGGACGAAGGCGGTGGCGCCGGTGATGCCCAGCGCGCCGATGCCCACACCCACCACGGCGCTGATCAGCGGCATGCCGGCGGCGATGAGGGAGCCGAAGGTGATGAACAGGATGATGAACGCGGCCAGCAGGCCGATCGCCTCACTGATCGGTTCGATGACGATGGGGTCGCCGAATCCGGCACCGCCGGCCTCCGCCTTCAGCCCGGCGTCGCGGGCGATGTCGAGGGCGTCGTCGACCGCCTCCTTGTCGGCGGTGCTGACGTCTGCGGGCAGGTCGACGTCGAAGGAGAAGGAGGTGGTGCCGGTCCGCCCGTCGGGGCTGAGGGTGGCGACGTTGGCGGCGTCGGCCTCCGCGACGGCACGTGGCAGCCCCATCTCGGTGGAGGTGTCGATGACCGTCTTCGACTGCTCGTCGTTGTAGACCACCGGGTTGCCGAAGGAGGAGTCGTCCCCGAAGTCCTCAACGTTGGTGCGCACGGCCTCGACGACCTCGTCGAGCACGCCCATGTACTTCTCGTCGCTGAGCTTCTCACCCTCCGGCGCCTGGAACACCAGGTTCACGTCGGACGCCTCGGCGGGGTTGTCGGTGCCGGGAAACTCGTCCATGAGCATCCGGGTGGCGTGCTGGGACGGCACCCCGTCGATGCTGAAGATGTCGTTGTAGCCCTTCTGGATCACCAGCGACCCACCGCCGACCGCGGCCAGCAGCACCACCCAGATCCCGATGACGAGCCACCGTCTCAGGTACGACCACCGGCCGAGTCGGAACAGGAGTAGAGCCACAGAGAGGCCAGCCTTCCACGTAGGAGCACAGTGCGAGAGACAATCCTAGTCATTCCCCGGCCCGTCCTCCCCCGGCTGCGCCCCGTTCGCAGCGGATCCACAGCTACGACAAGAAGAACCCTCCCGTTCCCGGGAGGGTTCTCGTGGCGGTGGCGGAGGGATTTGAACCCCCGGTCGCTGTTACACGACGCTCGCTTTCGAGGCGAGTACCTTCGGCCGCTCGGTCACGCCACCGCCGACAAAGGTACATCACCTGCACCCCGTCGGGCAAAACGGTCGGCTGAACGCGCCGACGCTACTTCCCGGAGAGCTTGTCCAGCCCGTCCTTCAGGGTGCTCTTCGCCTTGTCGGCCTTGTCGCCGTCGGTCACCTTGTCGATGGCCTCGCCGGCCTTCTCCTCGACCTGGTCACGGTTGTCGTTGACGGCCTTCTTGGCCTTGTCTGCCATTCCACCGAAATCCATGGTGCTCATCCTCCGTTGGGGACCTTCAGTCAGGTCGTGCGATCGGGGTCGTGCTCTGACGCGCCCCAGGATAGACGCTCAGCGCCGTTCGCGGAAGAACCCGCGGAGCAGTTCCTCGCACTCCGGGGACAGGACCCCGCCGCGCACGGCGACGGTGTGCAGCGGAGACTCCCGTGCCACGTCGACCACGGACCCGCACGCCCCGGTGCGTGGCTCGTGGGCGCCGAAGAGGATCCGGCCGACCCGTGCACCGACGGCCGCGCCGGCGCACATGGCGCAGGGTTCCAGGGTGACGACGAGGGTGCAGTCCTCCAGGCGCCACGCGTCACCGAGCGCCGCGGCCGCGGCGCGCAGGGCCAGGACCTCGGCGTGTGCGGTGGGGTCGGCGTCGGTCTCCCGACGGTTCGTGGCGGCGGCGAGTTCCCGGCCGTCGGGCCCCCGGACGACGGCACCGACGGGGACGTCGTCCCGCGGCGTGGACGCCGCGACGGCGAGCGCGCGTCGCATCAGCGCCTCGTCGCGGGCGTCACGGGCGGGGCGGGGAAGGCCGGAGCCGGTCACACCCACCCGGGGTACCCGAGACCGTCGAGGACGTCCGCCAGCTCGTCGTCGAAACCCAGTTCCCCGGCGACGCGCATCAGCTGTTCGGTGGCGAGCATGTCCCCGTCGTCGAGGATCACCGAGAGGACCTGCTCGCTGACGCCGAGGTCGGCGAGGATGTCGAAGTCGCCCTCGGGCCAGGGGGCGTCGGGGTCGTCGGCGTCGTCGATGTCCTCGTCGGTGGGGCCGTCGACGTCGAGGTCGGCGAGGATGTCGCGGGCCAGGTCGATACCGGGCTCATCGTCGTCCTCGACAACCACCGAGGCGTCGCTGAGCAGCAGCTGGGCGCCGCGCGGGCCGGGGCGCACCAGGGCGCACCAGTCATCCTCGACACAGACCAGGCCGAGCAGCACACCGGCGGCGCGGAGCCGGCCGAGCTCGGCCAGCAGGGGGTTCAGACCGGCGGGGACCTTCCTGTCCAGGACGCGCAGGCGCCACGACGCGCCGCCGGTGTCACCCTCGGCGAGATCGGCTGCGACGACGAATCCACTCATGGTCGCTAACCGTAGTCGCCCTGTGCCACACTTGAAAGGTGAACTCCACCGTCCCGTCCCCCGCCCCCCGGCCCGTCTGTGTCCTCGGCCTCGGCCTGATCGGCGGCAGCCTGGTACGGGACCTCCGCGCGGCGGGCCGCCCGGTGTTCGGGTGGAACAGGTCACCGGCCACGGTGGACGCCGCCAGAGCCGACGGGGTCGACGCCTCCACCGACCTGGTGGCGACGGTGCGCCGCGCCGCGTCGCAGGACGCCCTGATCGTCCTGGGCGTCCCGGTGCCCGCCCTGCCGTCGCTGCTCGAGGTGGTGGCCGTGCACGCACCGGACTGCGGGCTGACCGACGTGGTGAGCGTGAAGGGCGACGTGCTGGACCTGGTCACCGGCCACGGGCTGGCGGCACGCTACGTCGGCGGCCACCCGATGGCCGGTACGGCGGACTCCGGGTGGGACGCGACCACCGTGGGCCTCTTCCGCGACGCGGTGTGGGTGGTCACCCACGACAATGCGCGCGACGACCCGGAGTGGGTGGACGTCTGGCGCCGGGTGGTGGAGATGGCGGAGGCGACCGGCGCGGTCGTCGTGCCCGCCCGCACCGCCGCGCACGACAGTGCGGTGGCCCGCATCTCCCACCTGCCGCATGTCGTGGCCGAGGCGTTGTCGATCACCGCGGACCAGGGAGGGGCGCTGGCGTTGTCGCTGGCGGCGACGAGTTTCCGCGACGGCACCCGGGTGGCGGGCACCGCACCGCACCTGGTGCAGGCCATGTGCGAGAACAACCGGGACGCCCTGGTCACCGCCCTGGACGAGACCCTCGACCTGCTGGCCTCCGCACGCGACGCCCTGGCAGACCCCGACGGGGACATGGGGCAGATGACCCGCGACGGGCACGACGCCCGCCTGCGTTACGAGGCCCTCGCCGGCCGCACCCGGGAGGACCCGTCCAACCGGCCGTTCATCCGGGTGCGGCCCGGCACGCCGGGGTGGCTGGACCAGCTGCACTACGCCGAGACTCTCGGCGCCCGGATCGACGTGTTCTAGTGTTCTAGCCCGCCTGGCACTCGGCGGCGCCACCGTTGGCGGACGCCTCGTCGACCAGCGGGGCGATCCGCCGGGCCATCTCGCTGACGGCGGCACGGGCGGTCTCCTCGCTGCCGTCCTCGGGGATCACGGCGACAGCGACGGGCACCTGCGCGCCGACGGGGCCGACGAGCCCGAACTCGCGAAGGATGAAGCTGTCGTCGGCGGTGTCGCCCCAGCCGCCCTTCACCCGGGCGCCCTCGAGTTGGGCGAGGCCGGTGCTGTGCTCCTCGGTGAGGCGCCCCATCGCGTCGAGCGCCTGCTCGGAGCCGAGCACGCAGGCCATCCGGTTGGCGAAGATGGTCTGGTGGTCGAGGGTCCAGGCGATGTCCCCGAAACCCTCGTAGTCGTCTCGGCTCCAGTCCACGGTGGTGTCCGTCGGGTCGCCGCCCTGGCCCAGGACGGCGCCGAGTTCGCCGGCGGCCTCGTCGTCGTTGCCGAGGGTCTGCCAGAGCCGCAGGGCGGCGTCGTTGTCGGAGACGGTGATAGCCTGGTCGATGTCCGGGACCAGGTCCTCCACCGGCTGGCCGTCCCGCAGGCTCTTCTGCACCGCGGCGACGGACACCGGCACCTTGATCGACGACAGTGCCGGGGCGTCCTGCAGCTCACCGACGTGGACGATCCCGCCGCCGGCGCGCATCGTCGCCCCGGCGGTGACCCCGAACTCCCCGGAGACCTCCTCGACGACTCCGGCGAGCGCGACGCGGATGTTCTCCGCCTCCTCCTCGGAGGTCGGCACCGACGAGGCGGCGACGTCCTGTTCGAGGGCACGTCGGTTACGTTCCGCCTCGTCACCGTCGTCGGCGGAGAGTCCGTTGAGGAACACCGCCACGCTGAGGATGGCGAGCAGCAGTGCACCGACGACCCACAGATTGCGCTGGTTCGTCTGCACCTCCGCCGCCCGGTGATGCGTTCCCGTTGTTCTCCTGCGTACCACGACCACCGACACTAGCCCACGGCGCGGCGAAGTCAGCAGTCGCCGTCCGCCGCCCCGCCGTGAGCACCGGTGACGGTGTCGCGCACCGACGCGACGGCCTCGTCGAGCACCTGCTGCGCCGACTCGTAGGTGCCGTCGGTGGCGGTGGCGGCGACGGCGACGGGCACCGTCGTGCCGTCCTGCGCGGTGACCAGACCGAACTGACGGAGCAGGTAGGTGCCGTCCTCACCGGGACCCCACCCGCCCTTGAAGCGGGCCCCGTCGAACTGTCCGAGCCCGGACGACTGGTCGGGACTGACCTGCCCCATCGCGTCGAGCACGGGGGCCGCACCGGGGATGCAGCGCAGGCCGGCGGCGAAGGTGACCTGGTCGTCGAGGGCCCAGGTGGTCTGCCCGTAGGCGCTGAACTCCGCGCGCCTCTTCTCGGCGGGCACGGTGGTGGTCGTGTCTCCCCCGGCGCGCAGGACGTCCTGTACGGCGGCCGCGGCCTGTCCCGGGTCCCCGAGCGAGGCCCAGAGTGCGTCGGCGGCGGCGTTGTCGGACACGGTGATCGCCTGACGGACCTGCCCGGCGATCTGCTCGTCGCCGGGCGATGCCGTCAGCGCGGCGACGGACAGCGGCACCTTGCTGGTGGACCAGGCGGCGTCGGTGAGGTTCGACAGTGAGCCGCCGGTGCGCAGTTCCCCGTCGTCGAGCAGTGCGACTCCGGCGCTGCCGCCGCTCTCGGCGACGTCGATGCCGGGGCCGTGTGCGGCGTCTGTGGCCGGAGTGGCCGCGGTGGTCGGGGCCGCAGTGGTCGGGGCCGGTGCGGTGCCGTCTGCCACCGGGGTGCCGGACGGGGTGTCGGCCGCGGATTCGGCGGACCGGTCGACGTCGCCGATGACGCACCCGGTGAGCAGCATCACGGCTGCAGCCAGGGAAGTCAGGGATGTCAGGGTCGCTGCGCGCCCGGTCCGGTCAGGCAATGTAGACATTCGCGTTGTTTCCTCCTGTGCAGTGGACGTAGCTTCCCTCGTCGGTGCAGGTCATCCGGTAGCTGTCGCCGGTGACGGGGCTGCGCACGTCGAGGGTCTGGTCGGTCTCCCGGTTGTCGAGGTAGGCCTCGACGAAGGCGTCGCGGACGGCCTCAGCGAACTCGTCACTGGTGTAGTTGTCGCCGGCGGGCGGGGACTTGTAGACCGAGTTGAAGTCGCCGGTGGGTTCGTTGGCGCGGGCGGCGGCGTTCACCGGTTCGGCGCCGGCGGGCAGGTCCGGACGGTCGGGACGTGCCGCCCCCGTCTCCGGGGGCGCCTCCGTGGTGGACGGGCCGTCGCTCGGCTCCCCGGTGGGCGGCGGTGCCTGGCTGGTGATCGTCGGACCGGCGGCGCCGCTGTCACCGTCGGAGCCGAAGAGGTCGTCCCACTTCCAGATGAGCAGGGCGGCGACGAAGACGATGATCAGCACCGGGACCAGGACCAGCAGAACCGGGCCGGCACCGCGCCCACGGCGCTGGCCGGTCTGGTCAGGCTGGGCGGGTGGCGTCCCCCAGTCCGGTTGTCCGCCGGCGGCCTGGCCCCACTGCGGGTAGGGGTTCCCGGGGCCGGGGGCGGGACGGAACTCCCGGGTGGAGTCGTCGTCACCCGTGGTGCCCGGGCGTCCCCATCCGTCGTTCTCAGCCATCGTCAGCCCCTTACTGTCCGTACTGTCCGAACTTTCCGTACTTTCCGTGAACTTCTCGGTTGCCGTTCAGTGTAAGGCACTCCGCCGGCGGGAGGACGGGCCGGTAGCTGTGCCGGGTCCCCGGGGTGGAGGACGCCGAGCCCGGCAGGTCCGCCAGCACCCCGACGGCCGCCAGCGGGTCGACGGCGAGACGCGGGTGCAGTTTCGCCACCGGGTCGTCGTCGTTGACCATGTCGACGGTGCACCGGTCGGCGGCCGGGGCGTCCACCGTCCCGGGACGTCCCTGCCACAGCTGCGCGGCCACCGGCGCCCCGCCACCGGACTCCCCGACCCTGCCCACCGCGGCGACACCGGCCGCCACCCCGAGACTCTGCCCCTGCACCACCACGTCAGGGCGGCGGTCCTCCGGCAGCCCGGCGACCCGGTCGACGACCTCCTGCAGCAGCGCGGCCGCCGAGTCCTCCGCCAGTTCCGGGCGCATCAGGTACGCCACGGCCGAGGGGGTGTGCGCGTAGCGGACGGACACGGTGGCCACGTCGCCGCCGGCCCAGTCCTCCACCGCCTCGACCTGCCCGGGGTCGACCCACCCGGAGCCGGTCGGCAGGGCGACCACCACCACGTCCCGGGCCAGACCGCCCGCGGCGACGAGGTCGTCGACGGTCTCCCGCGCGGCGCGGCCGGCGTCCTGCCCGGCATGGTCGCCGTAGACGCGTACCGCGCCGACCGGCGAGGGTTCGGTGAGCACGTCGCGGGGGTGCTGCATCAGCGGCCCCTCGTCGAAGACCCACCACACCGCACCGGCCGCCGGCCCGGCCACCTGCCACAGGATGAGCGCGAGGAGGACCACCACCCACCGTCGGGACGCACGGGGCGTGGGCGGCGGCGTGCGCACCCGGTGCGGGATCTGCGGCGCGTCCTGCTGCATCACCACGGGAACCACTCCTCCACCGGGGCGCCGTCGTGCTGGCGCAGGGTGTTCACCGCGACGGCGGCGTGGGCGGCCCGGGCCATCACCCGGCAGGCGTCGTCGCTGCAGGACTCCCGCATCCGCTCCGCCATCCGCCGGTCCAGTCCACGCCGCAGCCTCGGCGGGATCGTCTCCCCGGTGCGGTCGGCGACCCGCAGCAGGTCGTAGCCCAGGTCGTGGGTCATGCACGCCGGCTCGAAGGACGCCGGCAGGGGCACCGGGGACGAGCAGTCCCCGTCCGGGTTCACGGGGTGCCCGTCCCGCGTGCCCGGCCGGTAGCCCAGCTCGGCGACGAGTTCGGCGGGGAGTTCGGCGGGGAAGGTGACCGTGCCGGACGATCCGCCGGCCGGGTCGGCCGCGAGTGCCTCCGCCGCCGCCACCGCCCCGACGGGGTGCGGGACACGGGCCGGCTCGGCCGCCGACCCGACGGGCGGGACGGTCAGCGCGGCCGCGGCGACGGACACGAGGAGGGCGGGGAGGAGGATTCGGCGTCTCATGGTCCGGAACGCTAGGAACCGGCGGCCACCGCCGGGATCCCCCTGCCGGGTGAATGCCGATCTCACTCTCCAGGGGGATCCGGGTCACCTGCGGGCCGACTAGCGTCACACCCATGAGACGCACACCACCCCTGCCCGCCCCGATCCGCGGCGCCCTGGACCGCACCGCGGCACAGGCCGGCGTGCCACCGTTCCTGCTGGCCCTGGTGCTGGTGTTCACCACGGTCCTGTTCGCCACCGCGTGGCCGACCTACTTCGTGACCCACGCACTGCACCCCGCGATCGTGCCGCTGCTGGCGGTGGTCGGCACGTGGCCGGTCCTGGCGTCGCTGTGGCGCCCCTGGCCGTCGTGGCTGATGGTGGCGCTGGCGTGCCTGGTGAGTGTGCCGCTGCGCCACGAGACACAGTTCATGCTCGGCTGGCCGGTGCCCTTCCACCTGGCCCTGGCGTTCACCCTGGCGGCGGTGGTGCTGCGCGGCTCCCGCGACGCCGTGGTCACCGCCGTCGCCGGCACCCTGCTGCTGATGCTCACCAACCCCGGCGAGGTCGTCGTCGGGTGGATCGTGGGCACCCTGGTGTGGACCCTGGTGTTCCTGCTGCTGCGCTGGCTGCTGGCGTCACAGCGGGACCTGCGCCGCGAGGAGCACCGCACCAGCGAACAGTCCGAGCTGCGGGTGATGGCGGAGGAACGCAACCGGCTGGCCCGCGACCTGCACGACGTGGTCGCCCACCAGATGTCGATGATCGTGGTGCAGGCCCAGTCCGCCCCCTACCGGCTGCAGGGGGTGACCCCGGCGATCCACGCGGAGTTCGACTCCCTGTCCGACACCGCCCGCGAGGCACTCAACCAGGTGCGCGAACTGCTCGGCGTCCTGCGCAGCGACGCCGAGTCCGGCGCCACCACCCCGGTCGGCACCGGCCAGATCGGCCCGACACTGCAGGCCGCACGACGGGCCGGGGTGGACGTGAGCTGGTCGCCGCAGACCCTCGAACTCGCACAGTCCACCCTCGACGACACCACCGGGGTGGTCCTGCACCGGGTGCTCCAGGAGTCCCTGTCCAACGCCTCACGCCACGCCCCCGGCGGCGCAGTGCTCGTCGACCTCACGGTCGAGGACGGCTGGGTCACGCTCACCGTCGACAACGGCCCGGCCGCCGACGGCGCCATCGTCCCCCCGGAACACAGCGGCGGGGCGGGCATCCAGGGCATGTCCGCCCGGGTACGCGCCGTCGGCGGCACCTTCACCGCCCTGCCCGCCGCGGACGGCGGGTTCACCGTCACCGCGGGGGTCCCGGTGCCCACCCGGTAACGTGACCGTCATGACCGACCACCCGGAAGGCCCCGACACCACGGTGTTCATCGTCGACGACCAGGCGATGGTGCGCCAGGGATTCGCCGCCCTGCTCAACGCCCGCGAGGGCATCACCGTCGTCGGTGACGCCGCCGACGGCGCCCTGGCCGTGGAACAGGTCCCCCGACTGCGCCCCGACGTGGTGTTCATGGACGTCCGCATGCCGGTGATGGACGGACTCGAGGCCGCCCGACGCATCCTGTCACTCGGGCTGGACCCCGCCCCGCGCATCATCATGCTCACCACCTTCGACCTCGACGACTACGTCTACGAGGCCCTGCGCATCGGCTGCTCCGGGTTCCTGCTCAAGGACGCCCCCGCCGACGAACTGGCCCGCGCCGTCCGGCTGTCCGTCACCGGCGAGGCCCTGCTCGCACCGACGGTGACCCGCCGGCTCATCGCCGACGCCGTCGCCCGCTCCCCACGCACCCCGCCGCGCCGGGCGTCCCCCGCACTGGCGTCACTGACACCGCGGGAACGCGAGACCGTCGAACAGATCGCCACGGGACGCTCCAACGCCGAGATCGCCGGGGCACTGTTCATCTCCGAGGAGACCGTGAAGACCCACGTGCGCAACGTCCTGCAGAAACTGCAGCTACGCGACCGTGCCCAGGTGGTGGTCTTCGCCTACGAGAACGGGGTGGTGTGATCCGAGCTCCCGCAGCCCCTCCGCCACCCGGCGGGCCCACCCGCCGACGTTCGCCACCGCCGACGGGGTGTCCGGGTAACGCACCCGCAGGTGCATCCCGTCGTCGTTGAGCACGAACCACGCCATCACACCGTCCGTCCGGATCCACGCCGACACATGCTGCGGCCGGGCCGCGGCCGGCACCCGCACCGGCAGCCGCCGGTTGTCCAGCCACGACAGGGCGAACATGCCCGGGGTGGCCGGCATCCCGCCCCACGGCCGCAGCAGCGGCTCCAGCGGGTACGCCCCCAGGGCGACGGCGTCCCGCACCGCCGCGGCACAGTCCTGTGGGTCGGTGGAGTCGCACTCCAGCACCGAGTTGGTGATGAACCACCCGACGGACCCCGCCCACCGGTCCGGGTCGTCCGCCGGGCCCCGGCGGGAGTGCACCGGGAACACCGCCCGCAGGGCACCGGCGTGCATCTGCCGGTTCACCCCGGTCAGCACGCTGACGGCCAGAGGCAGCAGCCGGACGCCCCGGCGCGCGGCGGTGTCCTCCAGGCGGGACAGGCCGTCGGCGTCGAGGACGTCGATGACCTCGACGACCTCGTCCCGCGGCTCGGAGATGTCGCCGAGGCCCAGCGGGAAGACGGGCATCCCGCCGTTGCCGCGGTCCATGATCCCCCTCCACCGGGCCCGGACCTCCGCGGGGGCCGGCGGGAGTGCCTCGAGGGCGCGGGTGTGGTCGGCGAAGGACGGCACCGGGGGCAGACCCCCGGGGTCCCCTGCCCCGTCGAGTGCGGTGAGCATGTCGCGCACCAGGACCAGCAGGGACCAGGCGTCGGTGTGGCTGTGGTCCAGGCCGATCACCGCCGTGCAGGAGCCGTCGTCGTGGACGACGGCGGCCAACCGGTGCGAGGGCGACCCGAAGGGCCCGCAGGCGGAGTCGAAGACCCGGCGCAGGACGACGCGGGGATCCTCCGCTGCCTCACCGGCACGCTCCCAGCGGCCCCCGCTGATCTCCACGGGGTGGACCCTCACCTGCGGAGCTGTGTGGGAGGCGGCGGGCGCACCGTCCCTGCGCAGAACCGTGCGCAGCGTCCCGTGGCGCCGCACCACCTCACGCCACGCCGCGGCGAGGCGTGCTCGGCCCACCGGCGGAACGACGAAGGCGACGGCCATCCAGCTGCCCGGCCGGGAACCGGCGGCGGCGTGCCTGGCCTGGTCGAAGGAGGGCGCCGTCCCCCGACCGCACGGGGCAGGCCAGGGGTCGGGGCACGCGGTGACGGTCGGTTCGTACACGTGGACCTGCCCGGCGCGGAGCTCCATACGGGCTACAGTTGTCAGTCGCATACCCACGGACGATAGGGCCGTGGGATTACGTACGGATTTCCACCATGAGTCGCACAACCGACACCACCGCCACATCCGCCGGTCTCGCCGGTCTCGCCGGTGACGTCCGGGGCCCCGTCGACGGCGCCCCTGTCGTCCAGCTCCACGGGCTGACGTCCAGCCGGGCCCGCGACGTCACCCTCGGACTGGACCTCACCGCCGGTCAGGACGGTCTGCGCGTGCTGCGCTACGACGCCCGCGGTCACGGCCGGTCGCCGGGCCCCGCCCACCCCGAGGCGTACCGGTGGCCGGCCCTGGCCAGGGACCTGGAGCAGGTCGCCGACGACTTCTCGCCCGGGGTCCCCGTCCACGCCGTGGGCCAGTCCATGGGGGCGGCGACGATCCTGACCTCGGCGGCGGGGCACGGGTGCACCTACGCCTCCATGACACTGTGCATCCCGCCGACCGCCTGGGAGCTGCGGGGCGACCGGGCGGGGGTCTACGAACGTTCGGCGCAGTTCGTCGAAGAGCACGGGCTCGCCGCCTACGCGGAGTCCACCCGGGCCGAACCCGCTCCCCCGGCGCGTGGCACGGAGGTGCCGTTCACCCTCCCGGACGTCCCGGAGTCACTGCTGCCGACGGTGTTCCGTGGTGCGGCGGGCAACGACCTGCCGTCCCGGGCGCGTGTCGCCGTCCTCGGCGAGCGGCGCATACCGACACTCATCCTGGCGTGGGCCGGTGACGCCGCTCACCCGGTGGCCGTCGCAGGGGAACTGCATGCGCTGCTGCCCGGCTCACGGCTGGTGACCGCCCGGACCCCGGAGGACGTGGCCCGGTGGCCGGAGGTCATCGGCGATTTCATCCGCGGCCGGGAACGGTGAAACCCCCAGGCCACACCGTGTGTGTCCTGGGGGTCTCACCCTGAGAAAAGCGTGCGCCCGGAGGGATTCGAACCCCCAACCTTCTGATCCGTAGTCAGATGCTCTATCCGTTGAGCTACGGGCGCGCCGTCGCATCTCTGCAACGAGACTACAGCGTACACGCCCACCCGGAAAGCGCCAAAGCAGCAGGTGGAGGGCGGTTTACCCCGGAGGTCTACACCAGCTTCGACACCACCTTCAGCGGCAGGACCTTCAGCACCGGGCCGATGAGCCGCCACGGCCAGCCGGGGACAAGCGCGCGGCGCCTGCGCGCCTCGACCGCCGCCATCATCGACCGCACCCCGGTCTCCGTGTCCACCATGAAACGGGTCTTCTGCTCGACCTTCTCGTTCATCTCCGAGCGGATGTAGCCGGGCAGCAGCACGGTCACGTCGACCGGGATCCCGGCGGCCAGCAGCTCCGACTGCAGCCCCTCCCCCATGTTCGCCACGAACGCCTTGGTGGCGCCGTAGGTGGTCATCGCCTTGCGGTTGCCGCGCAGGGCGGTCACCGACGAGACGAGGACGAGGTGCCCGGAGTTCCTCGCCCGGAAGATCTCCATCGCGGCCTCCGCCTGGGCCAGTGCTCCCAGCGCATTCGTCGTGGCGGTCTCCCGGTTCGCCTCCGGGTGCCCGGACCCGATCTTGCGCCCCTTGCCCAGGCCCGCGTTGACGACGATGCGGTCGAGCCCGCCGTCGGCGTCGTCCTCGGCCTGCCGGAAGACCCTGTGCACCGCGTCCGGGTCGGTGACGTCCAGGGCGTAGGTGCGTACCGTGACGCCGGGGCAGGACGCGGCGATCTCGGCGGACAGCTCGTCGAGCCGTCCGGTACGGCGGGCGCAGAGCGCGAGGTCGTGGCCGAGGGCGGCGGACTGGCGGGCGAGCTCGGCGCCGAGCCCGGAGCTCGCGCCGGTGATCAGGGTGGTGAATGCGGTCATGTGACGACGGTAACAGCCCAGGCGGGTGCCGGTACGCGGAAACCGCCCCCGACAGTCGTCGGGGGCGGTTCAAGAAAAGCGTGCGCCCGGAGGGATTCGAACCCCCAACCTTCTGATCCGTAGTCAGATGCTCTATCCGTTGAGCTACGGGCGCGACGCTGTTTCCAGCGACTCCAGCTTCCCCGGCACACCACCAGACGGGACGTGTCACGCGGTCCCGGGGTACACCACACACCCCATAGGGCGGGACCGCGTCCTGAATGCCCGGTAACTCACCACAAGAACCGGACGGCTGACGACACGTCCTCACGAAAAGCCTGAGGAAACTGAAGTGGCGGAGGCGAGAGGATTTGAACCTCCGGTCCGCTGTTAGGCAGACAACTCATTAGCAGTGAGTCCCATTCGGCCGCTCTGGCACGCCTCCATGCCGTCACGGGTGACGACGCAACGAACGATACATCAGCCCCCCGCATCATTTCAAAACCACCCGGGGACTAGGCTGAAACCCATGATCCGCGCCGACCTTTCCTCCCTGCCCCCGTATGTCCCCGGCAGCCTGAACGGACTTCCGCTGAAGCTGTCGAGCAACGAGTCCTCCCTCGGCCCGTTGCCGGGCGTCACCCGCGCGGCGGCCGGGGCCCTGGCGGCGGCGAACCGGTACCCGGACATGGTGGCCCTCGAACTGCGCGAGGCTATCGCGGACTGGCTGGGTGGTCCGTCCTCCCTGCTGCTCGACGCCGGGAACATCGCGGTGGGCGCCGGGTCCTCCGCGCTGATCCAGCAGGCCATCCAGGCGACCTGCCGCGGCGGCGACGCCGGCGACCAGGTGGTCTACCCGTGGCGCAGCTTCGAGGCCTACCCCATCCTGGCCCGCGTCGCCGGGGCGGAGGCCGTGGAGGTCCCGCTCACCCCGGACCACCGAAACGACCTCCCCGCCCTCGCCGCGGCGGTCACGGAGAAGACCCGCCTGGTGATCGTCTGCAACCCGAACAACCCGTCCGGCACGACGGTGACCCGCGGGGAACTCGTCAGCTTCCTCGACGCCGTACCGTCGGACGTGCAGGTGCTGCTGGACGAGGCATACGTGGAGTACGTCCGCCAGGACGGCTTCCCCGACGGCCTGGGACTGCTGGCCGACTACCCGAACCTGGCCGTGGCCCGCACCTTCTCGAAGGCCTACGGCCTGGCCGGCCTGCGCGTGGGCTACCTGGTCGGACGCGCAGACTTCATCGAGGCGGTGAACAAGGTCTGCATCCCGTTCAGCGTGAACGCCGTCGCGCAGGCCGCCGCCGTGGCGAGCATCGGCGCGAAGGACGAACTGGAGAAGCGCACGGACGAGACCGCCGCCCAGCGGACCCGGGTGCTGGAGCACCTCCCGGAGGAGTGGCGGATCGACTCCCAGGCCAACTTCGTGTGGCTCGACCTGGGCGAACGCGCCCGCGCCTTCGAGGAGGCCATCGCCGGTTACGGCATCGCCGTGCGCTGCTTCGACGGCGAGGGGGTACGCGTCACCGTCACCGACACCGCCGAGACCGAC
This sequence comes from Corynebacterium sp., assembly GCF_022712195.1. Taxonomy (GTDB): domain Bacteria; phylum Actinomycetota; class Actinomycetes; order Mycobacteriales; family Mycobacteriaceae; genus Corynebacterium. The sequence goes on along the minus strand of NZ_JALAGY010000064.1, from coordinate 24,162 downwards.
GTGGTGGTGGAGGCTCTCGACGCCCTGGCGCCGGAGTTCTTCCCACGACGGTAACCGACCGGAAATACCCGGGCGCGACGATGGCACCATGTACACGCCACCGTTCTCCCCGTTGTTCGCCACCCGCCCGGCGGCGTCGCCCGCGGTCCGCGACGTCCGGAGCTTCAACTCCGCCCCGGCGGAGCAGCTGACCACCCTGCTGTCGTTCATGACCGCCAGCCGCGAACTGGCCCGCACCATCGTCGTGGGCCGGCCCTACCTCGACGCCGCAGACGTCTACACCGCGGCGTCACGCGCACTGCTGACCCTGCCCACCCCGCTGGTGGAGGGCATCGTCGGCTCCCACCGTCCCGTCGACCGAGTCCCCCTGGTGGAGGACGCCTGGACCGCCGGGGAGATCACCGACGACCAGCTCTCCGACCTGCGGGAGGCGGCACTGGGCTACGCCGCGGCGCAGGGCCACCTCTTCATCGCCGACCCGGCTGTGTGGGGGTCGCCCGAGGCGGTGACGATGATCCCTCCCCGCACCGGCGCGGACGCCGGTTCCGTGGTGGACGCCCTCGTCGCGGACGTCGACCGACGCCTGCGACTGCCCGCCGCCGAGGCCTGGGCGCTCACCGTGGCGCACCTGGAGGAGTCCAACCGGCAGAAGCTGGTGACCCTGCTGGAGCGTTAACGCCAGCTCTGCCCGAGGGTGCCGTCGACCTGCTCCAGGTTCGGGTCGGTGACCACACAGGTCACCGTCCTGTCCTCCTGCAGCCAGCTCTCCTTGGACGGCATCATGGTGATCACGTCCAGCGACGACTGGGCGTAGGGGACACCGACGTACGTGGTGAAGGCGTCTCCGCCGCAGATCTCCCCGGCCTCCCGGCCCAGGTCCTCGTTGCCCGGGAAGAGGGTCTTGCCGGCGATGTCCGCCTGCGCGTAGACCTCACCGGCGTGGGGTTCGGCGCAGTCGACGACGTCCACCGGCCCGGTCCCCTCGAGCTGCCCCATGTCGGCCACGCAGTCGCCGATGGCCAGGCCGCGGGCACCCGGGGCGTCCGGGTCGGTCTCCACGGGCTCGGAGTCCGGCTGGTCGGGGTCCTCCGGCGCCTCAGGGGCCCCCGTGTCACCTGGGTCTTCGGTGTCCTCGGTGTCCTCCGGTACCGGCTTGTCCGGCGGCGGCTCGGTGTTCACCGCCTCATCCGTCGGCCCGTCCTGCTGAGCCGGGTCGCCGATGGTGCAGGCGCCGAGGAGCAGGGGTGTGCACAGCACCGCCGCCGCAGCGCCTCTGGTGATCGTTCTCATTCCCCCGACGTTACCGTCAGGGCCTCCACCACTGACGGACCGGCACCCCGGAACGTCCCGCCTCGTCCGGTTTCACGCCGAGGACCTGGTGGAGCTGGATCACGTTGTGCTCGAAGCCCCACTCCGAGCCCGCCATGTAGAGCCCGAAGAGACGCGCGGTCTCCTCGCCCACCAGGTGGACGGCCCGGTCCCAGTTGGAGGCCAGCAGCTCACACCAGTCGTGCAGGGTGCGCTGGTAGTGCGGCCGCAGGTTCTCCTCGTGCACCACGTCGAACCCGGTGTCCTGCATGATCGTGATGATCCGGCCGGAACCGGTGAGTTCGCCGTCGGGGAAGATGTAGCGGTCGATGAACTGGCCGGTCTTCGTCCTGCGGTTGTGCGGGCGGGTGATGCAGTGGTTGAGCATCCGGCCGCCCGGGCGCAGCTTGTCGAACAGGCGCGAGAAGTAGTCCTCGTAGTTGGGTACGCCGATGTGCTCGAGAATGCCGATGGCGCTGACCGCGTCGAACCCGGTCTCGGGCACCTCCCGGTAGTCCATGCACCGGATCTCGGCGAGGTCCTGCAGGCCTTCCTCCTCGATCCTGGCCCTGCCCCACTCGTACTGTTCCCGGGACAGGGTGACCCCGACGGCCTTCACGCCGTGGCGGGCGGCGTAGCGCACCATGCCGCCCCAGCCGCAGCCGACGTCCAGCAGCCGGTCGCCCGGGGAGAGCCGCAGCTTGTCGAAGACGAGGCGGTGCTTGTTGTCCTGCGCCTGCGTGAGCGGCCCGTTCGCCGCCGTCCCCTTCTCCCAGTGCCCGTACCCCCAGGTGCCCTCGGGGCCGGTGACCTGGGTCTCGCCGTCGATGTCGGGGTAGTAGGCGCAGGTGTAGGCCATCGAGTCGCCGAGGAAGAGCTCGTAGAAGTCGTTGCCCACGTCGTAGTGGCGGCTCACGACCTCCTTGTCCCGTTCCGGGGAGTGCCGGGAGAGACCCTCGAGCAGCGCCCGCTTCCAGCCGGGCAGCGTCTCCTGCTCGGGGGCGGGCTGCAGCCTGACCGCCCCCATGGCCTTCAGCGACCGCGCGATGTGCAGCAGGTCCTTCGCCGACGGCCGCCGGACCCGGTCGTAGAGGTGCTGGAGGTGGTCGAAGACGAGGTACGGGTGGCCGGGGTCGTCCCCGGTGATCCGCAGGCTGCCGGTGATGTAGGCGCGTGCCAGTCCGAGGTCACCGGGTGCGGTGACGATGTAGGCCAGTGCGTCCGGCGAGGTGATCTCCAGTGCCACGGCGGCGTCGGCGGGGCCCGCGGTGGAGCCGTCGAACGCGGTCACCCGGAACGGTGACGGCGGTGTGATGACCTTGTCCACGATCTGTCCCACTGTCAGCGGCGTGAATCCCCTGCTCATCTCTCTCCTCTTGGTCATCATGTGGTTGTCGTGTGCGGCGGGCCGGTGTCAGACGCCGCGCACGGTCTTCTCGTACAGTCCGGGGAACCGCCCGTCCGGGTCGAAGACCTCCTTGAGCCGGGCGGGACGGTCGCCGCCGTAGAGGGCCGCGAACTGCTCCTCGGTGTAGAAGGCCTCCGAGTACAGCGACTTGTGGCCGCCGAGGTCGGAGACGACCCGTTCGATCTCCCGGTTGAAGGCCCCGGGTGGGGCGTCCTCCCCCATGAGGTCGACGGGCACCGAACTCCAGAAGCCCACGTTCACCCAGGTGTCGCCCGGCGACAGCGGGTACAGCGGCCAGGGTGTGTCTCCGCCGGAGCCGTCGTCGGCCAGGCGGATGGGGCACAGCCACACCGGCTCGATCTCGCAGTGGGTGAAGAACCAGGTGAGGAACTCGGGCAGGTTGTCCGGCGTGACCTCGATGTCCTGGACGACGCGCTCACGGGCCGGGCGGCCGTTGTACGCCTCGATGCGGTCGGCGATGTCGAAGCGCCGGTCCCAGCCGATGATCTTCCAGTAGAAACTCGACCGCAGCAGGTCACGGGGCCACAGGGTCCGGATGGTGGGGTCCTGGGTGCCGAAGGCCCGGTTGCACCAGAACCAGTCGACGTCCCAACGCCAGAGGTAGTCGCGGACCGTCAGTTTGTCCCGCAGGACACCCGAGGGGTGCTGCAGGGACCGGTAGTAGCTGCGTTCCCGGGTGTAGTCACCGGTGGGGCCGGGTTCGTCGGTGGCGCGGCCCAGCACCAGGTAACTCTCACCGAGGCTGAACACGACCCCGTCGAGGTAGTCGACGCGTTCCCCGTCGTACTCCCGGTCGACCGCGATGCGGTCGAGCGCGTCGGTGAGCGAACCCACGTCGTCGAACCGCACGTGGCGCAGGTCCACGTAGGGTTTGACCCGCTCACATCGGATCCTCAACCGCACTGTGTAGCCCAGGGACCCGTAGGAGTTGGGGAAGCCGCGGTAGAGGTCCGTGTTCTGCGTGGGCGAGCAGGTCAGGATGTCGCCGGTGCCGGTGAGGACGTCCATCTCCAGGACCGCCTCGTGCGGAAGCCCGTTGCGGAAGGAGGTGGACTCCACCCCCATGCCGGTGACCGCCCCGCCGAGCGTGATCGTCTTCAGCTGCGGGACGACGGTGGGCGCCAGCCCGTAGGGCAGCAGGACGTCCACCAGGTCCTCGTAGGTGCACATGCCCTGGACATCCGCGGTCCCCTCGACGGGGTCGACGGCGATGACGCCGTGCAGTCCCGAGACGTCCAGCCCGACGGAGTCGCCGGAGCGACCACGGAAGAGGTTGGACGTCTTCTTCGCCAACCGGACGCGCCGCCCCGGGGGGACGGCGTGGAAGCTCTCCCGGAGACGCTGCACGGCCTGCTGGTGGGCGTACCACCCGACCGGCGCCAGATCCCGCTGGTCAAGTCCATTTCCGATTCGTACCGCGTCGGTGATCCTGCCGGCGACGGTGACCGCTTTATCCTTCAGGCTCATATGCAGCCACTGTAGACCTCTTATCAGAACCATGCCGGGGTGGTTACCCTGAACGGCATGACCGACCTCCCCTTCGCCGCCGGACGGACCGCCCTGCTGGACGCACTGCGCACCCGGGGCACCGCCGTGGTGCAGGCACCGCCCGGCACCGGGAAGACGACCCTGGCCCCGCAGTACGTCCTCGAGCACGTGGCGGCGACGTCGGGCGGCCGGGTCGTCGTCACCCAGCCGCGGCGCGTCGCCGCCCGGGGGTCCGCGGCACGTGTCGCCGCACTCCGGGGGTCCGCGCTCGGTGACGAGGTGGGCTACACCGTCCGCGGCGACCGGAAGGCGGGGCCCGGCATCCTGATCGAGATGGTGACCCCGGGTGTGCTGCTCCGGAGGCTGCTCGCAGACCCGGACCTCGACGGTGTGGCGGCGGTGGTCATCGACGAGATCCACGAGCGCCACCTGGAGTCCGACCTGGTCTTCGCGATGCTGGCGCAGGTGCGTGAGCTGCGTGAGGACCTCGTCGTGGTCGCCATGTCGGCGACGGTGGAGGCGTCGAGGTTCGCCGCGCTGCTGGGTGGTGCCGCGGGCCCCGCCCCGGTGGTGGACGTCCCCTCCCCCGTCCACCCGTTGGAGATCCGGTACGCCGACTCCGCCTCGTCCATGGCCAACCGGGACCGCCGGTCGCGCCGTGCCGTGGCTGACCTGGTGGAGGCCACGGTGGTCCGCGCGCTCGACGCGACGGCGTCGAGCGGGGGTGACGTGCTGGCGTTCGTCCCGACGATCCGGGACACGGAGACGGTGGCCGCGGCGTTGTCGGCCCGGGGGATCCTCGCTTCGGCGCTGCACGGTCGGCTGTCGACGGCGGAGCAGTCGCGGATCGTGGCGGGCCGTGATGACCGTGACGGCCGTGACGGCCGGGTGCGCCGGGTGGTCGTCGCCACCGACGTCGCGGAGTCCTCGCTGACGGTGCCTGGGGTGCGGGTGGTCGTGGACTCCTGCCTGTCCCGGGTGTCGCGCCGTGACACGACGCGGGACATGTCTGTCCTGGTCACCGAGACCGCGAGCCAGGCGTCGTGCACCCAGCGCGCGGGCCGGGCGGGCCGTGAGGGGCCCGGGACGGTCTACCGGTGTGTGACCGCCGAGCAGTTCGTCAAGGCACCGGCCCATTCGCCACCGGCGGTGGCGACCAGCGACCTGACCGCCGCCCTGCTGGACGTCGCCTGCTGGGGTTCACCTCGGGGCGCCGACCTGCCACTGCCGGACCTGTTCCCGGCTGCGGCGGCGCAGGCCGCGGAACGGACCCTGCGGGCGATCGGCGCCGTGGACGACGGTGGTCGGGCGACGGAGACCGGTCGGCGGCTCGCGGCGATCCCCACCGACCCGCGGCTGGCGCGCGGAGGGCTCGAAGCGTGCCGCCGGGTGGACGTGGCGACCGTCGCCGCCGTCCTCAGTGTGGTGGACGACGGTTCACGCGTGCCGGACCTGGCTGCGGCGGTGCGTGCCGTACGGCCTCAGGACCCGGTGGCGCGTCGGTTCCGGCGACTGCTGTCACCCGCCGCCGCAGGCTCCCCCGACCTGTCCGGTGAGGACGCGGTGGCGTACACCTTGGCCTGCGCGTTCCCCGGGATGGTCGCCCGGCGGGTGGGTGATTCGTCCCGGTACCTGACGACGTCCGGCACCGGGGTGACGTGGCGGGACGCACGGGCGGCGTCCACCGAGTGGATCGCCGTGGCCGACCTGGGCAGGTTGCCCGGGGACGCCACCGGGGCGGTGGCCCACACCGCGGTCCCGCTGACCCGTGATCTGGCGTTCGCCGCGGCGTCTCCCCTGTTCAGCGACACGGTGACGTGCACGTGGACTCCCGGGGGCACGGTGGGGAGGCTGCAGGCCCGCCGGGAACGCCGACTCGGTGCCGTCGAGGTGTCGTCCACCCCGGTGGCGTTGCACGGAGTGGACGCGGAGACCCGGGCCGCGGCGGTCAGGTCCGGCCTGGAGGCCCACGGGCTGGACTCACTGGAGTGGTCACCGAACGCCCGTGCGCTGCGACGACGCATCCAGTACCTGCACAACCACGGGGTCCCGGGGTACCCGGACGTGCGTCACGGGGGTGCCTTCGTCGATTTCGTCGTCCCGGATCTTGCCGCAGGCCGGCGGCCCGACCTGGCCGGGCTGCTCCGTGGCCTGGTTCCCTGGGACCGCCCGGTCGACGAGCTCGCCCCTGAGTCCCTGACCCTGCCGGGCGGGCGCACCGTGCGGATCACCTACCCGGAGTGCAGTGCCGCGCCCGACAGCCCCGCCGTGGTCGCGACGAAGCTCCAGGACTGCTTCGAGCTGCACCGCTCACCGGAGGTCGCCGGACGGCGGATCCAGTTCCAGCTGCTGTCACCGGCCCAGCGCCCGGTGGCGATCACCGACGACCTCGGTGGCTTCTGGGAGGGCGCCTACCAGGACGTGCGGCGTGACCTGCGGGGCCGGTACCCGAAGCACCCCTGGCCGGAGAATCCGTGAATCTCACCCCTCCCCCAGGACGCCGGCGAGCCAGTCCCGCAGCACCAGTGCGTGCGTGTGTTCGGTGTCTTTCCCCGCGAAGAGGAGCTTGACGTCACGGCGCCCGAGCTCCCCGGCGAGTGCGGTGAGCACTCCGTCCAGCTCACCGTCGGCGTGCCGCCGGTCGAGTTCCGACCGGTAGGCGTCGCCGAACTGCCGCCAGGTCAGCGAACCGCCGTGGAAGTCCTTTCTGAGCTGGTCAGACGGCGTGAGCTCTCGGGGCCACCCGGTCAGCGGGAGACTGTCCTTCGAGACCCCGCGGGGCCACAGCCTGTCGACGAGGAAGGTGGCGGCACCGCCCTCTCCCCCGCCCCTCACGTCGTACACTCGGGCGACCTCCAGCTTCCCCATGACCCTCGCCTTCCATTCGAACATACTGTTGACTGTGTCCGCTGCCCAGTATACACTTCAGACTGCAAACGAAAAGGGGGATTTCAGTGACGACGACAGCGACAGCGCCCACGTCGGCGCCGAACGTCGACGCGATCCAGCTCCACCTGAACATGGGCGAGATGGTGCTCGTGGCCCATCTGATGACCACCCCCCGGGACGCACGCCTGGCCGCGGCGACGGCCCTGCGGGGACGTTCCCGTGCCGACGCCCTCCGTTTCGCGCACTCCGGCGAACTCGCCGCCCGGAACCTCGAGCTCTTCGCCGCGGTCGTCGGCAGTGGTGTGGTCACCGCCGAGCACCTCGACCTGGTGTGGGGCCGGCTCAACCGTCAGATGGTCACCGTCCCGGCCTCCCGGCAGGACGAGATACTCGGCCACCTGGACTCCGCGGTGAACACCCACGTCACCCCGTGGTTGCGGGACGCGACGGCCCCGGTGTCGCTGACTGAGCTGCGCGACCGGGTGGACGAGGCGATCCTCGACATCGCCCCCGGTCTGGCCGCGGAGACCGCCGTCGCCGAGGAAGACTCCGCGACGCTGCGCCGCCGCGGGAACACCTTCATCCTCACCGCGGGCTGCGAGACCACCAGCGCCGCGATCGACGCGGGCCTGGAGAAGCGGATGCGTGAGATGCTCGCCGGCCTGCGCCGCCAGCAGCAACTCTCCTCCGAGGACGAGCGCACCTCCCTGCCCACCCCGTCGCAGTTGAAGGCGCAGATCCTGATGGAGCTGCTCGGCAACACCCCGGAGACCATGAGGATCCGGGTGAACCTCTACCGCGCCACGCTGGACGGTGTCCGCGGCGCCGGCGCCGGCTACGTCGCCGGGGTCGGCTGGATCGACGCCCGCACGGCGGACCGGTTCGAGGATGCGGCGGACACGGTCAAGGAGATCCCCGTCAGCCCCGCCGGTTACCCGGAGTCCGACGGATACCCGTTCCTGCTGCAGCACCGGAACTACCTGGAGGGCCGGGACGCGACCTGCCGGTTCCCGCAGTGCACGGTGCCGGCGGACCTCTGCGAGAACGACCACATCGTCAACTCCCCCTTCACCGACCCCACCAGCGACGGCGTGACCGGGGTACGCAACGGCCAGAAGCTCTGCCGTCCCCACCACCGTCTGAAGACGGCGGGCACGTGGACCTGCTCCACCCCGGACGGCGGCTTCACCGTCGACTGGGTCGGCCCCGACGGACGGAGCCACACCACCCACGCGGCCGGCCCCCTGGCCCGGGCATGGCGGGAGCGCACCGGGGACGGGGCAGCCCCCGCAGACCCGCACCCCGACTGAGTCCACCTGCTGAGCCACAGTTAGCCGAGGACCCCCGCACCACCCTCAGGTGCAGGGGTCACAGGTGCGGGCCGGGGCGATCAGTACCCGTCGTCCATGGCGACGTCGTGGAGTTGCTCCGAGACCTTCCCCGCCAGCGCCCGGTCCTCCCACAGGGTCTTCACCACCGTCTCGCTGCAGCCGTCCGGCAAGGACGGGACCGCACCGACCAGGCTTTCCCGTACATGCCGGAAGACCCTGCTCTGTGCCTGCCGTCGGGCGAACGGCACGGGCGCGATGTCGCGTCCGGTGTGGTGCGGGACATCAGGGATCAGCCCCCAGCTGCTCCGGTAGATGTCGTATCCGTGGAGTTCGTCACTGTTGTCCAGCATCAGCGTGTCGTCGACGTGTATCCGGTCGTAGTTCGGGGACTCGGTCTCGTCCACGCACTCCAGCTGTTCCCTGTCGAGGAAGCTGACCCACATCGTGGTCTGCGCCCCCGGCTGCCGGTACGGCGCGGCGGCGATGTAGCCGCGCGGGCTGACGTGGGCAGTGAAGGCCGTCGTCGTGTCCGGGACACAGGCTCGGATGAACGGGACCACCGGGGAGACCCCGTGGTTCCGCAGTTTGGTGCGCATCACCCCCGGTGACGCATTGGAACCGACGGCGACGACGGCGGTGCGGTCGAGGTCGTCGGCGATGCCCACCAGTCCGACCTCGCCGGGGAAGTACCCTTCCGCGGTCAGTGTCCCTGAGGAGGTGGGCCAGGGGCCGGGGTACAGCCAGGGTGTGGCCGTGAGATCGACGTCGAGACAGGGCGCGTGCTCCGGTACAGCATTCATGGCACTGCCCACCCTACGCGACCCTGCCCGTGAGTCACACCAGTCACAGGTTACGATCTGGTACATGCGTACAACCACCCGCCGGGACGAGATCTTCGACGCCGTGGACCGGCTCATCGGCAGAGAGGGCATCCCGGCGGTCAGCATGCGCGCCGTCGCCGCGGAAGCCGGCGTCTCCCTCCGCCTCGTCCAGTACTACGGGACGGACAAGAACACCCTGCTCGCCGCGTCCCTGCGACGGCTCTCGGACCGGAGCATCCGCCGGTGGCGCGAACGGCGTGCCCCCGGCGCCTCCCTGCGCGCCGTCATCGAGGGCTACTTCGCCGCCACCCTCCCCGTCGACGAGGAGACCTGCGCCTTCCACCGCATCAGCGTGTCCATGGAACTGATGGCGGTCACCGGCACCGAACCCGCGGCCTCCGCCTACCGCGCCCACCTCGCGGCGACGGGCGCCGAGTTCACGGCCGCCTGCCTGGAGGCCGTCCCAGAACTCGGGGAGGAGACCGCGGACAGCATCGTCAACACCGCGATGGCGCTGGGCCACGGACTGGGGTCACTTCTCATGGCCGGGCGCGTCAGTGAGGCGTCCGCCCGCGCGACCGTCGCGGCGATGGTCGGCGACCTGCCGGACTGACCCCGCCCCACGGACGCCGGTCAGAACCGTTTCAGCAGGTCGTGGGCTTCCTGAGCCATGCGCGCGATGGTCTCCCCCGCCGGTTCGCGCTGCCGCACCAGCCCGACGCCCTGTCCGGCGTGCAGTTTGAGGTCCCCGGCGTACGCCCCTCCCGGGGCCCGGGCGGCGACGAGTTCCTCGTCGGTCACCGAATCATCGTCGGCGTACCGGTCGACGAAGTCGTTGCGCACCGTCCTCGTCGGCCAGGTCCCGATGTCCCAGCCGACCTGCTCCGCCCGGTCGTAGACCCCGGTCAGCACGGTGTTGCGGGACGACGCCGTCACCGCGGCGGACTTGAGCTCCTCGCTGCCCGCCGACTCCGGCGACGCCAGCAGCGCCGTCCCGATCCAGGCCGCGTCCGCCCCCGCGGCGAGGACGGCGGCGAGGCCACGTCCGGTCCCCACCCCGCCGGCCACCGCCACCGGGACCCCGGGCGCGTGGGCCGCGGTGTAGTTGAGGACCTGCTGCATCAGCGGCATCGTCCCGATCCGTCCGGTGTGGCCGCCGGCGTCGGTGCCCTGGACGCACAGCACGTCCACCTCCGCCTCGAGCGCCTGCCGGACCTGGAGCATGTCGTTGACCGGGGCCACCACGCTGATCCCTGCGGCGTGCGCCCGCGCCACCCACGGCGCCGGGTCGCCGAAGGCCAGCGACAGCACCGTGGGGTTGGCCTCCACCGCCGCGGTGAACACCTCCTCGGTGAGCGCCCAGACCATCAGCCCGATGCCGAAGTTCCCACCCTCACCGGCGATCTCCGCCTGTTCGCGGATCCATTCCGGGGACGTCGACGCCCCCACCCCGATCATCCCGAGCCCCCCGGCGCGGCTCACCGCGGCAGCGAGCTCACCACCCGCGCGTCCGGCCATCGGGGCCCCGATGATCGGCAGGTCGACGCCCCACAGTCTCGTCAGCAACGTGTCCGGCAGCTGTGTCACGGTCATCCTCCTCGCTCCTTCGTGTTCGTGTCCCCGTCCGGCTTCGCGGCGTACCCCTCAAGGGTAGCCTGGCGGGCATGGACATGACACTGAAGAAAGCCACGGACGTCAACACCGCAGCAGTCACCACCCTCGGCCTCATCGGCGGCTGGGTCAGCGCCCGGGAGACCGGCGTCCGCCCCCTCGGCGGTGTCCTGCTCGCCGCCGCCGGCGTGTACGCGGGACGCACCTGGCTCGCCAAGGGAGGCCCCGCCCTCACCGCCGGCCTGACCACCGCCTACGTCGCCGGCTTCGGTCTCTCCCACCCGTTGGCGAAGAAGATGGGGTCCTGGCCCGCGGTGCTCACCGTCACCGCCGGCGTCGCCGGGGCGTCCTACGCGCTGGCCGACAGGAAGTAGGCGCCCACGGTGTTCTCCGCCAGGGCACGCAGCTCGTCCAGGTGGGGTTCCACGTCGCCGGTGAAGGCCACCGGTTCGGCGGCCGTGGTCCAGCCGAAGCCGGTGGCGATCTTCTCCAGGGCGTTCTCGGCACCGGTGGTGTCGTAGCCGCCGCGGATCCAGTAGGAGTAGAGCTTCTCCCGGTCCTGGTTCTGCAGGTACGTCGAGTCCAGGTAGTGCTTCAGGGCCCCGGAGATGTACCCGAAGTTCGCGGTGGTGCCCAGGATCACCGCCACGGCGTCGTGGAGTTCGTCGCCGTCGGGGTCCAGGGCGTCGCGTTCGACGACCTCGAGCGGTTCGTCGAGCTGTCCGCTGACCTCCGCCGCGGCCCCGCGGGCGGCGTCGATGACGGTCGTGGCGATCCTGCGCAGCTTCTCGGTCGGACTGTGGTGGACGATCAGCACGTGAGCCATGCCGTCCATGATGCACGTATCCTGGACGGTATGTCAGACAACGACCTCAGCACCACCGTCCTGCGGCACGTCTCCTTCGAGGACGCCGGCTCGTGGGACGAACTCCTGCGGCCGAGCTACGTCGACGCCGGTGTCGACTTCCCGCCCGGTCCCCTGGACGCCGACCTGCTGGTCGTGATGGGTGGGCCGGTGAGTGCCGAGGACGGCGACTACCCGTACCTCGCCGACGAGATCGAGCTCATCCGGTCCCGCCACGCCGCAGGACGGCCCGTGCTGGGCGTGTGCCTCGGCGCGCAGCTCCTGGCCCTCGCGCTGGGCGGCCGGGTCGTCCCGTCCGCGGGTCCGATGCAGATCGGCTGGTCGCCGGTGACGCTCACCGACGCCGGGGCGTCCGGCCCCCTGCGCGCCCTGGAGGGCCACCCGGTACTGCACTGGCACGGTGACCGTATCGAACTGCCCGACGGGACGGCGGCCGCCGCGGCCGGCGTGCAGCGCCTCGCCTACGACGACGACACTCCGGTCCAGGCGTTCCGGACGAACCACGCCCTGGGCCTGCAGTTCCACCCGGAGATCGTCCCGGAGTCCTTCGAGCGGTGGCTGCTGGGGCACCACACCGACCTGGAGCACCACGAGGTCGACGTCGACGGACTGCGCACCCAGACCGCGGAACTGGCCCCGCGGCTCATCGAGCCGTCACGGCGGATGCTGGTGGAGTGGATCCGCAGCGTGGGCCTCATCGACTGACAGGTCGTTAGAGTGGGGAACATGGACAACTACCAGAACCCCCGCACCAGCGGCCCCCTGATCCTCCCCTACGACGGGCGGGTGCCGCGGATCCACTCGTCCGCCTATGTCGCGCCGACGGCCGTGATCATCGGTGACGTCGAGATCGGCCCGGACTCCTCGGTGTTCTACGGTGTCGTGATCCGTGCCGACGTCGGGGCGATCCGGATCGGTGCCCGCACCAACATCCAGGACAACAGTGTGCTCCACGTCGACTCCGGGGTCGCCAACGTCCTCGGCGACGACGTCACCGTGGGGCACCAGGCGCTCGTCCACGGCAGCAGCGTCGGCGACGGCACCCTCATCGGCATGTCGTCCTCCCTGCTCAGCGGTTCGACGGTGGGCTGCGGGACGCTCGTCGGCGCAGGCGCCACCGTCCTGGAGGGGCAGGACGTCCCCGACGGCGTACTCGCCGCGGGTCTTCCGGCGAAGGTGCGCCGCGAGCTGACACAGGAGGAACGCGCCGGACTGGTCACCCACGCCGGGCACTACGTGGACATCGCGAAGGGGCAGATGCCCCCGGGCGACGCCCTGAGCATCGACGAGGTGCGCTTCAGCTGAGCAGCTGCGGCAGCCCCACCGCCGCGGTGGTGCGCAGCGACCAGGTCGCCAGGGGTGTCAGGTCGGTGTCGTCGGGGCTGACCTCCACCACGGGAACACCCCGGGAGGCGGCGATCCGCGGCAACCCGGCCGCCGGGTACACCACACCGCTCGTCCCGACGACCACCACCAGGTCGCAGGACCCCATGGACTCCTCCGCCGCGGCGAACTCCGCCTGCGGCAGCATCTCACCGAACCAGACCACCCCCGGCCGCACCGGACCGCCGCACGTGCGGCACCCCGGGGGTGTGAGCCGGTCGACGGGAGCGTCGTCGAGGGAGGGCAGCTCCGGTTCGGCGGCGGGGGCGTCGCAGACCGAGCACCGGAAGTCGAAGAGGCTGCCGTGGAGGTGCGAGACGTCCCGGCTCCCGGCCCGCTCATGCAGGTCGTCGATGTTCTGGGTGGTCACGTGCACGCTCGTGCCCGGTTCCTCCTGCCAGGCGGCCACCGCGCGGTGGCCGTCGTGGGGGACGGCGGCGCGTGCCTTCGCGGCGCGCCACAGGTACCAGGCCCACATCGGCGCGGGGTCCCGGGACCAGGCGTCGACGCTCGCCATCGCCTGCGGGTCCACTCTGCTCCACAGGCCGGTGGTGGCGTCGCGGAAGGTGTCCAGGCCGGAGTCCGCGCTCATCCCCGCCCCGGTGAAGACCTCGACGCGTCGGGCGTCGCGGACGGCGGCCTGCAGGTCAGCGGGGAGTGTCATGCTCCAAGGGTAGGACGTGCTCACCCGTGGCGTCCAGGGTCAGCGCCAGTGACGAGATGTACACGGTCTTGCCGTCCGGCCCCGGGACCGCGGAGGCGAGCATGTCGGGACGCTCGCAGGACTCGCCGGTGACCGCGCAGGTCAGGCGCACGTCCGAGGGGTTGCCGTCGGCGTCGTCCATGGGCAGGTCGATGCCGTCGGACGTCCGGCGCAGGTACCAGCGCCCCTTCGTCAGCACCGCGGCCAGCGGGGTGACGGCCACCGCGATCCCGGCGGCGAACAGCGGGGAGAACGGGGCCACGGCGTCGCCGAACGCGCCGAAGAACATGGCCACGGACACCCCGCCGGACAACAGGACCGACACGATCCCGACCGGGTTGTAGTCGAAGAGCATGCCCCGGCGGAACTCCGGACGCTTCGGCGAGATCCCCAGGAGGTACTTGTTCACCACGATGTCCGCGGCGACGGTGAAGATCCAGGCGATCGCCAGGTTCGAGTAGAAGCTCAGCACGAAACTGAGCACGCTGAACATGTCGAACTCCATCAGCGCCAGGGAGATCGACACGTTGAGCACCACGAACCACACGCGTCCCGGGTAGCGGTTGGTGGTGCGCGAGTAGATGTTCGTCCAGGCCAGGGAACCGCAGTAGGCGTTGGTGGTGTTGATCTTGATCTGGGAGACCACCACAAGCACCACAGCCAGGGTCACCGCCAGCCAGCCCGGCATCATCTGCCGGTACTCGGTCATGAACTGGTTCACCGGCTCCACGGCGATGTCCGCGCTCTGCCCCACCACCGAGATCATGTACACCGCGAGGAACACACCGAGGATCTGCTTGACCGCCCCGAGCACCACCCAGCCCGGCCCGCCGCAGACCACCGCGGCCCACCACGACCGACGGTTCGCGTCCGTCTTCGGCGGCATGAACCGCAGGTAGTCGATGTTCTCGGCGATCTGGGCGGTCAGCGACAGGCAGACTGCCGCGGCGAGCATCATCGCGGCGAAGGACACGGGGGCGTCGTTCTCACCGGTGTACTCCAGGAACGTGCCCACCGACGACGGCTCCTGCACCACCAGCACGGCCAACGGCACGAACATCAGCACCAGCCACAGCGGGTTGGTCCAGGAGTGCAGCCGGGACAGCAGCTTCATCCCGAAGATGACCAGCGGGATGATCGTCAACGAACTGACCGCGTACCCGGCCCACAGCGGGATCCCGAGCCCGACCTTGAGCCCCTGCGCCATGATCGCGCCCTCCGTGGCGAAGAGGATGAAGGTGAAGGAGACGAAGATCAGGTTGGTGATCACCGACCCCTTGTACCCGAACCCGGATCCCCGGGTGATCAGGTCCAGGTCCACGTTGTACCGCGCGGCGTAGTAGGCCAGGGGGAAGCTCGAGACGAAGATGAGCACCGCGGCGATGAGGATACCGCCGACGGCGTTGGCGGTGCCGTGCTCCACGCCGATCGCCGCGCCGATGGAGAAGTCCGCCAGGTAGGCGATGCCGCCCAGGGCGCTGGCGGCGACCGCGGCGGGCGTCCACCTCCGGTAGTGGCGCGGGGCGAAACGCAGCGAGAAGTCCTCGGTCCCCACCGGGCTCGACGGCGGTGCCGGACGGGGAGCTGACTGGGATGCTGACTGAAGTTCTGTCTGGGTGGCTGTCTGGGTCATGCCACAGGACGCTACGGCCGCCGTTTTTCCGGGAGACTCCCGTAGGCGTTTCCCGGAGGTTACGGTTCCGGCAGATCCAGCCACCGGACGGCACCCGCGCGGAAGGTCTCCGTGTCGAGCTGCCCCGCACCTGCCGGGATGCCGCCGAGCCACGGACCGGCCCGCAGCTCCTCCAGTGTGGTGGCGGTCGGGACGTCCGGCTCGTCCGGGACGGAGCCGCCGATGACCCCGAGGCAGCGGATCCCCCGGTTCTCCAGTGCCTCGAGGGTGAGCGCGCAGTGGTTGAGGCTGCCCAGGACGGTGGTGGTCACCACGACAACCGGCGCGCCGAGCCGGACGGCGAGGTCGGCGAGGGTGTAGCCGCCGAGACTGACCAGCAGTCCCCCGGCACCTTCGACGAGGACGACCCGCCCCGGCCCGTCGAGGGCCCGGAGGGTGCGGGCGGTCCCGTCCAGACCTGGCAGGACCACGCCGGCCCGTCGCGCGGCGGCGACCGGTGCCAGCGGCTCCGGGCAGGTGGCGAGGCAGTGTGTGTCGGTGACCCCGGTCAGGCCGGTGACGGTGCGCAGGTCCCCGTGTCCGGGAGGCTCGCCGGTCTGCACGGGTTTGACCACGGTGACGTGGTGCCCCGCCTCCTCCGCGCAGACCGCCAGGGCCGCGGTGGCGACCGTCTTCCCCACGTCGGTGCCGGTTCCGGTGACCAGGAGGATCACTGTGCCGTCACCGCCTCGCACATGGCGGAGGTGATGCGCCGGATCTCGTCGTCGGTGCAGGTGAACGGGGGCATGGTGTAGAGCAGCCGTCCGAAGGGCCGCAGCCACACGCCACGCGCCACCAGGTCGGCGGTGACCCGGGTGGTGTCCACCGGGTCGGCGGTCTCCACCACGCCGATCGCCCCCAGCACCCGGACGTCCACGACCCCCGGGGCGTCCTGCAGCGGCGCCAGCCCCGCACGCAGCAGTGCGGCGATGCGCGGCACCGACTCGCGCCAGTAGCCGGACTCCACCAGGTCCAGCGCCGCGAGTGAGACAGCGCACGCCAGGGGGTTGCCCATGAACGTCGGACCGTGCATCAGCGCCCCGCCGGGCCCGGAGTCCACGGCGGCGGCCACCCGGTCGGTGGACAGCGTGGCGGCGAAGCTCATGAAACCGCCGGTCAATGCCTTTCCCAGGCACAGTATGTCGGGGACCACGCCGGCGGCGGTGCCGACGAACGTGTCGCCGGTGCGTCCGAACCCGGTGGCGATCTCGTCGAGGACGAGCAGTGCACCGGTGTCGTCACAGACCCGGCGCAGGCCCGCCACCAGCGCGTGGTCGTGGAAGCGCATGCCGCCGGCCCCCTGCACCACCGGTTCGACGATGACGGCGGCGACGTGGTTCTCCTCGACAGCGGTGCGTAACCGGCACAGATAGGCGTCGATCACCTCCGGGGTGCTGCCGCGGGGTGGCGGCGCCGGCACGAAGACCTGTGGAGTGAGCACACCGGCCCACAGGGCGTGCATGCCGCCGTCGGGGTCGCATACGCCCATCGGCCCCTGGGTGTCCCCGTGGTACCCGCCGCGCCAGGTCAGGAAGCGGTTCCGCTCGGGCCGTCCGACGCCCCGCTGGTACTGCAACGCCGTCTTCAATGCGACCTCGACGGCCACCGACCCGGAGTCGGAGTAGAACACCGACGTCAACGGGTCACCGGCACGGCCCGGTCCGCCGGCGACGCTGACGACGCCGGCGAGGTCGATGAGTCGTTCGGCAAGTTCCGCGGCGGGACGGTGGGTGAGCCCACCGAACATCACGTGGCTCATCCGGTCGACCTGGCGGTGTGCGGCCTCCCGGAGCGCCGGGTGCCCGTGGCCGTGGCACGCCGCCCACCAGGAGCTCATGCCGTCGATGACCTCGCGTCCGTCCGCCAGGTGCAGGCGGGTGCCGGACGTGGCGGCGACGGGCAGGTTCTCCGTCGCCGCGTGCCGCGGGGCGTAGGGGTGCCAGACGTGGCGCCGGTCGGCGTCGATGACGCGTGCTGCGTCCCAGTGGTCGGTGCTGTGGTCTACACTGTTCACACGACCAGGCTATACACTGTTCAATAAAGGAGCCACCGTGACCTCCCCCACCGGCCTGCGGCCCCACCTCACCGAACGCCTGCGCACCTGGCGCGCCGCCGGGCTCGGGCGCTCCACCGTCGACCTCGACAGCGGCCAACACCCCGTCGTCGACGTCGACGGCGACCGCCGGCTGCTGTTCTCCTCCAGCAACTACCTGGGGCTCTCCCACCACCCCGACGTCGTCGACGCCGCCGTGGCCGCCACCCGCACCTTCGGCACCGGCGCCGGCGGCTCACGGCTCACCACCGGCTCCACCACCCTGCACCGGCGGCTCGAGGAGGAGCTCGCCGACTGGCTCGGCTACCCGGACTGCGTCCTGTTCCCCACCGGCTACGCCGCGAACCTCTCGGCCCTGACCGTCCTGGCGGACGACACGGTCACCGTCTACTCCGACGAACGCAACCACGCCAGCATCATCGACGGATGCCGGACGGCGAAGAGCAACGGCGCCGAGGTGCGCGTCTACCCGCACCGGGACATGCACGCGCTGCGTCGGCTCCTCCGGGACCGGACCACCCCGCACGGCCTCGTCGTCACCGACGGGGTATTCTCCATGGACGGTACCGTCGCCCCGGTGGACACCCTCGTCCCGCTGGCCCGGCAACACGACTGCCACGTCCTCGTCGACGACGCCCACGGCATCGGCACCCTCGGCGACGGGCGCGGCAGCGCGGCGCCCCGCTCCCCTGCGCCGGACGTCCTCGTCGGCACACTGAGCAAGGCCCTGGGGTCGGAGGGAGGGTTCCTCTGCGCCGACACAACCACCTGCGACCTGCTGCGGAACCAGGCACGGCCGTTCATCTACTCCACCGCGTCGCCCGCGCCGACCGTCGCCGCCGCACTGGCCGCCGTGCGACTGGTGCGTTCCGACCCCGGCCATGTCCGGGGACTGCAGGACAATGTCCGGCGCCTCACCGACGGGCTGGGCCTGGCAGACACACCAGGGACATCAGGGACACCGATCATCCCGGTACCTGTCGGCGACGAAGCGGAGGCCGTGGCCGTGGCGGATGCACTGCGGCAGGAAGGGTTCCACATCCCGGCGATCCGCTACCCCACCGTCCCCCGCGGCCGGGCGATCCTGCGGGTGACGGTGATGGCGACGCACACCGACGCGCAGGTCGACGCACTCACATCCGCCGCAGGTCGACTGCTCCCCGCCCCAGCAGGTGCTCCCGCGCCAGACCGTGCACCGCACCGACGAGCGCCCGCACACTGACCGGGTCGTCGCCGGCCACACGCACGGTGATTCCTTCGTCCGCGACCATCGTCGACGCCGCGGCCGTGAGCCCGTCGGACACCGCGGGCAGGACGGCACGCACCTCGTCGAGCAGCGCCGGGACGGCGGACGGGACAGGTGGCACGACGAGGACAGTGGCCCACACCGGCCACCGGGCCAGGAGCATCTCCGACCGCGCCGTGGCGCCGGTGACGTACAGCGTGTCCGACAGCAGAGGACGGCCGGCGCGTGTCACGCGGAGACGCTGCGCGAGCGCGTCGAAGACGTCGCGTTCCCCACGGGCGAGCCGCCCGGAGAGCGTCACCTCCGCGGCGAGCAGCGTGCCCCCGGGCGCGACGTCGACGTCGGTGGTCTGCAGCAGCCGTGAACCGCCGAAGAGGATCGTCTGACCGGGCAGGTACTCGCACACCGCACCGTCGGCGACGTGCAGGCTCACCCACTGCGACGCCATCCCGGCGTCCATCCGGTGCACCGGCGTGCCGGCCTGGGTGGTCACCGTCACACGGGCGCCCGGGGCGAGCGCCACCCGCTGGCGGACGCGGTCGTTCTGGGCCAGCCCACCCCCGGTGGTACGGACGTAGAGGAACGCCTCGCCCGGGTCGGACGGGTCGATGTACAGCGGGCGGGTCAGCTGCATCGGCGCCTTGACGAACCGAGACACCACCCCGGTCCGTCCGTCCTCCGCTCCCAGCGTGACATCGAGGACACCGACCTTGCCGGGACGCCCCACCGCCATCACCCCGCCGACGGAACGCTCCCCCGCGAACCCCGCCATCTCGTGCGGGATCGGCGGGGTCAGCGCGGACGGGTCGAGGGAGGTCACTCCCGGAAGCCCTCCAGTCTCTGCTGCAGTTCGGCGATGCCCTGCCCGGAGAAGCAGTCGGTGAGGACCACGGGGTCGCCGTCGCGCACGTCCACGGCGTCGGCGTTCATCACCGTCAGGTCGCAGCGGACGTACTGCGCGATGTCGGTCTTGTTGATCACCAGGATGTCCGACTCGGTGATGCCGGGCCCCCGCTTCCTCGGCATCTTCTGCCCCTCGGCCGTGTCCAGGACGAAGACGAACACGTCCACCAGCGCCGGGGAGAAGGTGAGCGTGAGGTTGTCCCCGCCGGACTCGAAGAACAGGGTGTCGATCTCCGGGTGCTCGTCGAGCAGGTCCGCGGCGGTCATGAGGTTCATCGTCGGGTCGTCGCGCACCGCGGTGTGCGGGCAGGAGCCGGTCTCCACGCCGATGACCACGTCGGGACTGATCACGCCGTCGAGTTCCCGGCGGACGTGCATGGCATCCTCCTGGGTGTAGATGTCGTTGGTGATCACCCCGACCCGGCGTCCGGCCCCGACGAAGCGGGGGACGAGGGCCTCGATCAGGGCGGTCTTGCCGGAGCCGACGGGGCCGCCGACGCCGATGCGCAGCGGTGACCCGGTGCCGGTGACGGGGTCGGGGGTACTCGGTGTGGTCATGGTGTGTCCTCTCTAGCTCATGAACAGTCGGGCGGGGGCGGTCTCGTGCGCGGCGGAGGCGAGGTCGCTGCCGGGGCTGGCACGGCCCAGCAGGCTCCAGTCCCCGTCGGCCAGCAGCGCGTGGGCGGACCGGACGGAACGGCCGGCGACCTCGACGATCACCGGATGTGCGGCGGCGACGGCGACCTGCGCCCCGATGTGGTCGCACTGGCGCAGGCGCAGCGCCGCACCCGCCCACCCCACGGCGAGTCCGGTGAGTTCGGTGGCGACCGCCGTCGCCGCGTCCAGGCCGTGGGACGCATGTATCACCCCGGCGGCGACGGCCTGGTTCCCGGGAGTCTCCTTGGCGGCGACGGCGGCGGCGTAGGTGCGCAGGGTGTCCGGCTGCTCCTCGCCGAGCTGTTCCTCGACCTGTGCGGTGACCTGCAGCAGTTGACGTCCGACGCGGGTGGACGCCCGGCGGAGCTCACCGGTGACCTTCGTCGCAGAGAGCTCGTGGTCCAGGGCGGCCAGGGTGGTGAGGTCGTCCGTCATCACGGCGACGGCGGTGGCGACCCCGTCGCCGGGGCCTGCGGTGTGGCGCAGGTGGTCGAGCAACACCTCGGTGACCTGCCGCGTTCCGCGGACCCGACCGGCCTGCACCAGCCCCTCCAGCCCGTGGGACAGCGTGTAGCGTCCCGACGGGTAGGCGGAGTCGGCGTAGGTCAGCGCCTGCAGGAACGGGAGCATCAGAACAGGAAGAACTTCTGTGCCAGCGGCAGCGTGGTCGCGGGGGCGATCGTCGCGGCCTCACCGTCGACGGTGACCTCGTAGGTGTCCGGGTCCACGGCGATGTCGGCGAGACGGTCGTTGCGCACCATGTCCCTCTTGCCGATGTCGCGGGTACCCGCCACCGGCAGGACGGTGGAGGTCAGGCCGAGCTGGTCGGGTACACCCGCCTCGATCGCCGCGGCGGACATGAACGTCACCCGGGTGCTCTGCAGGGCAGTGCCGTAACCGGCGAACTGGTCGCGGTAGAGCACTGGCTGCGGCGTGGCCAACGACGCGTTCGGATCACCCATCTGCGCGTACGCGATCCTGCCCTGACGCAGCACCAGGCGTGGTTTCGCGGCGAAGGAGTCCACCGGCCACAGCACCAGGTCCGCCAGCTTCCCCGGCTCGATACTGCCGACATACTTCCCGATCCCCTGGGCGATTGCCGGGTTGACCGTCATCTTCGCCACGTACCGCAGCACCCGGTTGTTGTCTGCACCGGTGCCGGCGTCCTCCTCCGACTCGCCGAGCTGCTCCCGGCAGTGGTGGGCGGTCTGGAACGCGCGGATCCAGGACTCACCGACCCGGCCCATCGCCTGCGAGTCCGAACTGAAGATGCTGATGACACCGAGGTCGTGCAGCACCGTCTCCGCGGCGATGGTCTCGGCACGCACCCGGGAGTCGGCGAAGGCCACGTCCTCCGGGATGTCGTGGGACAGGTGGTGGCAGACCATCACCATGTCCAGCAGCTCCTCCACCGAGTTCACCGTGTACGGCAGCGTGGGGTTCGTGGACGCCGGCAGCACGTTCGGCATGCCGGTGACACGCAGGATGTCCGGGGCATGCCCACCTCCGGCCCCCTCCGAGTGGAAGGTGTGCACGGGGCGGCCCTTGAAGGCACGGGCGGTGGACTCGAAGAAACCGCCCTCGTTGAGGGTGTCGGTGTGGATGGCGAGCTGCACGTCGAACTCGTCGCAGACGTCCATGGCGGTGCGGATCGTCGCCGGGGTGGCGCCCCAGTCCTCGTGGATCTTCAGTCCCGCAGCGCCGCCGCGGACCTGCTCGGCCAGCGCCTCCGGCAGAGACCCGGACCCCTTGCCCAGGAAACCGGTGTTGACCGGCATGCCCTCGGCCGCCCGAAGCATGAACTGCACGCCGGACGCCCCGGGCGTGCAGGTGGTACCGAGGGTGCCCTCGGCCGGGCCGGTACCGCCGCCGAAGAACGTGGTGACGCCGTTGGCCAGGCCGTGCTGGGCCTGCTGCGGAGTGATGTAGTGGATGTGGGTGTCCACTCCCCCGGCGGTGAGGATGCGGTGCTCCCCGGCAATGACCTCGGTGCCGGGGCCGATGACCAGCTCCGGATCCACCCCGTCCTGCGTGTTCGGGTTACCGGCCTTGCCGATCTTCACGATACGGCCGTCCCGGATACCGACGTCGCCTTTGACGACGCCGGCAACCGCGTCGAGGACGATGACACCGGTGATGACGGTGTCCAGTGCCCCGGACGCGGCGGTGGCGGTCGGGTCCTGTGCCATGCCGTCGCGCACCGCCTTGCCGCCGCCGTACACGGACTCGTCACCGTAGGACCCGGCGAGATGGTCGTGCTCGATACGGACGGTGAGGCAGGTGTCCGCCAGGGTGACGGTGTCGCCGGTCGTGGGACCGTAGATCTCGGCGTAGCGGGACCGGTCGACAGAACTCATGGGCGTGTCTCCAGCTCATCGTTGGTGGCGAGGAAGTCCGGCAGGTTCTCCAGGGCGCGGGCCTTCACCGCCGGATCGTCGAGACGTCCCTCGACCAGCCCCGCGAACCCGTGCAGGACCCGCCGACCACCGAAGTCCACCAACTCCACCTCGCGGGTGTCACCGGGTTCGAAACGCACCGCCAGCCCGGAGGGAATCGCCAGGCGGGTCCCCCAGGACGCCTCGCGATCGAAACTGAGCGCCGGATTGACCTCGAAGAAGTGGTAGTGGGAGCCGACCTGGACCGCCCGGTCCCCGGTGTTCGACACCCGCAGGGCAACCGTGGCACGCCCCCGGTTCAGCTCGATCATCGTCGGTTGGTCGGGGGCCGGGCCGTAGCTGGCGGATCCGGACATGGAACTCTCCTAGTGGTGGTGGCTGTGGCCGTTGCTGGGGCCGTGCGAGTGGGCGAAGCCGGTGGCATGGTCGGCGAGCAGGCCGTCGGCGATGCCGTCGTCGTGGTGGTCACGAAGCAGGTGAAGGGCCGTGTGCGACGCGCGCCGCGCTGCCGTGGCCAGGGACGACCGGCGGAACAACGGGATCCCGCCGTCCGCGCCCAGGTCCGCACGGATCTCGGCGACGCCCGTCCCACCGAGAAGACGGAGGCGTTCCCTCGCAGTGCCCGGTGACGGCCACGACCCGTCGAAGGCAACCTCCACCAGGAGGTCCTCGGAGTACTGCTGGGCGAGGCGTACCCGGCGCAGCAGTTCGGCGTCGGCGAACGGGTCGACGGTGTCGGCCCGGAACAGGACACCGTCATGTGACGTCGCCGCGGCACGCAGATGGCGCCGCATCTCGGCGATCGCGCGGGTGGCGTCGATCAACGACGGTCCGAGCACCACCTGTGTCCCGGAACGCCGCTCCCACTGCAACGCCTGGGCCGCCTGGGTGACTGACGTCAGGGCACGCCCCGTGCCGGCGGGGACGACCACCAACGGCACGTCCTGCGTCCGTGCCTGTTCAGCGTGGTGGGAGAGGGCGCGGGGGCCGGTGACCACCGGCACACCGGTGGCGTCCTGCAGTGCTGCCGGGGTCGGCACCTCGGCTCCGGCGTAGAGGACGGTGAGGGATTCCACGGGTACCGGTCACATCCCGATCGGGTCATGGACGCTGACGAGCTTCGTGCCGTCCGGGAACGTGGCCTCGACCTGGATCAGGGCCAGTCGTTCACGGACGCCGTCCTGCACGTCGTCGCGCCCGAGGACCTGCGTGCCGATCTCCATCGCCTCGGCGACGGTGCGCCCGTCCCGGGCGGCCTCGATGACGGCCTCGCTGATCAGCGCCGTGGCCTCGGGCACGTTGAGGGCGAGCCCCCGGGCCCGTCGCCGGCGGCTGACCTCCGCGGCGGTGAAGATGAGGAGCTTCTCCTGCTCCCTGGGGGTGAGTTCCACGGTGCGTCCTTCCCGG
>NZ_JALAGY010000063.1 GCF_022712195.1 Corynebacterium sp. | reverse complement strand
GGGTGGGTTCCATGCGGGCGCGGGCGGCAAAGGCCGGGGGTACGCTGGACGCCGGAATGGTCACCCCCGGTGGGGAAACGGGCAGCGTGCGGACGGGTGGCGCCGCCGCGGAGGGGGGATCGGGCAGCCTCTTCTGGCGTACCACTCTCCGACTGCCTATAGTTGTTATCAAATCTTGATAAACACCCCTCACAACGATTCAAGGAGCAACTGTGTCCATCGTGCCTGCTCACGGCCGTCGCCTTCTCCTGGCGGCCGCCACCGTCGCCCTCACCGCCGGTCTGTCGACCGGTGTCTCCTCCGCCGAGACCCTGCCCGCCTCCGGCTCCTCCGTCGTCGCGGGATCCTCGGCCTCCGTCGACACCAAGCGGGCGATCTCCGACATCGCCAGCTGCAAGTACCACCCCTCCCTCCCGTGGTGCCGTAAGCGCTGAGAGCCTCCCCCAGCACTCTGCCTGATATGCCTTCACCCCCTGTCCGCCTGCTGATCGTGGACGATGACCCGCTGGTCCTGTCCTCGCTACGCCTGTACTTCGGATCGCCCGCCGGCGAGTCGATCGAGGTGGTCGGCGAAGCCGCCACCGGCCAGGAGGCGCTCGACCTCCTGGAGGCGTGCGCCGGGGACAACCCGGTGGACGTCGTCCTGGCGGACATCCACATCCCCGGCATGGACGGGGTCGAGCTGCTCGGCCACATCCGTACCCTGCCGGATCCTCCGGTGTTCGTCGCCATGACGGCGCTCGACGAGGAGGAGACGATGCTCGCGGTGCTCGCGCAGGGCGGGCGGGGCTACATCCTGAAGAGTTCGCGCCCCGAGTTCATCATCGACACCGTCCTGGCCACCGCCAACGGCGGAACTGTGGTCAGTCCACAACCGGCGTCGAACCTGGTCCGGCACCTGACGCCGGACACCCAGGAGCACCGTCCGTCCGAGGTCGACCCCGAGCCACGGCCGGACACCCCGAGGGGCCCTTCACTCCCCCGGCTGTCCGCCTCCGAGGAGAAGATCCTCTCGCTGCTGTGCATCGGGCTGTCGAACGCCGAGATCAGCCGCAAGACCGGACGGTCGTCGAGCATGGTGAAGAAGCAGGTCTCGCAGCTGCTGGGCAAGTTCGGCGCGTCCACCCGTGTGCAGCTCGCGGTGCTCGCCGTCGAGGCGGGCTTCCGCCCCGACGACGGCCACTGACGGCCGCTGACGGCCGCTGACGACCACTGACGGCCACTGACAGCCCCGGCCGAACACCCCAGTGAGGCGGCAGTGACACCCCAGTGGGTTGCCATGGATCTTTAATCGACGGCTCGTAGATTGAATGTCAGCGCCTTCGGAGGCCACTGAGACACCGTGATCACGGTGGTCACCGGAGTCACCGCCCGAGACATCACCGTCGCACCGACGGACCCCGACGGAAGGACCCGTATACGGCAGCTGAGCATTCTCCTCTTGAAACGTCAGCACCCCGCCCCCGGCAGCAGCGATGCTCCCGGGGGCGAGGTGTGTGTGCGGCGCGGCCGTGGACTACGTGCGGAAGTTCAGGTAGGCCTTCGACGGGGTCGGGCCGCGCTGCCCCTGGTACTTCGAGCCCAACGGGCCCGAACCGTAAGGGGACTCCGCCGGACTGGAGAGGTTGAACAGCGCCAGCTGCCCGATCTTCATCCCGGGGTAGAGCGCGATCGGCAGGTTCGCGGTGTTCGACAACTCCAGGGTGATGTGCCCGGTGAAGCCGGGGTCCACGAAACCCGCCGTCGAGTGGGTCAGCAGGCCGAGCCGCCCCAGGGACGACTTGCCCTCCAGGCGGGCGGCGAGGTTGTCCGGCACGGTGACGAGCTCCAGGGTGGATCCGAGGACGAACTCACCGGGGTGCAGGATGAACGCCTCGGCGGCCACTCCCCCGTCAGCGACGTCGGTCCCGTCCTCACCGGTGCCGTCCCCGACCTCCACGAGGGTGGTGAGGTCCTCCTGCGGCAGACGCGGGTCGATGTGCGTGTACCGGGAGTTGTTGAACACCCGGAAGTAGCGGTCGAGACGCACGTCGATGCTCGACGGCTGGATGAGGGTCGGGTCGAACGGGTCCAGGGCGAGGTCACCTGAACCGAGGGCTGCGCGGATGTCTCGATCGGAAAGAAGCACGTCACTTACCCTAGCGGACCAGCCCCCACCCCGTTGTCTCACCCCGTCGCTGGACTGTGTTAAAGTCATCTGCAGTGCGCGAGCATGACCGCCGATGTAGTTCAATGGTAGAACATCAGCTTCCCAAGCTGAATACGCGGGTTCGATTCCCGTCATCGGCTCCACAGCACGTCAGAGGGCGTCCCCGGAAAGTTCCGGGGACGCCCTCTGGTCATTGTCGGGGTCCGGCGGCGGGTGGGCCGCCCGACACTCAGCGCTTCAGCAGACCGGATTCCTGCAGCAGCTCCTCCACCCACGTACCGTTCAGCTTCGCGCGCAGCCGGGAGGTGATGAAGCGCGGCACCGGCAGCGGGAACCTCGATGTCAGCGGCTGCTCCTCGAAGCTCCTGCGGTCCCTGAGGTGGTAGGTCGCCTTCAGCAGTTCGCGCAGGTCGTACACCGAGCCGAAGACCTCGGGGACTCCGCGGTCCACGTCCATGAAGGTGTACACGGCCTCCATCGCGGTGCGCACGGAGTACTCCGTGGTGAACACGGTGTCCCGTGACGGCGACTCGGCGAAGTTGCCGATGAACGCGAGGTTCTTCGACCCCTCCGGCACGACGCCCGGACGGTCCCCGGCACGACGCGGCATGAAGTACGACGTGATGAAGGGCATGTACACCGGGTTGGTGTTCACCGACTCCTGCGCCGACATCTCCTCGATCCGGTCCACCGGGACGCCCAGGTGGTAGAGCCACTCGCGGGTGATCTCCTCGCCGGAGCACTCCACGATCGGCTTCCGGACGTGGTCGCCGTCCACGTCGGAGTAGAGGGCGTAGATCCACACGATGATCTCGTTCTCGTTCTGCGACGTGAAGTGCGGCTGGCGGTGGACCGCGAAGCTCATCATCCAGGACGAGTCCGCGACGGTGATGATGCCGCCGGTGTTGACCTTGCCGTCGTGCAGGGACCGCTGGGTGAGCCGTTCGATGAACGGCTCGACCCTGCCGTCCTTCAGCGTGGCCGTCGCGGAGACGAACCAGCTCTTCTCCGGGAGGTCCCGGTAGAACACCCCGGGACGTCCGAAGTCCGGGGACTTCGCGGCGAGGTTCTCCCACAGCGTCCAGGCCCCACCGGGTTCGGTGGTGACGGGCGCCGGGGTGTCGTGGTCGCCGTAGGTGGTGGACTCGGTGATGGATCCGTTGGTGACGAACACGTAGTCGTTCTCGCCCAGAGCGATGGTCTGTGCGCCGTCCGCGGTCTCGACCTGCAGCGCCGTGGCGGTCTTGGTCGGCCCGTCGATGTCGACGTCGATGTCGACGACGGTGGTGCCGTAGCGGACGTCCACGTCATGGTCGAGGAGGTGGGTCAGTACCGGACGCACCATGGAGTCGTACTGGTTGTAGCGGTTGAACTTCAGCGCCGTGAAGTCCGGGAGTCCGCCGGTGTGGTGGATGAACCGCATCACGTAGCGGCGCATCTCGATCAGGGAGTGCCACTTCTCGAAGGCGAACATCGTGGCCCAGTAGAACCAGAAGTTGCTGGCGAAGAACTCGTCGGAGAAGTAGTCCTCGATCGAGCGTCCCTCCAGGGTGTGCTCGGAGGCGGTGACGAGCTTCACGATCTCCAGCTGCGCCTTCTCTGTGAGGGTGAAGTCGCCGTCCGAGGGCACCCGGTTGCCCCGCTGGTGGATGAGGCGGCAGTTGGACGAGTTGGGGTCGTCCTTGTCCAGCCAGTAGTACTCGTCCAGGTAGGACGCCCCGGGGATCTCGAGCGAGGGGATCGAACGGTACATGTCCCACAGGCACTCGAAGTGGTTCTCCATCTCCCGGCCGCCGCGGGTGACGAACCCGATGTCGGGACGCTCGGCACCGTCGAGTGACCCGCCGGCGAGCGGGAGCTCCTCGATGAGGTGGATGTTGGCGCCGGGCATCTGCGCGTCGCGGATAAGGAAGGTCGCGGCGGCGAGGCCCGCCAGTCCGGTGCCGACGATCCAGGCGTGCCTGTCCTCGATGCCCTCGGGTTTCCGCGGACGGGCGAAGGCCTCGTAGTTGCCGTTGGAGTAGTACACGGGTGTCCTCTTCTTTCTAGCGGGTGGAGGCGGATGCGTCGGGAACGTCGGGGATGTCGGGAAGCAGTCGCGGGACGACCTTCCCGGAGTCGTTCCGGGGCAGTGTCTGCACCCGGACGATGTTGTCCAGGGCGCAGAACTGGTTGACCCCGGCGAGGACGGCGTCGTTCAGCTCCCGGTCGCTGATGTCGCCGTCGCCGCTCCCCGGTTCGGTGACGATGTAGGCGTTGAGCGTGGCCACCAGGTCGTCCTGGTGCCCGATGACGAACGCGTCCCGGATCTGGGGGAGGGTGAGCAGGAACTCCTCGATGGCACGGGGGTGGATGTTCTCCCCGCCCCGGATGACCATGTCGTCGGCGCGCCCGCAGACGTACAGCCTGCCGTCGTCGTCGACGAAGCCCTTGTCACCGGTGGACAGCATGCCGTCGACGATGTCGCCGGAGTCCTTGTCGGACAGGAAGCCCAGGGAGGTCATGGAGTTCGACGAGTAGATGACGCCGGTCTGGCCGGGGGCCACGGGGCGCCCGTCGTCCCCGATGATCGCCAGGCGCACACCCGGCCCGGGACGGCCGGCGGTGGTGGGGTCGGCGACCATGTCGGCGGCGGTCGCCAGGGTGATCTGCCCGTGCTCGGTGGAGCCGTAGAAGTTGTGCACCACGCCCTCGCCGTCCCCGAACCGCGCGTTGAGCTCCACCACCAGCTCCGGCGGGATGGCGTTGCCGGCGGAGACGATGTACCGGACGCCGGTCACGTCGACCCCCTCGGCACCGTCGGCACCGTCTGCGCCGACTCCGGCGAGGATCTGCCGCAGGTACACCGCCGCGGAGATGATGCCGGTCACCCTGTGCCGGGTGATGTCGCGGATGTCAGTGTCCCTGTCGAACCACCGCCGGGTGAGCAGGGTGGAGCCCGTGGCCATGGAGATGTGCAGGTTCAGCCAGCCCCAGGCGTGGAACATGCCGACGGACAGCTGGATCACGTCACCGGAGCGGAAGGGGATCCGCTCCAGGATGCTGCCGAGCACCTTCGGCGTCCGGGGCACCGGCAGGACGACGGCCTTCGGGACGCCGCGGGTACCGGACGACATGATGACCGTCGACTTCTGGGCGGGCCTGTCCGGCAGTGCCACGTGGCGGTACTCGCGCCGTCCCGCGGCGATGAGGGACTCCAGCGAGGGGTGCCCCGCCGTGTCACCGGACCACTCGGCGACGGTGACCCTGTTGTCGGCGCGGAGAGTCTCCAGCACCTCGCCGAACTCCGCGTCGATGAAGGTGACGCTGCTCGGGTAGTCGTCGGCGATGTCCTGGAGCTGGGCCAGCGACGACCCGGGGTTGAGGATCTTCGCCTCCGCACCGAGGTAGGCCGCGGCGATGAGGGGCAGGACGAGTCCCCTGCTGTTCCTGGCGATCACGGAGACCGACGAGATGTCCCGGCCGTCCGGGTCAGAGTAGGTCCGCAGGCTGCGGGCCAGTGCCCGGGCCTGGTCCCGGAGCTCCGCGTAGGTCAGCGACCCGGCGTCGTCGACCAGCGCGGTGCGTCCGGGGAACGAGGTGGCGCCCATCTCCGCCAGGGCGGCCAGGGACATGCCCCACTTCCCCATCGCGCCGATGAGACCGGCGGATTCTCGGGGCCCTCCCGTCCTCAGCACCCCGGCCCTGACCAGTGGCGGGAGTGATTCGAGCATCTGGGTGACCTGGGTTCGCACAGAGACGTGTGTCCCGTGTTCGTGCATGCTGCCTCCTTCAGGCGTGGTGTCAGGCGTGTGTGGTGTCCGGGGGTAGCCCGGACTGGTGGGGCGAGGGGTCAGAAGGTGGCCGCGATGACCTCGGCGGTGCGTGTCACGCCCCGGTTGGTCATGTGGACCGGCAGGTTGTAGCCGGAGACGTTCGTGGTGTCGATGACGCCGGCGATCAGCCGGGCGTCGTCCGGGGCGCATTCACCGCGTCCTGCGGTGGCGCCCCGGATGTCGGCGAAGACGACGTTGTCGCGGGAGCGTGCGGACACCAGTTCCTTCGACCAGTTGTGGATGTTGACCTCGGCGTCGCGGATCCAGAAGGCGGGGATCCCGATGTCGCCCGGGATCATCTCGACGTGCAGCAGGCACTGCTCGGCGGTCTCCGGCTTGGAGATCGTCGGGTAGTCCGCCACGGTGATCCGCGCGTTGGGGGCGGCGGCCCGGATGCGGTTGATCGCGTCGTTCATCGCGCGGGTCCACAGGACCTTCTGCTCGGCGTAGCGCCGGTCGAGGTTGAGGTAGGTGTCGGGCAGCCCGTTGGCGAGGACCTTGCCCATCAGCCAGCTGTAGGAGTCGTTGAACCCGAACTGGATGACCACGTTCGTGGTGGCGGCGGTGAGTGCCCGGTCCGCCAGCGCGTTGTCGATCTCGCCCTTCAGCGTCATCGCCGGGGCCCCGGGTGTGTACGCCATGGCCCCCGGGCAGGAGTAGTCCCGCACGGTGAGGCCGGTCATCCGTCCGATCTGCCGCGGCGCATTGGTCGAGGACTGGCCGCAGCCGTGGGCGGTGTACTGGGCCAGCGGTGCCGCGGGCCCGTTGTCGATCGGGATGCCGGCCTGTTCCGCCGCGGCCCGGACCTTGGCGCCGACCGTCTCGGCGGGCGTGGGGTTCGAGAGGTACGAGTCGCCGAAGGTCACCAGGTTCCTGGCGTCCGCCGCCTGCGCCTGCGGGGCGGCGACGACTGTCCCCGCGGCCGCGACGCTCCACGCCGCCACCAGGGCGAGGGCGGCTCCCCTCACCGTCTTTCTTCCGGCCGTGATGTTCTTCAGCACTGGAGTACCTTCCATACAGAAATAGTGCCCGCGGAGAACTTTCGGAACGCAGTCGTCGAACCATTCTCCAGAATTGAGGGCAGGACGGAATAACAGTACTCCGGAAATTTAGTCACCCCGATAATTCGGGGGCGATATGACATTGCAATGAGCAATGAATAACCGATATATTGCCAGGTGAACAGGCTGCCGGAGAAATAAGTCGGCGAATTTACCGGAAATACATTGACACCCGTCAGGCCTCCCCCACGAGGCGCTCCCACAACGCAGGATCGAAGGTCGTCGGCGACACGTGCGCCATATGCCGCACCGCATTGTCGAGTTTCGCCCGCCACACCGCCAACGCCCCCTCGACGTCACCGGACAGCAGGGCGTTGAGGATGTACCGGTCGTCCCCCACGATGCGCTGCACCGCCGGGGTGTAGTCCAGCTGCAGCACGGAGATGAACATGCGCAGACGCAGGGTGAGCGCGTGGAAGACCCGCGAGGACTGCGGCAGGCCGCTGGCGTCGGCGAGCGTCTGCTGGAAGTGCAGGTCCGCCTGGTCCACGTCGGACGCGGTGCCGTGTTCAGCGGCGGCCTCGACGGCGCGCAACGCCAGCTGGGGTGCCAGCATCTGCTGGCGCGAACGCCCGGAACAGGCGCGCAGCAGCACCCGCCCGACCTGCAGCCGTGCCGCGTACAGGTCGATGATGTCACTGCCGGTGACCAGCGGCAGGGCGAAGGCGCCGCCGGACGCGGTGAGCAGGCCGTCGTCCACGAGGCGGCGCATCGCCGAGCGGACGGTGGAGACGGGGATCTCCATGTGGTTCGCCAGCCGGGTGCTGGTCACCCGGTCACCGGGCCGGAAGCCGGCGTTCATGATCTCCTTGCGCAGGGCGATCGCGATCTGCTCGGTGACCGAGATTTCATTCTGAAGATGTCTCGGTGTCGCACCCGTCCGGGCGTTGGTGGGGGGCGGATACTCCGCAAGAGATAAGTAGTCCGAGTCAAAATCCGGATCATTTTTCGTCCGCCGGGCCGCCGCCGACCCGGACTCCGCCCTCTCCCACTGCAGCCCGTGCAGCCCGTGCCCCACCGCGACGGACAACTGCGCCAGCAGGTCACCGGGTATCGCGTCCACCGTGGGCGCACAGGCGTCCAGGACGGCGGACAGCTGGCCCAGGAAGCCGTCCCAGCTCTGCCCGCCCGGCTCCCACATCACCCGGACGACACCGGCGGCCGGACTCTCGTCGCCGGCGTCGAACGTCGCCTGACTCTGCGGCCAGCCCGAGACGCCCGCCACGCGCAGCGCCGCCATCACCGAGGTCGCCCGACGTTCCGACGCCTGCCGCTCCCCGCTCCCGGCGTCCCGCGCCGCCCCTCCGCGCTCCCCGAAGAGAAGGGTCACCCTGGGGTACTCTACCCGGAACCCCGTCATCCACAGGTCGCCGGAGGTGGGCGCCAGGTCCGTCACCGGCTCCGCCGCCCCGGCACGGATCCGTCGCATCGCCCGGCTGACCACAGGCTGGCTCAGCCCGGTCATCAGCGCGACCCGGCGGGTGGAGTAGTCGCGTCCCCCGACCCGCGGTCCGGCGGTCGCCAGGACACCGGCGACGATCTCGTCCGCCACCTCCTGGATCCTCGGGCGGCCTCGCCGCGGTGCCGGATCATGAGCCATGGGCTCATCGTGCCACAGTCCCCATCCCGGAAGCGACATTTTTGACTCAAAGTAGCGCCGCCACCGGAACTGCCCCTCCCCGGGATGCGGGAGTACCGGCGATACTCGTCCAGTATCAGTGGCGACAGACGACCCGTCGCCGTCAACATCATCGATCAAGAACGCTTCCGAGGAGGACAACCATGACGACCGCGAAACCCGCAGCTGACAAGGGAACGACCACCACCACAGGCTCCCCTGCACAGGCAGCGGCCGGAAGCGCCGGCGTCACCACCGACCACCTCGGCCCCCTGGCGGACGCCGCTGTCGCCAAGGTGACCACCTGGCTCAACGCCAGCCGCGCCTCGAACGTGAAGGCCAACCCCTCCGCCGAGCGCCTCTCCGCCGTCCTCTCCGACCCCAACGGCCTCGACTTCACCGTCGGCTTCGTCGACCGCGTCGTCCGCACCGAGGACCAGCGCGCCGCCGGCCGGGCACTCGCCGAACTCGGCTCCATCATGCCCGACACCCTCAGCGCCCTGGACAAGGCGCAGATCCGCATGGGCTCCGCCCTGGCACCGGTCATCCCGCAGATCGTGGTCCCCGCCGCCCGGCAGCGTATCCGGTCGATGGTCGGCCACATGATCGTCGACGCCCGCGACAACAAGCTCGGCAAGGCCGTCGCCGAGCTCACCGCCGGCGGCCACCGGCTCAACATCAACCTCCTCGGCGAGGCCGTGCTCGGCGAGAAGGAGGCCGACCACCACCTCGAGGAGACCCGCCGCCTGCTCGCCCGCGAGGACGTCGACTACGTCTCCATCAAGGCGTCCTCCATCGCCTCCCGCATCAGCCTCTGGGGCTTCGACGAGACCGTCGACTACATCGTCGAACGCCTCACCCCGCTCTACGTCGAGGCCGCCCGCGCCCCCGCCGGCTCCAAGTTCATCAACCTGGACATGGAGGAGTACCGCGACCTCACCCTGACCATCGCCGTCTTCCGCCGACTGCTCAGCCTGCCGGAGACCAGGCACCTCGAGGCCGGCATCGTCCTGCAGGCCTACCTGCCCGACGCCCTCGGCGCGATCCAGGAACTCTCCGCCTTCGCCGACCGCCGCGTCGCCGACGGCGGCGCCGGCATCAAGGTCCGCCTCGTCAAGGGCGCCAACCTGGCCATGGAGACCGTGCACGCCGAGGTCGCCGACTGGCCCCTCACCACCTGCGAGTCCAAGCAGGCCACCGACGCCAACTACAAGCTCGTCCTCGACTGGACCATGCACCCGGAGAACATGCGGGGCCTGCGCCTCGGCGTCGCCGGGCACAACCTCTTCGACATCGCCTTCGCCCACCTGCTCTCCGTGGAGCGCGGCGTCACCGACCGCGTCGAGTTCGAGATGCTGCAGGGCATGGCCACCGAACAGGCCGAGGCCGTCAGCTCCGACGTGGGACAGCTGCTGCTGTACGTCCCGGCCGTGCGCCCCCAGGAGTTCGACGTCGCCATCTCCTACCTGGTGCGCCGCCTCGAGGAGAACGCCGCCAGCGCGAACTTCATGTCCGGCATCTTCGACCTCGAACCCGGCAACGACATCTTCCGCCGCGAAGAGGCACGCTTCCGCGCCTCCCTGGACGACCTCGGCGCGCTGATGGAGGCGAACGGCTACACCGCCCCGCTCCCGAACCACCGTCAGGACCGCGGGGCCGAGGTCGAGCCGTCCTCCGACGAACTCGCCGCGTCCTACACCGCAGGCGTGCCCGTCTTCCGCAACGAGCCCGACACCGACCCGTCGCTGCCCGCCAACCAGGCCTGGGCCGCCGACGCCATCACCACCGCCGCCACCGACGGCTGGCTGGACGCCCAGACCGCGCCGGTCATCGTCGCCGACGACCAGATCGACGACCTGGTCACCTCCACCCGCGACGCCGCCGCCGGATGGGCCGCCGTGCCCGCCGCCGAGCGCGCCGCCATCCTCTACCGCACCGCCGACCTGCTCGCCGCCCGACGCGGCCACCTGATCTCCATCGCCGCCGCCGAGGTGGGCAAGGCCGTCTCCCAGGCGGACACCGAGATCTCCGAGGCCATCGACTTCGCCCGCTACTACGCGCACTACGCGCTGGAGCTCGAGGAGGTCGACAACGCCCGCTTCACCCCGGACAAGGTCGTCCTCGTCACCCCGCCGTGGAACTTCCCGCTGGCCATCCCCGCCGGCTCCACCTTCGCCGCCCTCGCCGCCGGCGCCGCGGTGATCCACAAGCCGTCGAAGCCGACCCCTCACTGCTCCATGGCCATCCTCGACGCCCTGTGGGACGCCGGTGTACCCCGCGACGTGGTGCGCGGCGTCTACCCCGCCGACCGCACCGCCGGACGCTCGCTCGTCAGCCACCCCTCGGTCGACCGCGTGATCCTCACCGGCGCCTCCGAGACCGCCGCGATGTTCGAGTCCTGGCGCCCCGAGCTGAAGATCAACGCCGAGACCTCCGGGAAGAACGGCATCATCGTCACCCCCGCCGCCGACCGTGACCTCGCCGTCGCCGACATGGTGTACTCCGCCTTCGGCCACGCCGGCCAGAAGTGCTCCGCGGCGTCGCTGGGCATCCTCGTGGGCAGCGTCTACTCCTCCGAGCGCTTCCGCCGCCAGCTCGTCGACGCCGCGTCCTCCATGATCGTCGACTGGCCCACCAACATGCGCGCCGACATGGGCCCGCTCACCGAGCTGCCCAGCGACAAGCTCGAGCGCGCCCTGACCACCCTGGAGGACGGCGAGACCTGGCTGCTCGAGCCCCGCCAGCTCGACGACTCCGGCCGCCTGTGGTCACCGGGCATCAAGGACGGCGTGAAGCCCGGCTCCTTCTTCCACCTCACCGAGGTCTTCGGCCCCGTCCTGGGCCTGATGAAGGCCGAGGACCTGGACGAGGCCATCACCCTCCAGAACGCCACCGACTTCGGCCTGACCGGCGGCATCCAGAGCCTCGACCCCGCCGAGGTCCGCACCTGGGTGGAGCGCATCGAGGTCGGCAACGCCTACGTCAACCGCGGCATCACCGGCGCCATCGTCCAGCGCCAGTCCTTCGGCGGCTGGAAGCAGTCCTCCGTGGGCCTGGGCTCCAAGGCCGGTGGCCCGAACTACGTGATGCTCATGGGCAGCTGGGCCGACGTCACCACCGTCCCCTCCGACGTCGCCCCCACCGGCTCCGCACCCGTCGACGGGTACATCGCCGAGCTGCAGCGCAACGGGGCACTGTCCGACGCCGACGCCGCATGGCTCGCCGAAGCGGCCCGCTCCGACCTCGACGCCTGGGAGACCGAGTTCGGCACCCCGCGCGACGTCACCGGCCTGACCGCCGAGGCGAACATCTTCCGCTACCGCCCCGCGCACATGGTGCTGCGGGTCAGTGCGGACGCCCGCCCCGTCGAGGTCGCCCGGGCCGTCGTCGCCGCCCACCGTGCCGGTTCCCCGGTGCGCGTCGTCGTCGACCCCGCCGTGGCCTCCGAGGTCACTGACGTGCTGGCGGTCTCGACCCGCCTCGGCGTCGGCGAGGACCCCGCCCCCGTCGTCACCGCCGACGACGACTCCTTCGCCACCCGGCTCTCCGCCGGCGTGCTGGACGACGGTGTCGGCGCCCGCGTGCGTGTCATCGGCACCCGCAACCCGGAGACCCTGGAGAAGCTCGCCGACCGCCCGGAGGTGTGCCTGCTCAACGACGAGGTCACCGCGTCCGGCCGGGTGGAGCTGCGGCTGTGGCTCAAGGAGCAGGCCGTGTCCATGACGCTGCACCGCTTCGGTAACCCGAGCACCGAGTTCCACGCCCTCGCCGACGAGATCCGGCGCGGGTAGGCAGGACAGACGGGGGCGGCGGGGCGGCGAGGCAGTCACGCTCGTCGCCCCGCCGGTCGTCGCACCCCAGCAGATTCTTATGCGAATCTGACCTGGGGTTTTTTCTTGTTCAGGCCCTTATCGGGTGCGATGACTGCCCGCCCCGGCGGCAGCCGGAATACCTGCCCCGGCGGCCGGGTTGCACAGGGCGTGAACATCGACATCTGGTCCGACGTGGCCTGCCCCTGGTGCTACATCGGCAAACGCCGGTTCGAGAAGGCGCTCGCGGCGTTCCCGCACCGCGACGACGTGACCGTCACCTGGCGCTCCTACCAGCTCGACCCGACGCTGCCCGACCACGACGACCGCTCGGAGGCCGAGTACCTCGCCGCCTCCAAGGGGATGCCCCTCGACCGGGTCCGGCAGATGTTCAGGCACGTCACCGAGCAGGCCGCCGCCGAAGGGCTGGACTACGACTTCGACGCGCTGGTCGTCGCCAACTCCATGAAGGCGCACCAGCTGATCCAGCTGGCTAAGGACACCGCAAGCACCGACAGCACCGACAGCACGGTCGACGCGGTGGAGGAGGCCCTGTTCCGCGCCCACTTCGAGGACGGCGAGGACATCGGTTCGGCGGAGGTCCTGACCCGTGTCGGCACCGCCGCCGGGCTGGACGCCGACGAGATCGCCGCCGAGCTTCAGTCCGGGTCCCGGATCCCCGCCGTGCAGGAGGACGTCCGCCGGGCGGCGTCGCTCGGCCTGAACTCCGTCCCCACCGTCGTCCTCGACATGTCTCTCGCCGTCCCCGGCGCACAGCCGGTGGAGGTCTTCACCCGGGCCCTCGAACAGCAGTGGGCGGCGACGCACCCGGCGCCGACGACCCTCCCGACGGTCCCCGGGGTCAGCGACGACGCGTCGTGCGGACCCGACGGCTGCCGGCTGTAGCCGACCGACCCCGGCTCCGGGCCGGTACAGCTAGCCCTGCTCCTGCTCCTGCTCCTGCTCCTGCTTCCTTCGACCGGTGCCGTCCTTGCCGCGGATGAAGACCAGGCTGGCGAGCGCGCCGACCACGGCCAGGATCGCGGCGATGATGAAGATGCCGTGCAGGCCGTCGATGAAGAAGCCGAGGGTCTCCTGCGCGAACTGGGGGGACCTCTTCGCGATCTCCAGGAACAGTCCACCCTCGGCTGCCTCGCGGAGCTGCCCCTCCATCGCCGGCGGCATCCCGGGCGGGAACTGCATCCCGTCGATCCCCGCGTTGACCCGGTCGGAGAGGTACGCGCCGTAGACCGCCACACCGAAGGCGGTGCCCAGCGGCAGGGCGGTGTTCGCCAGCCCGGTGGCCATGCCCGTGCGCTCCGACGGCACCACGGCCACCGCCAGGGACATCACGTGCGGCAGCATCAGTCCGGTGCCCGCGCCGAGCACCAGGTACATCGGCAGCAGGTCCGCCCACCCGGAGTCGACGTCCATCACCAGACCCAGCATCAGCCCGCCGGCGACGACCACCATGCCCACCGCCTGGACCACACCGACCGGAACCCGGCGCACCAGGGCGATGCCCACCGCGGAGAAGACCACCATCGGCACCGCCAGCGCACTGGAGACGTAGCCGATCTCCAGGGCGGACAGGCCCAGCTGCCCGGCGAGCCACAGGATGAGGAAGGGCATCATCCCGAAGCTGAACATGCGTGAGGCGAAGGCGTTGAAGGTGACGGTGGCGAAGGAGGGGATCCGGAAGAGCCGGAAGTCGACCATCGCACCGTCGCGCTTGGACAGTTCGAACAGGATCAGCGCGATGAACAGCAGCACGCCGGCGGTCAGCGAGGCGATGATGATCTCGCTGGTCCACCCCTGTTCCTGCCCGTCGATGATGCCGTAGTTCACCAGCACCAGCGACACGATGATCAGCAGGATCGCCCACGGCGATATCCGCGCGCCACGCACCGCCCCCGGCGTCCCGGCGGCGGCTGACGCCCGGCGCGCGTCCCGTTCCTCGCGGTGCAGGTCGGGGATGAACACCAGGGTGGCGACCATGACGAGGACGCCGAGGGGGATGTTGATCGCGAAGATCCACTCCCAGGTGCCGGTCTCCACGAGCACGCCGCCGACGAGCGGCCCGAAGGCGCTCGCGGCACCCCCGATGCCCATCATCGCCGCGACGGCCCGGGTGCGTTTCGCCGAGGACGCCGGCTCGTCCGGGTCGAAGGCGTCGGCGAGCAGCGGGGTGCAGGTGCCGAAGACCAGTGCCCCGCCCGCGCCCTGCAGTGCGCGGAAGCCGATGATGCCGGCCTCCGTGCCGGTCAGGACGCAGCCGACGGACGCTCCGAGGAACAGGACGTGGCCGATGAGGAAGATGCGTCTGCGTCCGATGATGTCGGACAGGCTCGCTGCGGCGAGCAGGAGTGAGGCGAAGGTCAGGCTGTAGGCGTTGATGACCCACTGGGCCCCGGACAGTGACAGGCCGAGGTCCGCGGTGACCGCCGGGAGGGCGACGAGGACGATGGTGATGTCGATGGTCATCATCACCGTCGACAGTGCCGCCACGGTGAGACTCCAGCCCACGGGACGCGGGGCCGGCAGCCGGTGACGGCCGCCTGTGCGTCGGGGTGTCGCCGCAGTGGGTGCCGGGTTGTTCGCAGTCATTCCCTAACTGTATCGGAGGAGAAATGGCCACCCCTGCCGGAACTCCTGAGAGTCTCTCCGGTAGCCAGACGCGCCATTAGTCGTTAGCATGACCAACGAGCAACACATACACCCCTCGTCAGTCGTCACCTCTCTTCCCACCACCCCCCTCACTCC
>NZ_JALAGY010000062.1 GCF_022712195.1 Corynebacterium sp. | reverse complement strand
GGTCCGTCGGGCTGGGGGGGTGGCTGGGGGGGTGGCGGCTGCCGGTACGGCTGCTCCGCCGGCCGGGGCTCGTAGGCCTGCCGGGACGGCTGGTACGGGGCCGCCTGCGGCGGCTGCTCCGGCTGCCGACGGTAGCGGGGCGGCTCGCCCCCGTCCTGCCCCGGCGCCCGGTGCCGGGGCTCCGCACCGCGGTCACCGCCGTAGGCGCGGGTGACGTCCTCCGGTGGCGGTACCGCGGCCGAGGTGCGACGGGGCACGGGACGCCCGTAGCGGTCAAGGATCGGACGACCGTTCCTGTCGCGTGCGACAGGGTCTCCGGGGCGGCCGTCGTTCTCGGGCGGGGTTGGTGACATGGGGACATACTACGGGCTGGGCGGCCGGAAAACGGAGTCCCGTAGGATGCTCCTCATGAGTGATGCATTGATGGCGGTGGCCTTCCCGGCGATCATGGCTGTTGTCATGGCCATGGTCATTTCACAGGTGTTGAAGGCCGCGTCCCGGGGTGACCTGCCGCGATCGGGTGCCGTGGGTATCCGAACCTCCGCCACGAAGGCCAGCGACCACGCCTGGGAGGCCGGCCACGTGGCGGCTGCGCCGGTGGCCCGTGTGGTGACGCTGGGGGTCTCCGCACTCGCCGCGGTGATCATCATCCTCTCGTTCATCTTCGAGGGGGCGTGGGTGACCGCACTGGGCGTGGTCCCGTTCGTGATCGTCCTCCTCAGCCTGGTCCCGGTGGTCCGCACCGCCAACCGTGCCGCCCGCGCCGCGGAGGCGGAGAAGAAGTCCCGGGGGAAGGGCGCCACGAAGCGTCGGAAGTGAGGCGGCCGGGTCACACGGCGGTGTCGTTCAGCTGCCGGTTCCGGTCGGACCACCGGTGCTACGCGTGCCGGTTCCGGCACCTGGCTCACGCGGGGTGCTGAACGGGGTGCTGGGCGGGGTTCGCACGGCGGCGTGACCCGCCCACGGAAACGACCGGGGCCCGACGGTCTGCGTCAGACCGTCGGGCCCCGGGGAGGGACACTGGGAGGTGTCAGGCGTTCGCTGCGGCCCGTCCCATGGCACGCAGACCGGTGTCGGTCATGTGCAGCGGGAGGTTACGGCGCTCGGAGGTGGTGTCGATCAGGCCCACGACCCACCGGTCGTTGGAGCACATCTCGTGGCCACGGCTCGGCCCCTTGAGGTCGACGAACTTCGCGCCGGCCTTGGTGGCGCCGTTGCGCAGGCCGCGCTCCAGGCCCCACTCGATGTCGGAGACCTGGAACAGGGCGCTGGGCACCTGCACGTTGGGGATCACGTTGATCGGGCAGACCTGGCCGGCGCCGTTGGTGATGTGCGGGAAGCCCAGCACCTTCACCTTCGCGTTCGGGGCGTGCTGCTTGACCCGGTTGACGGTGCGCTCCACCGAGGCTGCGAGCTGACGCTCGATCTGCGGGACCGGCATCTTGTCGCCGATGACGTAGGGGTAGGTGTCGTTGGCGCCCGCCCAGATGACGACCTCGTTGGTGCCGGCGTTCAGGGCGCCGCCACGGTTGGCGCGGTCCGCCTGCTCGGAGACGTGCATGCCGCCGGTGCGGTAGGAGCCGCCGGCGCAGGAGTAGTTGTCGACCTGCTTGCCGGACGCCTGTGCGTAGGAGTTGGCGAAGCGGTTGTCCGTGCCACAGCCCGAACCGCTGAGGATCGGGTCGGGGAGGGGCAGGCCCTTGCCGGCCAGGTAGTTGTAGATGTCCGGGTTGGCGACGATGGAGTCGCCGAGGACCACGGTGTTGCCGGGGGCGGCCTGGCTCTCCGGTGCGGAGAGCAGCGTCCCGGACAGGGCGGCAACGGTGGCCACTGCGGCGGCTGCGAGTCCGGCGATGCGGCGGCCTGCCCGCGAAGCCGTGCGGTGTCGTGCGCTCATTTCTGAGGTTCCTCTCCTGAAGGGTGTCATATGTCCCGACGTGTCCCCGACATGCCGTGGACGGATCCGGTCTGCTTTACCGTTCCCTGGGGGAACGACGTTACATTAGCGTGACTTTATCCACTAATCCCCGAGAATGTAACCCCTGGGGCTAAAGTGGCAGATGTTACGCAAGTTCTTGAGTGTGACGGGCCCGGCGAGCGGCCTCGGGGTAACGCCCCGGGTGGCCGACCCGGTATGGTGGTCGAAAGTAGTTTTTCCGAACCATGGTCGGCGCCCCCTCGTGAGCGCCACGTCATGCCACGCGTACGTTTCACGGGGGACGCGGGAGCGGCATGACCGCTGACGCACCGAGACCGACGAGCCCAGCGAACGACAACCGCGAACGACAACCGCGAACGACAACCTCAGAAAAGGAGAGACAGTGTTCGAACAGCTGTCCTATGACCTCAAAGGCGCCGTGAAAGGGGCCAAGGCCTTCGTAGACACGGGATTCCTCAAGGGGTCGACCCCCGCCGGTGGTCTGGGGGTGGCCAAGGCGTTGGGACGTTACGGCACGAGCCTCGCCGGCCTGCTCGAGGGAACCACCGCGCGCTTCCCGTCCCGTCTGGCGCTCGTCGACGACGACGGGGAACTGACCTACCAGGAACTCACCAACTACTCCCGGCTCACCGCCCACACCCTCGCCAGCCACGGCATCACCTCGGAGAGCCGGGTCGGGATCATGGCGCGCAACGGGCGCGGCTTCCTCTTCCCCCTGGCGGCCAAGGGCTACCTCGGCTACACCGTCTTCCTGCTGAACGTCGGCGCCAGCAAGAACCAGATCGCCGAGATCGTCAAGGAGCACAAGCTCGACGTCATCTTCTACGACTCCGAGTTCGACGACCGCTTCCCCGAGGACCTCAGCGACTTCGGCGCGACCCTCGTCCACGCCGACGCCGCCGAGGGCCACCGGACCGACATCGACTTCCCGACCCTCGAGGAGTTCTGGGCGAACCCGGGCCCGCACAACGACGCCTTCCCGTCCCGCCCCACCCAGGGCGGCGTGATCCTGATGTCCTCGGGCACCAGCGGCACGCCCAAGGCCGTCCGGCACACCGAGCCCAGCTTCCCCGTCGGGGTCCTCGGGCCGGTGCTCAAGGGCCTCAACGTGAAGGCAGGTGACCGGCTCCAGCTCACCGCCAGCCTCTTCCACGTGCTCGGCTGGGGTGCCGCCGTCCTGGCGATCACCGCCGGCTGCACCCTGGTCACCCAGCGCGTCTTCAAGCCCGAGGTCGTCCTCCGGCAGGTGCAGGACTACAAGTGCACCGGCATGCTCAGCTCCGCGGTCTTCCTCAAGGACGTCCTCGCCGTCGACGACGGGTCCTACGACCTGTCGTCGATGACGTGGATCCTCAACGCCGGTAACGCCATGAGCGAGGACCTCGTCCGTGGCCTGCAGGAGCGCTACGGGAACATCGTGTCCAGCGGTTACGGCTCCACCGAGGGCCTGCTGGTGGCCTACGCCACCCCGGAGGACCTGGTCGAGGACCCGACCACCGCCGGACACCGCGTGTGGAACGGGCGCCTGGAGCTGCTCGACCCGGAGACCGGGAAGCCGGTCCCGCCCGGGGAGGTCGGCATCATCCACGCCCACAACGCCATGTCGATGAAGGGCTACCTCGGCAACCGGGACAAGCCGGACTACCGCGACGGCATGCTGGACCTCGGTGACAAGGGTGTCATCGACCCGGAGAGCGGGCGGTTGCGGGTGTTGGGCCGTAACAACGACATGATCATCGTCGGCGGTGAGAACATCTGGCCGACCTCGGTGTCCGACATCATCGACCGGGCTGAGGGTGTGGCCGAGTCGTACTGTGTGGGTGTGGAGGACGACGAGAAGTTCCAGCGGGTGAAGGCGTACGTCGTCACCGACGGTTCCGTCGAGTTGACCGAGGACGACATCCGTGAGCATGTGCGGGAGAATTTCATGGCTCCGGCGATTCCCCGGGACGTGGTGCTGATGGACCGGCCGTTGCCGCGTAACCCGATCGGCAAGGTCGTCAAGCGCGAGCTCGAGGCCTTCGGCTGACCCCTCGCCCGGCCGGGGCCTGCCGGGCCCCTCACAGCCCCGGTGTGGACCCCAGCACCTGGTAGCCGACGAACGCCACGGTGTCGATCACCCCGTGGGCGACGACCAGCGGCCACACCCGGCCTGTGCGGTAGAAGAACCACACGAACACCAGCCCCATCACCATGTTGCCCAGGCCCGCCGAGTAACCCTGGTAGAGGTGGTAGCTCCCACGCAGCACCGCCGACGCCAGGAACACCCACATCCACGGCACCCGGAGCTGACGCAGCCGGCAGCACAGCCACGCCACCACGAGGATCTCCTCGGCGAAGCCGTTCGCCCACGAATTCAGGACGAGCAGGAGCAGGTCCTGGACGCTGCGGTCCAGCCCGGTGGGGATGACCTCCTTCGACAGTCCCAGCTGCACCGCCCCGACGTAGAAGGCCAGACCCGGGACCCCGATCAACGCCGCCAGGCCCGCGCCGGGGGCGATGTCGCGCCACCGGGGGCGCAGGTGCACCCCGGAGGGGCGGGACGGCCCGGTCGGTCCGGACGCTCCCGCCAGTGCCGGCGGCACATGCCGTAGCAGCAGGAACAGCGCCAGCCCGCCCCAGGCGACGAGCACCCCGGTGGAGACCAGCTGGAACGCCGGGTCCAGCCAGCCCAGCGTGGACTGACGGGCGTTGAGGGTGGTGCTCTGCTTGTTGAGGTCTTCCGGCAGGGTGGCCGCCTCGAGCAGCCGCAGAGCCGAGCGCACCCCGGAGGCCCCGAAGGTGACGGTCAGGACGATGAGCAGTTCCCAGCGGATCGCCCGCCGGTCCGTGCGGGTCACCGCCGGGCCCCGGACGGTTCCCCGAGCAGGGCGTCGAGGTCGCCCGGCCCGTCCACGGTGACGGCGTCGAGCACGGTGGCGTCGGCCTCCACCATGGCGGCGACGCTCTGCTGCAGGTGCCGCGCCAGGACCAGGAGTTCGGCGGGGGACACCCGGTCGGCGACGGCCCCGAGGTGGACGGATACCGGCCACCGGCCGGGGGCAGCACCGGGGGCAGCACCGGGGACACAGTCGGGGGACACGAGGGGCACCGAGAGCCCCGCCCAGCCGGTGAGGTTCCAGAGCGTCGCCCAGGGTGTCCACGCCGTCTGGGCCTGGAAGTCCTCGGCGGGGTCGGCGGAACCTGTGTCGTCGGGCGTCGACCGTCGGGAGAAGGTCCCGACCGGTGGTGGCGCGCACGCCAGCATCGGGGTGACGACCACGTCCACGGGCCCGCCGGTGTCGTCGTCCCAGGCGGCGAGGACCCGTCCCGGCAGCGCGGTGACCGCGTCCGCTGCGTCGGCGATCTCCGCGGAGGTCAGCTCCCGCCCCCGCTGTCTCAGCCACGCCGGCATCGTGGTGGCAGGGTCGGGAAGGTCACGGCAGCGCGCCGCCATGATGCGGGAGAACACGTCGAAGTGCTCCACCGGGTAGGGGGCGCCCACGGGGCGCACCCCGCGAACGTCCGGGTGGGTGACCAGGGGGGACGCTGCCGCGGCGGTGGCGTTGGCCACCGCCGGGTCCACGGTGCCGGTGCTGTGGAACGGCCGGTTGGTGTGCCCCACCCGCAGTGGGCGGGCCAGGCCA
Source organism: Corynebacterium sp. (assembly GCF_022712195.1). Taxonomy (GTDB): domain Bacteria; phylum Actinomycetota; class Actinomycetes; order Mycobacteriales; family Mycobacteriaceae; genus Corynebacterium. Next base: position 43,778 of record NZ_JALAGY010000062.1, on the reverse strand, counting down.
CCGGGGTCGGTCAGCCCGTAGGCGCGTGCGGTGAGGTCGAGGTCCCGGGCGATGAGCCCCTGCGCGGCCGGGTTGGGCAGCCCGCCGCCGTCGACACGGTGGGCGGGCTTCAGCCCCGGCAGTCCCACCGCCGCGGCCGGCACCCGGATCGACCCGCCGCCGTCGCTGGCGTGGGCGACGTCGACGACGCCGCGCGCCACGGCCACCGCGGCGCCGGACGAGGAACCGCCGGACGTCATCCGTCGGTCGACGGGGTTCACCGGGCCAGGGCCGTGGGCGGGTTCGGTGTAGACCGTCGCCCCGAACTCGGCGGTCACACTGGTCCCCACCAGCCGGGCGCCCTCCTCCAGCAGGTGGGTGACCGCGGTGTCGTGGCCGTCGGCGAGCACGTCGTGTCCGACGGAGCCGAAGCCGGTCACCTCACCGGCGACCCGGTTGAGGTCCTTGACCAGGACGTCCAGTCCGCGCAGCGGGCCGAACTCGCCGGGGTCCTCGTGGGCCCGGTCGTAGATCCTGGCCACCCCGAGTTGCGCGGGGGTCAACCCGGTGCGCGCGCACAGCCGCTCCAGGCGCAGCGACACGGCCTCGGTGCTGCCGGTGGACGGTGGGGGATTCATGTCGGACACACTACCGGCGCCCGGTAGGTTGGTGTCATGAGTGACATTGAGTCGGTGGCCTACCTCGGCCCGCGCGGAACCTTCACCGAACAGGCCGTCCTGGACATGACGGCCGCCGGCCACCTGCCGGAGGATGTCGCCCACCGTCCGGTGAGCTCCCCGGCCGAGGCCCTGGACCTCGTCCGGGCGGGGACGGTCGACCGGGCCGTCGTCGCCCTGGAGAGCAGCGTGGACGGACCGGTCACGCAGACGTTCGACTCCCTGGCAGACGGTGCGCCGGTGCAGATCCTGAGGGAGCACGACGTCCCCGTCGTCTTCTCCGTCCTGGTGCGTCCCGGGACGCGGCCCGAGGACGTCCGGACGTTCACCACACACCCGGTCGCGCAGGCCCAGGTGCGCCGGTGGGCCGCAGAGCACCTGCCCCACGCGGAGTTCATCCCGGCCAGCTCGAACGGGGCGGCCGCCGCAGCCGTCGCCGCCGGGGAGGCGGACGCCGCCGCGGCACCGGCACGCGCCGGCGAACTCCACGGACTGGAGCCCGTGGCGGAGGGCATCGCCGACGTCGCCGGAGCGCACACCCGGTTCGTCCTGGTGGGGCTGCCGCAGGAGCCGACCCCGCGCACCGGTCACGACCGCACCGCCATCGTGCTGCAGGTGCCCAACGTCCCGGCGTCGCTGGTGATGGCGTTGATGGAACTGGCCACGCGCCGGGTCGACATGTCACGGATAGAGTCCCGGCCGACCCGTGAGAAGGCCGGCACCTACAACTTCCACGTGGAACTCGTGGGGCATCTCGAGGACAACGCCGTGGCCGAGGCGCTGGCCGGACTTCACCGGTTCTGTGACCGCATCCGCTTCCTCGGCTCCTGGCCGCAGGAGGGCTGGGTCGGCGGTGTCGACGGGCCGGACGGGTCCGTGCCGCCGGACTACACCGCGTCCTGGGAGTGGGTCCGGGGGCTGAAAGAGCCGACCCGGCCGGCAGGGCGGGGAGACGGGGACCGCCCGTGACCAGGCTGCTGCTGATCCGACACGGGCAAACCACGTCGAACGTCCGCCGTGCGCTGGACACCAGCCTGCCGGGCGCGGCCCTGACCGACCTCGGCTGGTCACAGGCACGCGCCGCCGGTGAACAGCTCGCCGACGAACGGCGCGACGGTGCCCCGCTGGCGATGGTGTCCTCGCAGGCGTTGCGCGCCCGCCAGACCGCCGCCGGCATCGTCGTGGGCGGGGCCGACCGCGGCCTCCGCCTCGAGGAGACCGGGCCGGGCAGCACCTTCGCCGACGCCCTGGCGGACCTGGCGCAGCTGGAGGTCACCGACGGGGTGGACCACGCCCCGGCCGGCCCGGAGCCGGACCCCTCGGCGGGGGCGCCGGTGGCCCTGGGCGGCGGTGAGGCCGGGGGTGCTGCGGCCCCCACGCACACCGGCGCGTCCGGGTCGTTCCTTCCGCTGGTCATGCCGGGCGCGGTCCCCGGGATCTCCGAGATCCCCGCCGGCCGGTACGAGATGCGCATGGACCCGGAGGCGCACTACAACTACCACCGCACCTTCGCCGAGTGGCTGGGCGGCTCCATGGACGTGCCCGTGCCGGGGGCGGCGACCGGGCATGACGTCGTCGCACGGTTCCTGGGCACCCTGCTGCCGGTGCTGTCCACCGCGCAGGGCGCCGGGGCGGACCTGGCGGTGGTCAGCCACGGTGCGGTGATCCGTCTGATCGCCGCGTACCTGGGCCGGGTCGACCCCGAGTTCGCGGTACGGACCCTGCTGCCGAACACCAGGCGGGTGGATCTCGAGGTCCCGGACCTGGGCGGACCGGTGTCCCCGCGGGACCTCGACGACACCCTCGAGGGCGCCCTCGCCGAGGGATGGAAGGTCACCGACTGGGCCGGTGCCGGCGAACCTCCGAGGGCGGGGAGCCGCTAGCCCCAGCCGAGCTCGTGCAGCCGGTCGTCGTCGATGCCGAAGTGGTGGCCGATCTCGTGGACCACGGTGACCGCCACCTCCTCGACCAGCTGCCCGTGGCTCGAGCAGTAGTCGCACAGGGCGTCCTTGTAGATGCTGATCTTGTCCGGGAGGAACGTGGGCCACTCCACGGAGCGTTCCGTGAGGGCCACACCGTGGTAGAGCCCGAGGATCGTCGGGTCCTCCTCGTTGCGGTCCTCCACGACGACGGCGACGTTGTCGAGGGCGTCGAGCAACTGGCGCGGGATCAGGCGCAGCCCCCGGTCGACGAGGTCCTCGAACTCGTCGTCGCTGACCTCGATCACGGGGCCTCACCGGCGGAGTTGCCGCCGTTGTTCCCGCTGTTGGCCCCGCTGTTGCCGCCGTTGTTCCCCTGGTCGCGGCGCGGGTTGCGTTCCGGCTGCTTCGCCGGCGGGTTGCCGTCGATGGTGAACTCGCCGCGCACGTCACCCTGCAGGTCGGCGAAGCCGCCGCCCTCCCGGGCCTTGGTCAGCGCACAGTTGACCGTGCGCGACCCGGCGTTCCAGGACTCCTGCGGCAGCGTCGTCCAGAACGGGGTGAGGGTGGACTGGTAGAGGTTCTCGTCGTCCCCTCCGCCGAGGAACTCGATGGCCGCCGCGGTGCACACCGCGTCCAGGTGGTCGTTCTGCTGCTCGATGGTGGGCCAGGCGCCGTCGAAGGTGTCCCCGAGGTTCTCCACGGAGGTCACCTGCCAGGAGTAGGGCTCGTCGCAGTCGGTGACGTCCACCTCGTCGCCGCGGGCGCGCATGCACGTTTCCGGGGGTTCGGCGGGGGACTGGTCGGTCTCGGCCGCCCGTCCGGTGGCCTCGGCGTAGACCCCGTCCGCGTCGGGCACCGCGACACCGCACAGCATCGTGCGGTCGCCGCCGTCCCACGCGGCCTCCGGCGGCAGGATGGGCACGATGGAGTACCGGCCCTGCGGGTCGAGACGCCCGTCAAGGTAGGTCCGGGTCGGCCCCTCGCACAGCTCGGAGGTCAGCTGCGCCTGACGTTCCAGGTCGGGCTGCGGGGCGTCCGGCCCGAACTCGCTGGTCGGGTACTGCGACAGGTCCTCGCGGGTGGCGACCTCGAAGCGGTGCGGTGAGGCGCAGTCCACCACCTCGAAGTCGGTGGCGATGTCGCCGTTCTGCGACCAGTTCACACAGTCGGCGGTGTCCGCGTCGGTGAAGGCGACGAGCTCCGGTGCCTCCTCGGTGCGCTCCGACCCCCGCTGGGCGACGACGGACGCGCCCTGCGGGGCGAAGTACTCGTAGGCCCCGGCGCCCACGGCCCCGGCGAGGGCCGCCGTGAGCAGCACGGTGACCGTCCTGCGACGTCCCCTGCGGGGGTGCACGTCGGTGGGACGGTCGGTTGCGGAGGTCGGGGTGCTGGACGCCATAACACGTATTCTCTCACGGGGGCCGGAAAACTCGGGCAGTGCCGGACAGCGCTGCACACGGTGGGAACCACTGTAGCTAAACTACTGGACATGATTGATCTCAAGTTCCTGCGGGAGAACCCCGACGTCGTCCGTGAATCCCAGCGCACCCGTGGCGAGGACCCGGCGCTCGTCGACCGGCTCCTGGAGGCCGACCGGCGTCGGCGTGAGGCCATCGCCGCCGCCGATGCGGCCCGCGCCGAGCAGAAGGCGTTCTCGAAGACCATGGGCAAGGCCATGAAGGACGCCTCCGACGAGGAGCGTGAGACCCTGCGTGCCGAAGGCAAGAAGCGCTCCGCGGCGGTGAAGGAGCTCGAGGACGCGCAGTCGGCCGCGGAATCCGACGTGCAGGAGCTGCAGATGGCCCTGTCGAACGTCGTCAGCGGCGCGCCGGCGGGCGGGGAGGACGACTTCGTCGTGCTGGAGCACGTCGGTGAACCCCGCGAGTTCGACTTCACCCCCAAGGACCACCTGGAGTTGGGTGAGTCCCTCGGCCTGATCGACATGGAGCGCGGCGCCAAGGTCTCCGGGGCCCGGTTCTACTTCCTCACCGGCGACGGTGCGCTGCTCCAGCTCGGCATGCTGCAGCTGGCGGCGCAGAAGGCGCGTGACCACGGATTCCAGCTGATGATCCCGCCGGTGCTGGTGCGTCCCGAGATCATGGCCGGCACGGGGTTCCTGGGGGCCCACGCCGACGAGATCTACCGTCTGGAGGCCGACGACATGTTCCTCGTCGGCACCAGTGAGGTGGCGCTCGCCGGCTACCACAAGGACGAGATCATCGACCTGTCGGACGGCCCGGTGCGATACGCCGGCTGGTCGTCCTGCTTCCGTCGTGAGGCGGGGTCGTACGGCAAGGACACCCGCGGAATCCTGCGCGTGCACCAGTTCGACAAGGTCGAGATGTTCGTCTACTGCCGCCCGGAGGACGCCGAGCAGCAGCACCGGGAACTCCTGGCGATGGAGAAGGACATGCTCGCCGCGGTCCAGGTCCCGTACCGGGTCATCGACGTGGCCGGCGGCGACCTCGGGTCCTCCGCCGCCCGCAAGTTCGACACGGAGGCCTGGGTCCCCACCCAGGAGACCTACCGCGAGCTGACCTCCACCTCGAACTGCACCACTTTCCAGGCGCGCCGTCTCAAGACCCGCTACCGTGATGAGGACGGCAGGGCCCAGACGGCCGCCACCCTCAACGGGACCCTGGCCACCACCCGCTGGCTCGTCGCGATCCTGGAGAACAACCAGCAGGCGGACGGTTCCGTCGTCGTGCCCGAGGCGCTGCGCCCCTTCGTGGGGAAGGACGTCCTGACCCCGAAGTGAGCCCCCCGGGGCTCTGGTACGAGCCCCGCAGCGACCCCGCAACACAACTAGGAGAAGTGACACGGCATGTGGATTCCCAAAGGCTTCGAGATTCCCACCGGTGTGCCGGACGTACCGGCGCACCCGGAGTCGAAGGAGCTGTTCTACGGGCGGATGATCATCCCCTTCGCGAAGTTCTGGATGCGTTACGTCCAGCGGCTGAAGGTGGAGATCCACCACCCGGAGCGCGTGCCCACCGAGGGCGGGGCCGTGCTGGCGGTGAACCACACCGGCTACTGGGACTTCGTGTTCGGCGGGATCCCCTCCGCCGTGAACGGGGGGCGCCTGGTGCGCTTCATGGCGAAGAAGGAGATCTGGGACAATCCGGTCGCCGGCCCCGCCATGACAGGTTGCCACCACATCCCGGTCGACCGGGCGGACGGCGCCGGGTCCGTGCGTGAGGCCACGCGCCGGGCCGCCGGAGGGGAGCTGATCGGCATCTTCCCGGAGGCCACGATCTCCCGGTCGTTCGAGATCAAGGAGTTCAAGGACGGGGCGGCGCGCATCGCGCAGGACGCCGGTGTGCCGCTGGTGCCGGTGGTGCTGTGGGGGTCGCAGCGCATCTGGACCAAGGGCCGCAAGCCGATCTGGCGGCCGAAGAACGCCTCGTTGATCATCTGCGTCGGGGAGCCGGTGGATCTCGACGGCACGCCGAAGGAGGTCACCGACCGCCTGCACGCGTCGATGGTCGGGATCCTCGACACAGCCCGCGCCCGCTACGCCGAGGCGTTCGGCCCCTTCGACGACGGCGAGTACTGGATGCCCGCCTCGCTCGGCGGCTCCGCGCCGACGCTGGACGAGGCGACCGCCCAGGACCGGGCGGACGCCGCGAAGCGCAAGGAGGAGCGCATCCGCCGGGAGGCGGAGAAGGCGGCGGGTGTGACACCTGAGAAGAAGAAGTCCCTGGTGGGGCGTCTGCGTGGGAAGCTGGGACGGTAGGTGACCGCCTCGCCGGTGGCGCCGGACGCCCCGACGGTGGTCGTCAGCGACCTCGACGGCACCCTCGTCACCTCCGCGGAGCGGGTCTCGCCGCGCGCCTGTGCGGTCATCAACCGGCTGGTGGCGGCGGGGGTCACGTTCATTCCCGCGTCAGGACGCCCCGCGCGCTGGATGCTGCCGGTGATCGAGCAGCTGGGCCTGCGTCCGGTGTGCGTGTGCGCCAACGGCGCGGTGGTCTACGACTCGGCCACCGACCGGATCACCTACGCCGCGGAACTCCCTGCGGAGGTGCTGTCCAGGGTCACGGCCACCATCTCTGCGGCGACGGGGCCCCGGCTGGCCGCCCGCGGGCTGCCTCAGGTGACCTTCGCCGTGGAGCGCGCCGGGCGCAGCGCCTTCGACCGTGCCGACGAGTTGTTCGCGGTGCAGCCGGAGTACCCGCACGCCTGGGACACCGAGGAGCATTCGGTGCAGCCCCTGGCGGAGTTGTGTTCCGTGCCGGCGGTGAAGCTGCTGGTGCGCAACGAGGCCATGGGCAGTGCGGAGCTGTTCGACCTGGTCAACCCGGTCGTCGACCCGGCGGTGGCGCACGTGACGTGGTCCTTCGGCGGGGGCCTGCTGGAGATCAACGTGCCCGGGGTCTCGAAACTGTCCGGGGTGGCGCACGCGCTGGGTGGCGGGGGAGTGTCCGGCACGGGCGCCCGGGCCGTCCCCGATCTCGACCCGTCCCGCGTCGTGGCCTTCGGCGACATGCCCAATGACGTGGCGATGCTGCGCTGGGCCGGGCTGGGGGTGGCGATGGGGAACGCGGTGGACGAGGTGACCGCCGTGGCCGACCACCGGACGTCCTCCAACGACGACGACGGGGTCGCCGAGGTGCTGGAACGCTGGTTCTGACCGGTCGGACGCGGGTGTGCGGAATATTCGTTCCCCGGCCCAACATTCTTGGTAGTATGGCCGGGTAATCGTGTCTTCACCCCGTCACCACAACCACTGAGGAGCCACCATGACCCAGCGCACAGCCATCGTCACCGGAGCCGCCCGCGGTATCGGCGCCGACGTCGCCGCACGCCTGGCGGAGGACGGCCTGGCCGTCGCCGTACTCGACCTCGACGAGAACGCCTGCCGCCCCGTCGTCGACCGCATCACCGCCGCCGGCGGGAAGGCCGTCGCCGTCGGTGCCGACGTCTCCGACGAAGCGGCGGTCCAGGCCGCCGTCGACCGTGTGGCCGAGGAGCTCGGCGCGCCGACCGTCCTGGTCAACAACGCCGGCATCATCCGCGACAACCTGCTGTTCAAGATGACCACGGACGACTGGGACCAGGTCCTGTCGGTGCACCTGCGGGGCGCCTTCCTCATGTCGCGCGCGGTGCAGGCCCACCAGACGAAGGAGGGCTGGGGCCGCATCGTCAACCTGTCGTCGACCTCGGCGCTGGGCAACCGCGGCCAGGCCAACTACTCCGCGGCGAAGGCCGGCATGCAGGGCTTCACCAAGACCCTGGCCATCGAGCTCGGGAGGTTCGGCGTCACGGTGAACGCCGTCGCCCCCGGCTTCATCGCCACCGAGATGACCGCGGCCACCGCCGAGCGGGTGGGCGTGAGCTTCGAGGACTTCAAGGCTGCCGTGGCCAAGGAGGTCCCCGTCCAGCGGGCCGGCGTCCCGGCGGACATCGCCCACGCCGTCAGCTTCTTCGTCAGTGAGGGTGCCGGGTACGTGTCCGGCCAGGTCCTGTACGTCGCCGGCGGGCCGAAGGACTAGACGATGAGGGTACTCAACGGAATCGAGGAACTGCGCGCCGCCGTCGGGGAGCATCTCGGCCACAGCGACTGGGTCGAGGTCGACCAGGGGCGAATCGACAAGTTCGCAGAGGCCACCGGCGACCACCAGTGGATCCACGTGGACCCGGAGCGAGCGAAAAACGGCCCGTTCGGCTCGACCATCGCACACGGGTACCTCACACTCTCGCTGATCCCCATGCTGGTGTGGCAGATCTACACCGTCGAAGGCACGACGATGGGCGTCAACTACGGTGCCGAGAAGGTGCGCTTCCCCGCGCCGGTGCCGGTGGGGTCGCGGGTCCGGGCAGGGGTGGAGGTCCTCTCCGTCGAACCCGGCGGCGGCGGTGAACGGGTCGTGACCCGGGTGACCGTCGAACGCGAGGGCGGCGACCGGCCGGTCTGCGTCGCCGACGTCGTCTCCGTCCTGCGGTTCTGACACGCCGGCCCCGCCGGGAGGGACCACCGCCGGCGGAGCCTAGATCCGCACCACGATCTTGCCGGTCACATGGCCGCGCTGGATCTCGCTGTGGGCCTCGGCCAGGGTGGCGGCGTTCATCCCGATCATCGTCTCGCCGACGGTGGGGATCAGGCGGCCGTCGTCGACCATCCCGGAGATCCGGTCGAGGATCACCCCCTGCTCGTCCATGTCCTCGGTCTCGAAGACCGTGCGGGTGAACATCGACTCCCAGTGGATCGAGATCGACTTGCGCTTGAACGGCGCGATCTGGAAGTCCTCCGGGTCGTCAATCAGGCACAGGCGGGACTGCGGGGTCATGATCTCGGCCAGCTCCTCGGCGTGACCCGAGGAGTTCGAGGTGAAGACCAGGTCGATCCCGTCCGGCTCCAGGTCCAGCACCTGCGGAGCCAGGTTACGGCGGTGGTCGACGACCTCGTGCGCACCCATCTCCACGACCCAGTCACGCGACTCCTCCCGCGAGGCGGTGGCGATCACGGTGAGCCCGGTGAGGGCCCGTGCCAGCTGGACCATCACGCTGGGCACCCCGCCCGCACCGCCGAGGACCAGCAGCGACCCGTTCGAGTCGATCGACGCCCCGAGCCGGTCGAACAGGGCCTCCCAGGCGGTCAGCGCCGTCAGCGGGAGGGAGGCAGCCTCCGTCGCCGAACAGGTGGTGGGACGGTGGCCGACGATGCGCTCGTCCACGGCGTGGAAACGGGCGTTGGTCCCGTCGCGCAGCTGGCTGCCCGCGTAGAACACCCGGTCACCGACCTCGAACCGTTCGACGTCCTCACCGACCTTGCGGACGACGCCGGCAGCGTCGTAGCCGAGGATCGGCTGCTCGCCCCGCGCGAGAGCCTCGCCCGCCCGACGGCGCATCTTCGTGTCGATCGGGTTCACCGACACCGCCTGGATCTCGACCAGGAGGTCCCTCGGCCCGAACTCGGGCAGGGGGACGGTCACGTCGGTCAGGCACCGGGGGTCGTCCACGGGAAACTCACCGGTGACTGCGACGGCCGGCATGGTGGTGGGCAGCTCGACTGCACGGGAACTCATGGCGCTCCATAGTAGGGCCACCGGCATGGCGCCGCACCCCGCCAGGCCACGGGCTGTATCGTTACTGTTCATGAGTGACCGGAACAGTGAATATGATCTGATCGTCGTCGGCAGCGGGTTCTTCGGGCTGACGGTCGCCGAGCGCGCCGCCAGCCAGCTGGACAAGAGGGTGCTCGTGGTGGAGCGCCGCAGCCACATCGGCGGCAACGCCTACTCCGAGGCGGAACCGGAGACGGGCATCGAGATCCACAAGTACGGGGCGCACCTGTTCCACACCTCCAACAAGAAGGTCTGGGACTACGTCAACCAGTTCACCGACTTCACCGACTACCAGCACCGCGTGTTCGCCATGCACGACGGCACCGCCTACCAGTTCCCCATGGGCCTGGGCCTGATCAACCAGTTCTTCGGCCGGTACTACAGCCCGGACGAGGCCCGTGAACTGATCAAGGAGCAGACCGACGGGCTCAACCCGGAGGACGCCACCAACCTCGAGGAGAAGGGCATCTCGCTGATCGGCCGGCCGCTCTACGAGGCCTTCGTCCGTGACTACACGGCCAAGCAGTGGCAGACCGACCCCAAGGAGCTGCCGGCGGCGAACATCTCGCGACTGCCGGTGCGCTACACCTTCAACAACCGGTACTTCAACGACACCTACGAGGGCCTGCCGGTGGACGGCTACACCGCGTGGCTGGAGAACATGGCGGCGAACGCCAACATCGAGGTGCGTCTCGACACCGACTGGTTCGACGTCCGCGACGAGCTGCGCGCCGCGAACCCGGACGCCCCCGTGGTCTACACCGGCCCGCTGGACCTGTACTTCGACTACTCCGAGGGGCGGCTGGGCTGGCGCACCCTCGACTTCGAGACCGAGGTGCTCGACACCGGCGACTTCCAGGGCACCCCGGTGATGAACTACAACGACGCGGACGTCCCCTACACCCGCATCCACGAGTTCCGTCACTTCCACCCGGAGCGCAGGAACTACCCGGACGACAAGACCGTGATCATGAAGGAGTTCAGCCGTTTCGCCGAGGGCGAGGACGAGCCGTACTACCCGATCAACACCCCCGAGGACCGCGAGAAGCTGCTGCGCTACCGCGAGCTCGCCGAGGCGGAGACCGCGGAGAACAAGGTGTTCTTCGGTGGGCGCCTGGGGACCTACCAGTACCTGGACATGCACATGGCCATCGGTGCGGCACTGAGCACCTTCGACAACAAGGTCGCGCCGCTGCTGCAGGGGTAGGGGCCCGTCTCCGCCTCGCCTGCCCCCGGCCTCCCCTGGGGGAAATAGGCACCGTCCCGGGAACGCGGTCAGGGTGATCCGCGTACCCGGGACGGTGCCTTCTTGTGCTGTGGGGACGGCCGCCGGTCAGTCGTCGACCTCCGTGGCGACGACGGAGAGGTCGTCCGCGAGGTCCACGTCGACCTCGCGTCCGTCAGCCCCCCGGACGCTGACCTCGTAGGCCACGCCCCGGTCGTCGGAGGCGGACACGGAGTCCACGGCACCGTCGCGGACACCGGCGTCACCGGACGCGGCCAGGGCGGCGTCGAAGATGCTGTCCAGGTCGGCCAGGTCGAGGACCGGGTCCTCCCGGTCGAACCTGTCGGGGCCCTCGGTCTCGAGACGCATGGCGCCGTCGGAGGAGACGTGGACCTCGGTGGAGCCGCCGTCGTCGAGTTCGACGTCGACCTCGTGGCCGCGGCCCTGGAGGTCGATCGAGCTGGCGCCGCGTCCTCCGGCCTCGGCGACGGCCTGCTCGGCGGCGTCCCGGAAGGAGGCAGGGTCCGAGCCTGCGGTGTCGCCGGCTGCCCGGTCGTCCCGGTCGTTGCCGTCCCCGGTCTCGGACGCGGTGACGGTCCGGACCTCGTCGTTGTCGTCGTCGGTGGCCTCCGAGATGCCGTAGGCGACGCCACCGGCGAGGAGGAGTGCGGCGACCGCGCCGGCGCCGAGGACGAGGGGCCTACGCTTTTTCTGGGGTGTGCTGTGTTCAGTCATGCCCTCACTATGTCCGACGGGCGCTGAACCCTTTCTGAAGTGCGCTGAACGCTTCTTCAGGATCCGCCGGCGGGGAGGGTGACGGTGAACACCGCGCCGCCACGTGTCGGTGACGCCGTGCAGGCGTCGACCCTGACCTGCCCGTGGTGCGCCTCGACGATCTCCCGGACGATGGCGAGTCCGAGTCCGCTCCCGCCGGCGTCGCGGGCGCGCCCCTCGTCCAGCCGGGTGAAACGGTCGAAGATCCGTTCCCGGTCCACGGCCGGGACGCCGGCACCGTCGTCGGCGACGATCAGTATGACGGACTGGCCACCGTGGTCGTGCTCGACGGCCAGCACGATGCGCGATTCGGCGTGGCGTGCGGCGTTGTCGACGAGGTTGCGGACGGCCCGGGCGAGCAGCCGGGCGCTGCCGGTCACCTGCGCGGCCTCGACACCGGTGACGTCCACGGACAGCCCGCTGACCCGTCGTACCCGGTCCGCCTCCGCGAGCAGCAGGTCGTCGAGGTCCACCGGTTCGGAGGGGGGACGCTGGTTCTCGTCGAGCCGGGCGAGCAGCAGCAGGCCGTCGACCAGGTTCTGCATGCGTTCCCCTTCGTCGAGGACCACGTCGCTGAGTTCCCCCAGGGAGGTGGCGTCCGGGTAGGACGCCCCCAGTTCCGCGTGCTGGCGCATGGTCGCCAGCGGCGAGCGGAGTTCATGGGAGGCGTCGCTGACGAAACGGCGCTGCACAGTCTGGGAGTGTTCGAGGCGTCCGAGCATGCGGTTCATCGTCGCGGCCAGCGCGCCGAGTTCGTCGTCGCCGGCGTCCACCCGTCGGGACAGGTCGTCGGCGGTGATGTTGTCGACCTGCCGGCGGAGCCGCTCCACCGGGCGCAACGCCCGTCCGGTGACGATCCACACCACAGACCCCACCAGGGCGACCACCAGCGGAACCGCGACTCCCAGCAGGACGGTGGCCGCCCCGACGGTCTCCTCGACGTGCTCTGTCGTGCGGGCGACGGTGAGTGTCCCGCCGTCGGTGTCCCCTGAGACCACCAGGTAGGGGTCGTCGTCGACGGTGACGCTCCGGGCGGAGTCGCCGGGCGTGGGGAGCAGGTGTGCGTCGTCGTCGTTGACCACCGTGCCGGAGTCGCTGGGTGCGCTGGTTGCGGGTTGCCAGCGCACCAGCTGGTCGTCGTCGATGCCGGCGATGACGTCCGCGGCCCGTGCAGGGTCGTCCCCGATCTGCGACGTCAGTGACTCGAGGTCCTGCTCCGCCGACTCGCCGACGGAGGCGGTGAGCACGCGTCCGAGGACGAGGACGGCCACCACCGCACTGACCACGAGGATCAGCGTGACGAAGGCGGTCGCCCCCGCCGTGACGCGGGTGCGGATGGAACGGCGTGCGGGGCGCACCGCCTACCCGCCCGTCCCGGACAGCCGGTAGCCCACACCGCGCACCGTCTCGATGGCCTGACGTCCGAAGGGCCGGTCGACCTTGGCACGCAGGTGCCCCACGTAGACCTCGACGATGTTGGCGTCCCCGGTGAAGGAGTCGCCCCACACGTTGGCGAGGATCTCCCGGCGGGTCACCACCTCCCCGCGGCGCCGCAGCAGGAAGTCCAGCACCGCCATCTCCCGTGCCGTGAGCGCGATCTCCTCACCGCCGCGGAAGGCACGCCGGGCGGCAGGGTCGAGGGTGAGGTCACCCGCCTCCAGGACGGCGGGACGCTCCCGCGCGCCGCGTCGGGCGAGTGCCCGGACGCGGGCGACGAGGACGGGGAAGGAGAAGGGTTTCGTCAGCCAGTCGTCTCCGCCGGTGTCGAGGCCCTCGACCTCGTCCCATTCCCCGTCCTTCGCGGTGAGGAACAGGACGGGGGTGTGGTCGCCGCCGGCACGCAGTGCGTGGCACACCCGGTAGCCGTTCATGCCGGGCATCATCACGTCGAGGACGATGACGTCGTAGTCGCTGTCGGCGGCCATGGACAGCCCGGTCCCGCCGTCGTGGGCGACGTCGACGACCATGCCCTCGGCCTCCAGGCCGCGGCGTACACCGTCGGCGAGTCGTTTCTCGTCGTCCACCAGCAGGATCCGCATGGACTCCAGTCTTGCACGTGCGGGCTGAACCGTTGCTGAAGGCGGAGGGCCCGGACGGCCCGGACGGTACAGCCCCCGGAAATAGGCACCGTCCAGGGAACGCGGTAAGGCTGATTCGCGTACCCGGGACGGTGCTTATTTCCCCGACGGGGAGCACGGTCACGCCTGGAAGACCACCCTGCCCACGGTCGACCCGTCCGCCAGGCGCTGCAGGCCGTCCGGGACCTCGTCGAAGCCGAGCCGTTCACTGACCAGCGGAGCGACCCTGCCCTCGTCCGCCAGGGCGGTCAGCTCCTCATGGCAGCGACGGACCGCGTCAGGGTCGAACCTGTTGTACAGGCCCCAGTGCAGGCCCAGGACCGAGTAGTTCTTGATCAGGGCGTGGTTCAGCGCCACCTCCTGGATCTCCCCGCCGGCGAAGCCGATCAGCACGATCCTGCCCTCGAAGGCGATGCACTTGGTGGACCGGCGGTAGGTGTCGCCTCCCACAGGGTCGAAGACGACGTCGGCGCCACGCCCGCCGGTCTCCTCCTTCACCACGGCCACGAAGTCCTCCGCGTGCCGGTCGACCACCACGTCCGCACCCAGCTGGCGGGCGATCTCCGCCTTGGCGGGACCTCCGACCACGCCGATGACGCGTGCGCCCGCGGCCTTGCCGACCTGGATCGCGGCGCTGCCCACTCCGCCGGCCGCGGCGTGGACCAGCAGCGTCTCACCGGGCTGGAGGGCAGCGCGGCGGTGCAGTGCGAACCAGGCCGTCTGGTAGCCGATGAACAGGGAGGCGGCCTGGCCGTCGTCCAGCGACGCCGGGGCAGGGAAGCAGGTCGCCGCACTGAGCACGGCGTAGTCGGCGAACCCGCCGTGGGGCAGGTCGGAGGTGCCGTAGACCCGGTCGCCCACGGCGACACCGTCGGGGCCTCCGACGCCCTCGCCGACGGCGGTGACGTCCCCGCAGAGCTCCACCCCCGGCGTGAACGGCAGGTCGGGGCGCACCTGGTACCTGCCCCGGCACATCAGGACGTCGGGGAAGTTCGACGCCGTCGCCCGGGTCCTGACCACCACCTGACCGGGGCCCGGTTCCGGGACCTCCTTCTCGACGGCGGTGAGGACCTGTGAGGGTTCCCCGAGCTCGGACACCTGCCATGCCTTCATGTGTTCTCCTCCTTGTGCGGGTCTTCTGTGCCCCCTGCGTCGACCGACCGTGCGATCCTGTTCATGCCTCTGAGCCAGCGGTCGGGCTCGGTGGCGCGCAGCGCGTAGTAGTCGGCGACCTCCGGGTGGGGGAGGATGAGGAAGTCGTCGCCACGGAGCGCCCGGACCACGTCTTCGGCGACCTGCTCCGGGGTGAGCGCTGAATCCCGGCCGAGAAGTTCCTGGTACGGGCCGGCCCCGGCGAGCATCCTCGTCTGCACGCCCTGCGGGCACACGGCCTGGACCACGACACCCCGGTGCCGGTAGGTCGCCGAGAGCCACTCGGCGAACGCCACGGCACTGTGTTTGGTCGCCGAGTAGGCCGGTGCCCCGAGCATCGTCAGCAGACCGGCGGCGGAGGCGGTCACCACGAAGCGGCCCCGGCCGCGTCCCACCCACTCCGGGACCAGGAGCCGCGCCGCGCGCACGTGGGCCATGGTGTTGACCCGGAAGGACGCCTCCCAGTCGTCGTCGGTGGCCCCGAGCCCCCGGCCCCGGTCGACCCCGGCGTTGGCGAACCAGGCGTCGATGGCGCCGTAGACCTCGCGGGTGCGCTCCACCAGGGCGGTCACGCCGTCCTCGGAGGCGGCGTCACCGGTGACGACGAGCGCCTCGCCGCCGGCGTCGGTCACGGCGGCGGCGGTGCGCTCCGCACCTGGACCGTCCAGGTCGGAGACGACCACGCGGGCACCTTCGGCGGCGAGCCGTCGGGCGAGGGCGGCACCGATGCCGTTGCCGGCCCCGGTGACGACGACGGTCGAGCCCCCGGGCGTGAACTGTGCGGGTTGTCCCGTGGTTCCTGTCGCCGTCACTCCGGCTGCTGCCCCTGCTGCCCGCCGGCCGAGACGTTGACCATCCAGGACACCCCGAACCTGTCACGTACCTGGCCGAACCAGTCGCCCCACATCTGCTTCTCCAGGGGGAGGAACACCGTCCCGCCCTCGGAGAGGCCGGCGAACCAGCCGGCCATCTTGTCGTACTCGTCGGTGTCGCCGCCGATGCAGAGGTCGACCGGTGGTGCGTCGAACTCGCGGGGGTCGGTGTCGGCGGTGTCGCAGGCCATGAAGGTCCACCCGTCGGGGGTCTCCAGGTGGCCGTGCATCACGAGGGGCTCGCGTTCCGGGGTGTCGGCCGCTCCGGCCTGCCCGAAGGTGAGGATGTCGGGTTTCCCGCCGAAGACGTCGGCGTAGAAGGAGAGTGCGTCGGCGGCGGTGTCACGGAACTTCAGGTAGGGGTTCAGCCAGGTGGACATGGTGGTGGCCTTTCGGTGGTGGTGTCTGTGCCTCGGGAGCCGTGAGCACAGGGTAGTGACCTACGTTACAGGAGTAACGTGAACCACCATGAGCACAAGCATGAGCGACGGCGCAGGTACCGGGAGAAGCGACAGGACCTGGTTGCAGTTCTACCCGGAGTGGACCAGTCCCGAGCTGGAGTACGACGGGGCGGACGAGCGCACCCTCGCGGCCATCTTCGACCATGCGGTGAGGACGTGGCCGGACCGTCCGGCGATGACGTTCTTCGGCGCCACCGTGACCTACGCGGAGTACGGGCGCCAGGTCCGCAAGGCCGCCTCGATGCTGCACAACCGGGGTGTCCGCAAGGGTGACCGGGTGGCGATCGCGTTGCCGAACTGTCCGCAGGCGTTGGTCAGCTTCTACGCGGTGTTGTCGCTGGGGGCGACGGCCACGCTGCACAACCCGCTCTACACCGCCCGCGAGCTCGCCGTGGCCTTCAAGGACCACGGCGCCAAGGTCGGCATCTTCTGGGACAAGGCGGTGGACGTCGCCCGGGAGTTGCGGACCGTCGCCCCGCTCGAGCAGATCATCCCTGTCACGGTGACCCGGGCGATGCCGGTCTACCTGCGCGCGGCCCTGAAGCTTCCTGTGAAGCCTGTCCGTGCGATGCGCGACAAGCTGCAGGGGAGCACTGAGGGGCTCACCGAGTGGGCGGACCTGGTCAGGGACGCCTCCGAGTCCGAGGGGCGGGCGTTGATCGAGACGGCGGAGGTGGCGCCGTCGGATCCGGCGATCGTGCTGTACACCTCGGGGACCACCGGGACGCCGAAGGGTGCGGCGCTGTCCCACGCCAATCTCTGCGCGAACATCATCCAGGGGCTCGCCTGGGTGCCGGGGCGGGGGACGGGGGAGGAGCCGGAGCGGATGCTCGCCGCCCTGCCGATCTTCCACGCCTACGGCCTGACGATGAACATCACCCTCGGGCCGTTGATCGGCGGGACGGTGCTTCTGCTCCCGGCGCCGGAGAAGCCGCTGCTGGCCTCGGCGATGAAGAAGCAGAAGCCCACCTGGGTGCCCGGCGTCCCTGCCCTGTACCAGACGATCATGGACATCGCGGAGAAGCAGGGGATCGACATCTCCGGGGTGAAGGCCAGCTTCTCCGGCGCCTCCGGGCTGCCGGTGGAGCTGGTCAGGCGGTGGGAGAACATGACCGGCGGGCTGCTCGTCGAGGGGTACGGGCTCACCGAGACCTCGCCGATCGTCGTCGGCAACCCGATGAGCACGGACCGTCGTCCGGGGTATGTGGGCGTCCCCTTCCCGGACACGGACGTGCGGGTCGTCGACCAGGACGACCCCACCCGTGAGCTGCCCGACGGTGAGGCCGGGGAGCTGGTGGTGAAGGGGCCGCAGGTCTTCGGTGGCTACCTCAACCGTCCGGACGCCAACGAGAAGGCCTTCGTCGACGGCTGGTTCCGCACCGGGGACATGGCGGTGAAGGAGTCCGACGGTTTCGTCCGGATCGTCTCGCGCATCAAGGAGATGATCGTCACGGGCGGTTTCAACGTGTATCCGGCGGAGGTGGAGGAGGTGCTCACCGAGCACCCCTCCGTGGCGCAGGCCAGTGTGGTGGGTCTGCCGCGGGAGGACGGTTCGGAGACGGTCGCCGCGGGCGTCGTCCTGGCCGAGGGTGCGAGGTTGGACGAGGAGGTCCTCAAGGACCACTGCCGTGAGGGGCTGGCGCGGTACAAGGTGCCGCGGGTCTTCCACCTGTTCGACGAGCTGCCCGCCGACCAGCTGGGGAAGGTGCGCCGGGTGGAGGTGCGTGAGCAGATGCTGGGGTAGCTCCCGGCGTCCGGGGAACTGCAGGCGGGACGCGGTGTTGACAACGATCACATTGATGTTTACAGTGTCACCATAGCGGCACACCCAGTCAACGAAAGGCGCCACCCATGCAGACCATCCTCGGAGCCAACGGGCAGATCGGAACAGAACTCGCCCGCGAGCTCCACGCCAACCACACCACCGACATCAGGCTCGTCAGCCGCAACCCGCGGAAGCTGCACGACACCGACGAGCTGGTCTCCGCCGACCTCATGAACGCCGACGAGACGGACGCCGCCGTCGCCGGCAGCGACATCGCCTACCTCACCGTCGGCCTGCCGCCGGACAGCGCACTCTGGGCCGAGCAGCTCCCCACGATGATGAAGAACACCATCGACGCCTGCGAGAGGCACGGCACCCGGCTCGTCTTCTTCGACAACACCTACATGTACCCGATGACCAGCGAGCCGCAGACCGAGGACACCCCCTTCACCCCGAAGGGCAGCAAGGCCCGGACGCGCGCGACGATGACCACCATGCTCCTGGAGGCCATGGAGCAGGGCCGCGTCGAGGCCGTCATCTGCCGCGCCCCGGAGTTCTACGGCCCCGGCAAGACGCAGAGCTTCACCAACACCCTGGTGTTCGACGCCGTCGCCGAGGGAAAGAAGGCCAAGGTGCCGTTGAGCGCCGACACCCGTCGCAGCCTCATCTGGACCCCGGACGCCAGCCGGGCCATGGCCCTGATCGGCAACACCGACTCCGCCTACGGCCAGACCTGGCACCTCCCCGTCGACACCTCGCGCATCACCTACCGCGAGCTCGTCGACCTGGCGTCCCGGGAGTGGGGACGCCAGGTCGGTGTCACCGTGCTGCCCAAGGCGGCCTTCGCCGTCGGACGCCTGTTCAGCAGCAACGTCCGCGAGCTCTGGGAGCTCCTCCCGCGCTACGGGGTGGACAACATCTTCGTCACCGACAAGTTCACCGAGGCCTTCCCGGACTTCCGCGTCACCACCTACGCCGAGGGCGTGGCGGCGATCCACCGGGAGCGCACCGGCGCCTGAGTGCGCCACCCCGTCCCCGGTGCGGGGGTCAGAACACCGACTCGTCCAGGTCGTTCAGCAGGGAGTCGCGGGCGCTGAGCCGCTCGAGGACGGGGTCGACCTTCGGCAGCTCACGGGTGAAGAAGTACCGGGCCGCGGCGCGTTTCCCCTCCGCCAGCGGTGATCCCGCCGCCTCCGCCGCGAACGCCATGTCCAGCCAGAGCCAGGCGACGACGACGTGCCCGGTGACCTCCAGGTAGTCCGTGGCGTGGGCCAGCGCGGCGGTGGCGTCCCCGTCCCGCCACAGGTCCCCGGTCACCTCGAGAAGCCGCCGCAGGCGGTCGGCGAGGGCCGTGGAGAACTCCGGGAACAGGACCGCCGTGGACGTCACCGTCTCCGAGACCGTGTCGGCGAGCAGCTGCAGCCCCGCCCCGTCCTGCATCAGGACCTTGCGCCCCAGCAGGTCCTGGCCCTGGATGCCGTGCGTCCCCTCGTGGATCGGGTTCAGCCGGTTGTCCCGGTAGAACTGCTCCACGTTGTAGTCGCGCGTGTACCCCGCCCCGCCGAGGACCTGGATCGCCAGGTCATTGGCCGCGGGGCCGTACTGGGACGGGAAACTCTTCACCACCGGGGTCAGGACGTCCAGCAGCAGCTCATGGCGCCGCCATTCCTCGCCGGTGGAGGTCGCGGCCAGGTCCACCAGGTGCGCGGCGTACAGGCACAGCGCCATCGACCCTTCCGCGTAGGTCTTCTGCGCCATCAGCATGCGCCGGACATCGGCGTGCCGGATGATCGGCACCTGCGGTTCGGCGGGGTCCTTCGCCCCGACGGGACGGCCCTGCGGACGGTTGCGGGCGTAGTCCAGCGACTCCAGGTAGCCGGTCATCGCCAGGGCGGCGGCACCGGTGCCCACGCCGATCCGGGCCTCGTTCATCATGTGGAACATGTACTGCAGGCCCCGGTTCTCCTCGCCCACGAGGTACCCCACCGCCCCTGCCGAGCCGCCGGGGGTGTGGGCGCCCTCGCCGAAGTTCAGCAGCGTGTTCGTGGTGCCGCGGTAGCCCATCTTGTGGTTCAGGCCGGCCAGGACGACGTCGTTGCGCTCGCCCGAGTCCAGCACCTTCGGGACGATGAACAGGCTGAGCCCCTTCACCCCCGCCTCCGCCGGGCCGGTGCGGGCGAGGACGAGGTGGATGATGTTCTCCGTCATCGCGTGGTCGCCGCCGGAGATCCACATCTTCGTCCCGGTGATCCGCCAGGCTCCGTCTGACCCGTCTGCCCCGTCTGTCCCGTCGCGCCGGGCCCGGGTCTTCACGTCCGCCAGGGAGGAGCCCGCGTGGGGTTCGGACAGGCACATCGTCCCGCTGTACCGCCCGGCGAGCTGTGGCTCGGCGTAGTCGGCGATCTGCCGGGGCGTCCCGTGGGCGAGGATGAGGGCGGCGTTCGCCATGGTCAGCATCGGGTAGGCGGCGGTGGCGATGTTGGCCGCCTGGACCCAGGCGAAACAGGCGCGGGAGACGGTGAGCGGCAGGTCCACGCCCCCGTGCTCCTCGCCGAAGGACGCGGCGGCCAGTCCGGACTCCGCGAAGGCCCGCAGCGCCGGTGCGATCGCCTCGTGGGTGTGGACGCCGTCGGCGTCGAAGGTGGGTTCATCCTGGTCGGAGGCGCGCATGTGGGGGCGGAACCAGGTCTCCGCCAGGTCGCGGGAGGCGTCCAGCATGGCGTCGAAGGTGTCCCGGGAGTGGTCGGCGAACCTGTCGTGCCGGGTCAACGACTCGACGTGCAGCCAGTCGTAGAGGAGGAAGGCGAGGTCGTCACGGGAGAGGATGTCGGCTGTCATGCTTTCCCATGCTAAACCACTGCGCGGCCCGCGAGGTCCTCAGCGTCTGGCAGGCGATTCACAGGTGGATTCAGCGTGCCCGACTACGCCCGCGTCGCCGTGATGGGGAATAATCGTCGGCGTACAACTGTCTAACGGAGGCCGGCGTAGAACTTGATGAGCGCAACCACTGAGATGAGCGACGATCGCCGTGACGATCGCTACGACCCGCGGCGACTCGCCCGGGTCATTCTGCCGAAGAGGGGAGAACCCCGGGACGTCCGCTCCCTCTACATCGTGGAGAACGAGCAGACCCCGGGGCGTGTCACCGCACTGTCCCGCACGTCCGCACGGATTCCCGCGGGCGAGGAGGTCAGCTTCGAGAGCTACTTCAACGGTTTCCCGGCGTCCTACTGGCGCCGTTGGAGCCAGCTCGACGAGGTGCAGCTGCGCGTCGACCTCACCGGCGACGCCCGCATCGACATCTACCGTTCCAAGATCGACGGCTCGCGTATCGCGGTGACCGGAGGGATCGTCGACGTCGACGAGCACGGCCACGGTGTCGCGGAGTTCACCGTGTCCCTGGCACCGTTCGAGGACGGCGGCTGGATCTGGTTCGACATCACCTGTGAGTCAGAGACGACGATCCACAGTGCCGGCTGGTTCGCCACCCGGGACGCCGCCGACCAGCGCGTGGTGTCCGACACGGTCGTCACCGACCCCGCCACCGGCGAGAAGACGACGCTCAGGGAGGGTGACCTCCTGCCGGCGCCGGAGCCGCGCGTGACGATCGGCATCCCCACGTTCAACCGTCCGGCCGACGCCGTCGCCGCCCTGGAGGCGCTGTCCTCCGACCCGGTGGTCGACTCCGTGGTGGACGCGCTGATCATGCCGGACCAGGGAACGAAGCACCCGAAGGACGAGCCGGGATTCCCGGCGGTCGAGCAGCACTACGGTGACCGTCTGCGCATGCCGGTGCAGGGCAATCTCGGCGGTTCCGGCGGCTACTCGCGCATCATGTACGAGGCACGCCACCCGGAGCGCGGCACGGACAGCCCGTTCATCCTCTACATGGACGACGACATCGCCATCGAGCCGGACAGTGTGCTGCGTGCCCTGGCGGCGTCGCGGTACGCGTCCTCGCCGATGCTGGTGGGCGGGCAGATGCTGAACCTGCAGGAGCGTAGCCACCTGCACACCATGGGTGAGATCATCGACCGCGGCAGCTTCATGTGGACCGCGGCCCCGCACACCCACTACGACCACGACTTCTACAACCACCCGCTGCGCGACCGTGGGGAGTACGGCAGGAACGCGTCGGGGGAGCGGGTCGACTCCAAGGACCTGCACCGCCGCATCGACGCCGACTACAACGGCTGGTGGATGTGCATGATCCCGCGGGTCGTGGCGGACACGGTCGGCCAGCCGCTGCCGCTGTTCATCAAGTGGGACGACGGCGAGTTCGGTCTGCGTGCCCGGGACCACGGGTTCCCCACCGCGTCGTGGCCGGGTATCGCCATCTGGCACATGGCCTGGTCCGACAAGGACGACGCGATCGACTGGCAGGCGTACTTCCACCTGCGTAACCGGCTGATCGTCGCCGCCCTCCAGCACGAGGGCAGCCCGACCGGCATCATCGCCTCGATGGCGAAGGCCACGGCCAAGCACCTGATGTGCCTGGAGTACTCCACGGTGGCGATCCAGAACGAGGCGATGAAGGACTTCCTCGCCGGCCCCGACCAGCTATTCGAGATCCTGGAGACGGCACTGCCGCGCATCAACGCGCTGCGCAAGCAGTACCCGGACGCCGTCGTCGTCCCGTCGTCGTCGACGCTGCCGCCGGCGGACGGTGGTCCGGCGAAGCTGACCGACATCCCGCTGTCCACGGTGTCGAAGGTGACCCGGCTGGCCAAGGTGGTGGCGAACAACCTGCGTCCGGCCGACCCGCACCACCATGAGGTCCCGCAGGTCAACCTGCCTCCGATCGAGGCGCGCTGGTTCTCCCTGGGACGTCTCGACGGTGTCACCGTGACGACCGCCGACGGCACCGGTGTGGTCTACCGCAAGCGTGACCGCGACAAGGCCCGGGAGCTGGCCACGGAGTCCGCCCGCCTGCAGAAGGAGGTGGCGGCCCGTTTCGACGAGATGCGGCAGCGCTACCGTGTCGCACACCCTGAGCTGACCAGCATCGACGCCTGGGCGCAGATCTTCGAACCGGAGCAGGGCTGATGGGGCGGTCGGAGGCGGACGTCCTCGTCGCCGTGCAGGACGCCGTCCTCGCCGGCGACGGTGACGGTTCCGCCGTGCTGGGCGCGGCCCGCGGGCTCAGCCACTTCGGTGAGCATGCCCTCGGCTGGTTCGCACTGGCCGGTGCCGGTGCGGCGGTGTCCGCCGTCCGCGGCAGGACGGCGGCCCCGTGGGTGGAGCTCGGCGTGTCCGCGTTCACCGCGCACGCCGCGTCCGTCGTCCTGAAGCGTGTGGTGCGGCGGCGTCGTCCGTCGGACCCGCGTGTCCGGGTCGGGGTCGGGACCCCCTCGCGGCTGAGCTTCCCCTCGTCCCACGCCACGTCCACCGCGGCCGCGCTGAGCTCGCTGAGCCGGATCACCGGTTCGCGTGCGCCTCTGGCAGGTGTGCCGGTGATGATGGCGTCCCGGCTGGTCCTCGGCGTGCACTACCCCACCGACGTCCTCGCCGGAGTTGCCCTCGGAGTGGCGACGGAGAAGACCGTCCACCGAACTGCGAAGGAGATCAAGCGATGACTCGTCCCGGGACGGATCCGGAATTCGACCCCAGCGAAACCCACGACACCAATGAACGCCCGGGTGAACGTCAGGCGTTCATCGGGTCTGAGCCGCACACCTCGGGGCTCGAGGAGCCCGCGGCGTGGGAGGACCGTACCTACGCGCGTGAGGAGTCCGGTGACTCCGGCGAGGGTTCGGGGCACCGTGCGCCGCGCAACCTCCCGGAGGCGATGGTCAAGGCGTTGCGCCCGAAGCAGTGGGTGAAGAACGTCCTCGTCGTGGCCGCGCCGGCCGCGGCCGGCGGCGACCTGCTCTTCCAGGGGCGGGTGATCACCGACATCGTCATCGCCTTCGTCGTGTTCTGTCTCGGCGCCTCGTCGATCTACCTGGTCAACGACGCCAAGGACGTGGAGTCCGACCGGCAGCACCCCACGAAGCGGTTCCGTCCGATCGCGGCGGGTGTCCTGCCGGTGGGGCTGGCCTACGCCATGGCGGTGGTGCTCATCGTCGGGGCGCTGGGGCTGAGCTTCCTGGCCTCCAACGGCGGGTCGTTGG
Organism: Corynebacterium sp.; assembly: GCF_022712195.1. Classification (GTDB taxonomy): domain Bacteria; phylum Actinomycetota; class Actinomycetes; order Mycobacteriales; family Mycobacteriaceae; genus Corynebacterium. The sequence continues at coordinate 19,693 of NZ_JALAGY010000062.1, read as the reverse complement.
CGATCGTCATCGCGGTGTACATCGCCCTGCAGCTGGGCTACTGCTTCGGCTGGAAGCACCAGCCGGTGATCGACATCGCGCTGGTGTCGTCCGGGTTCATGCTGCGGGCGATGGCCGGTGGTGTGGCGGCGAGTATCGACCTGTCGCAGTGGTTCCTGCTGGTCGCGGCCTTCGGTTCGCTGTTCATGGCCGCGGGTAAGCGCTACGCGGAGCTGAAGCTGTCCCTGCGCTCGGGGGCGAAGATCCGCAAGTCCCTGGAGAGCTACACGCCGACCTACCTGCGTTTCGTGTGGACGTTGGCGGCCACGGCCGTGGTGCTGGCCTATGCCCTGTGGGGCTTCGACATGAGCCAGCAGCACCCCGGGCACGCCTCGGTCTGGTACCAGGTGTCGATGGTGCCGTTCACTGTGGCGATCCTGCGCTACGCCGCCGACGTGGACCGCGGTGAGGGCGGTGCCCCGGACGAGATCGCGTTGAGCGACCGCACACTGCAGGCACTGGCGCTGATCTGGGTAGCGACGATCGCCGTGGCGGTCTACGTGATCCCCGCTGTCACGTAGCTGTCCGGACGCTGCCGTAACGCTTGGTGCCGGCTTGGCGATATTCTTGGCGGAAAACATCACTGTTTGGTAACGTTCCGAGCACTGTAGGCACGGAGGGCGTCGACGCCGTCCGACAAAAGCACGTAAAGGAAAACATGACGACTGCCACCGGGAAGCACCGGTCCGCGACCGGCTCGCTGGGCCGCAAGCTCATGGCCCTGATTGTCGCGATCGGCACGGCCTTCGGGTTGGCCACCGTCGTGGCTCCGACCGCGTCCGCCGATGACCGCGGGATTCTTGGCCCCCGCTGTAGCTGGGCCAACTACAACCACTACGTCCAGAACTGCTGGTTCTACTCCGGTGCCATGGGGCAGGACATCCAGGTCCAGATCAAGCGCTCCAACAGCGACGCCGCGATCTACCTGCTGGATGGGCTGCGCGCCCGCGACGACTGGAACGCCTGGACCTACCTGGGCCACGGTGTCGACCAGTTCGTCAACGACGACGTCAACGTGGTCATGCCCGTCGGCGGCGCCTCCCAGTTCTACGCGGACTGGATCGGCCCGTTCAACGGCTCCACCACCCCGAAGAAGCCGCGGTGGGAGACCTTCCTGACCCGTGAGCTGCCGGCGCAGCTCGCACAGAACTTCGGGATCAGCCAGAACCGCAACGCGCTGGTCGGCCTGTCGATGGGCGGTACCGCGGCGATCAACCTGGCGTCCCGCCACCGCAACCAGTTCAAGCAGGCCACCTCGCTGTCCGGCTACCTGAACACCACGTCCCCGGGCATGTACATGGCCCTGCAGTTCGCGATGAACGAGGGCTCCCCGGGAGCGAACGTCTGGGACATGTGGGGCCACCCGCTGCACCCGACCCGCTTCGCGAACGACCCGCTGCTCAACGCACCGAAGCTGGCAGGTATGCCGGTCTACGTCTCCGCCGCAGCCGGTATCCCCGGTCCGCGCGACGACTTCATGGCCAACCCGGTCGGCGGCATCGCCGGCATCGGCCTGGAGTGGGCGTCCCGCGGCTCCACCGCGACCTTCGAGCTGGCCGCCCGCGCCTCCGGTGCGAACGTGACCGCCAGCTACCCGACGGTCGGCGTGCACAACTGGACGCTGTGGACCCCGGAGCTGCAGAAGGCACGTCCGAAGATCCTCGACGCGCTGAACGTCTGCTACCGCGCAGGCAAGGTGGTCTGCTGACATAAGGCAGACCTAGGGGGGACCGCGACGGCCCGGGAGATGGCGACATCTCCCGGGCCGTACGCATACACTGAACAAGTATGGAAACAGAAGCTCACGGGGCAGGAGAACGGCGGAACCTGCGGCCGGTGGACCGTGGTGCGCGCCCGTATCTGAGGGGACGCCTCCACGAGAACGCGGCGTGGTACTTCGGAGGTACGGGCACCGCGCTGACGGTCACGGCGTTCATCCTGCACGGCGGTTCCGCCCTGTCCTGGATCACCGCCCTCTACTCTCTCTGCCTCATCGGACTGTTCGCGGTCTCGGCGCTGTACCACCGGGCACCGTGGCGCAGTGAGGCGACGGTCCAGGCGTGGCGTCGCGCCGACCACTCGATGATCGCGATATTCATCGCGGGCACCTACGGACCGATCGCCGTCTACGCCTTCGACTCGTGGTCGGAGGGCCTGTGGATCCTGCCGGTGTGCTGGGTGCTGGCCGTCGGTGCGGTGGCGATGAACATCTTCTGGATCGGCCACCCCCGTTGGCTGGACGTGGTCGTCTACCTGTCGCTGGGGTGGCTGGCCGTGCTGAAGATCGGTGGTTTCGTCGAGGCTATCCCGGCGGTGGCGGGGATGCTGATCGTCCTCGGCGGGGTCATCTACACGCTCGGGGCGGTGGTCTACGGGCGGCGGAGCCCGAACCCGTCGGCACGGTGGTTCGGCTTCCACGAGGTGTTCCACGCTGCGACGATCGTCGCCGGCGGGCTGCACCACGTGGCGATCTGGATCCTTGTCCTGTCGTGAGCCGGCCCGGTTGTACCCCCGGGGGGAGGTGCTACACTACCGGCAGAAACTAAGTCTCAAGTAAAACTTCAAGGTTTTGGCGTGTTGTCCCGGGAATCCGGGGACCGCATTGCCATAATTGCCGGTGTTGCCGCCACGGCTGGCCGTGGCGGACACCGGCCCAGACCGGAGTCCGGCAGTGGGAGGGGAACCCGCTGCGGGGCCCGGCACCGCCGACACCGCCGCTGCTGACGAGACGCACCTACGAAGGAAGAACGCCACCACCATGAGAATCGCCGCGAACACCCGCACCGGGAAGTCCCCCGCCAGCCGTCCGTCCCGACGGGCGTCTCGGCGCGTCGGTGCCGCCGTCCTCGCGCTGCCGCTGTCGGTGGCGCTCGCCGTGCCGCTGGCGGCACCCGCCGCCGCGCAGGGGCCCCAGGGTTCCCAGGGCGCGCAGGGAGGCAGCGGCCTCGGTGACTACCTCGACCCGGACAACGTCCCGGAGCGTCCGGCACAGGACGTCACCGAGCAGGACCTGCCCGGACTGCCCGACGGCGTGGACGTCGACCGGGTGGAGTGGCTCTCCGACCGGTGGGCGAACGTCTACATCAACACCCCCTCCATGCCCGAGGGCCCGGTGCTGGTGCAGATCCTCCTGGCCCGCGACTGGTACAGCCAGCCGGACCGCGACTTCCCGTCCGTGTGGGCGCTGGACGGCCTGCGCGCCCGAGACGACGAGTCGGGCTGGACCCTGTCGACGAACATCCAGCAGTTCTACGCCGACAAGAACGTCAACGTCGTCATGCCCGTCGGCGGCAACTCCTCGTTCTACACCGACTGGGAGCAGCAGCCCGAGGAGGGCAAGACCTACAAGTGGGAGACCTTCCTGACCCAGGAGCTCCCCGCCGTGCTGCGTGAGGGCTGGCGCACCACCGAGCAGCGGGCCGTCACCGGCATCTCCATGGGCGGCACCGCCGCAGTGAACCTGGCGCACCGGCACCCCGAGCTCTTCCAGTTCGTCGGCTCCTTCTCCGGGTACCTCGACACCACCTCGCCGGGCGTTCCCCAGGCGATCAACTACGCCACCAACGACGGCGCGGGCTACGACGCGCAGCGGATGTGGGGCCCGTACGGCTCGCAGCGGTGGAACGAGAACGACCCGAAGCAGCACGTGGACGCACTCAAGGACATGACCGTGTACCTGTCCGCCGGCAACGGTAACGCCGGTCCGTACGACCGGCAGGGCCCCATCCCCGGCTACCCGGCGAACCCGGCAGCCTTCGGTCTCGAGGCGATGTCGCGGATGACCACCCAGACCTTCGCCAACGCCGCCAAGCGCGCCGGTGTCGACGTGGTGGCCAAGTACCGCAGCTCCGGCACCCACGACTGGCCGTACTGGCAGTACGAGATGACCCAGGCGTGGCCCTACATCGCCCAGACCTTCGGGCTGTCCCAGGAGGACCGGGGCGCCAAGTGCGCCGCGGTGGGCAAGATCGCCGAGGCCGAGAAGCGTCAGCGCAGCCAGAAACTGGGCACCTGCACCACCAACGAGTACGACGCCGCCAAGGGCGGCAAGGTCCAGGACTTCCGCAACGGCCGGATCTACTGGAAGAAGGGCGCCGACAAGGCCTGGGCCACCTGGGGCCGCATCGGCGCGCGCTACTCCGAGATGGGCGGCGCCGACAGCTGGCTGGGCTACCCGACGGGTGAGGAGCAGACCGGTCTGAAGGGCGGCGGGATCCTCCAGCGCTTCGAGAACGGCATCGTCTACTGGACGCCGCAGACTGGCGCCGTCGCGGTGAAGAACGACATCGTCGACGCCTGGGGCCGCAGCAAGTGGGAGACCGGCCCCTTCGGCTACCCGGTCGCCGCGGTCGAGCAGGTGCCCGGCGGCGGAGCCGTGCAGAAGTTCCAGAACGGTGTCGCCGTGCGGGACAAGGACGGCAAGGTCCGCATGATCGAGGGCAAGATCGGCGAGAAGTACCTCGAGGCCGGCGGACCCGCCGACTCAGGCCTGGGCTTCCCCCGCTCCGAGGAGAACAGGATCAAGGGAGGCGCGTTCACCGAGTTCGAGCACGGCAACATCTACTGGTCGGCCTCCACCGGCGCCCACATCATCAGGAAGGGCAAGATCTTCGACGCCTGGGGCGAGGAGAAGTACGAGCAGGGACGTTTCGGCTGGCCCGTCGAGGACCAGCAGGGCATCCCCGCCGGCGGCGAGGTCGTGAAGTTCCAGAACGGTGAGATCCGCGAAGTCAACGGCAACGTCCAGAAGGATCCGCGATGAGTGGCCGCACAGTCCGGGGCGCCCGTACCGCCACGGTGACGAAGGTCGCCTCTGTGGCGGCCACCCTGCTGCTTGCCGGCGGGTTGGCTGCCTGCGGCGGCGACTCCACCGTGGACAGCGACGACCAGGCCAGCGGCGTCCCCAGCGTGAGCTCGTCGCCGACCGGGTCGGACGGGGCGTCGTCGGAGACCTCGTCGCCGTCCTCGACCCCGGCCCCGGACTCCGGTTCGGACGGTGACACCCCGCGTGACGGCGAGGTCAACGAGGTCGACGAGCCCGGTGGGGAGGTCGCACCGCGCACCGCCGAGGACGACGCCTTCCTCGCCGAGCTCAAGGACAAGGACATCGACCTGGAGGATTCCGCGATCCAGGACCAGGTCATCGCCGCCGCCCGTGAGCAGTGCCTGGCCAACGAGGAGAGGCGCGACGGGTTCGCGATCCCGATGATCGCCGGCCAGCTGGAGGTCCAGGAACTGACCAAGGTTCCCGCCGAGGAGGCCCAGCGGATCATCGTCGAGGCCGCTGAGAAGAACTACTGCGGCTGACCGTCCGCAGGTGGGCGACTGCCCCGGGGTGACGAACGTCACCCCGGGGCAGAGGTCTGTGTCTGCATGTGGAGCTCCCGGGATCCCCTGCGCCTGTCCGTGCTCCTGCCCCTGCCGGTTCAGGCCGGTTCAGGCCGGTTCTGGCCGGAGGCTGACAGATCTCTGCCAGGAAAACCGGGTACTCTGACTGGCCATGAGAAAGTTCCTCACCGTCGTGGCGGCCCTCGTCCTCGCCGTCGTCCTGGTCATCGGCATCGGCCAGTGGGTCAACCGCGGTCCCGATGACTCCGCAGGTCCGGGGCCCGGCCCGGGGCCCGGCCCGGGGCCGACCCGGACCACCGACCCGGAGCAGCCGGCGAGCTGCCCGGACTACCAGCTCTTCGCGGCTCCCGGCACGTGGGAGTCCACCGAGGACGACGACCCGATCCACCCCTCCTCGCGCCCGCACTCACTGCTGCTCAACGTGACCCGACCGTTGCAGGAGGAGTTCGGCGACGGGGTCGACGGGGGGCAGCTGAAGAGCTGGACGCTGCCCTACGCCGCGCAGTTCCGCAACATCCAGGCCCTTCGTGAGATGTCCTACGACGACTCGCGCAACCAGGGCTACGCCCGGCTGGAGGCGGAGATGACCTCCGTGCACGAGGCCTGCCCGGCGACCCGCATGATCCTCGTCGGTTTCAGCCAGGGTGCGGTGCTCACCGGTGACCTCGCCACCGCCATCGGCAACGGGGACTCCACCGTGCCGGCGGACGCGGTCGCCGGTGTCGCCCTGATCGCCGACGGGCGTCGTGAGGACGGCAAGGGTGAGCTCGTGGGAAGCCCGGACGTCACCGGCATCGGCGCGGAGATCGCGTTGAGCTCCGTCGGGCCGCTGGTCGCCCCGATCGTGCCGGGCGCGTCCATGCGTGGCCCCCGCCCCCAGGACTTCGGCGCCCTGCAGGACAGCACCCTGCAGTTCTGTGCCCCGGCTGACCTGGTGTGCAGTGCGCCGCGGGACATCGGCAACGCCGTCCAGCGGGCCAACGACCTCATCGACGCCAACAAGGTGCACGCGCAGTACTCCAGCAACGGGACCGTCGTCGGTGGCGGCACCGTCCCGGAGTGGATCAACAACTGGGTGCGCGACATCATCGCCGAAGGCCGGTAATCCCCGCACGGCGGTGGTCGAGACGATAGAGTTCATGAGAGTTCTTTTCACAAAAGCAACACGACGAACACTCACGCAGACAGTTAAGAGGGATATCTGATGGACATCAGCGCCGCGATGGCACAGTTCTACGACGAGAAGGGCGAGATCGCGATCCCGGACCAGCTCTCGCTCTCCGCCATGTGCGAGATGCTGTACACGATGGCCCAGATGGAGGGGGCGGTGGACACCCCGCTGATCACCTTCCACGATTTCAGCGGCGGGGCCGCGGGGGAGACCGTCACCTGGACCCGCGCCGAGGTGAACACCCGCATCAAGGCGGTGTGTGTCCGGCTCCAGCAGGTCACCGAGCGCGGCGACCGGGTGGCGATCCTCGCCAACAACAGCCCCGAGTACCTCTTCGGTTTCATGGGTGCCCTCTACGCCGGCACCGTCCCGGTGCCGCTGTACGACCCCACCGAGCCGGGCCACGCCGACCACCTGTCGGCGGTGCTGGGGTCGTCCACGCCCACTGTCGTGCTGACGAACAAGACCTCCGCCGGGCACGTCCGCAGCCACTTCTCCTCCCTCCCCTCGTCGGAGCGTCCCCGTGTGCTCACGGTGGACGCCCTGCCGGACTCGCTGGCCGAGGAATGGCAGAACCCGATGATGGCGATGATGGAGAACCCGGAGCTGGCGCCGAACTCCGGTGACCCGGCGTTCCTCCAGTACACCTCCGGATCCACCCGCACCCCCGCCGGTGTGGTGCTCACCCACCGCAGCATCGTGACCAATGTGCTGCAGGTGTTCCAGGCCGGTCAGCTGCAGATGCCGATGCGCCTGGTGAACTGGCTGCCCTTCCACCACGACATGGGCATCATCCTGTCGTCCTTCGTGCTGATCCTGGGGATCCCGCAGGACATCATGGCCCCGCGTGACTTCATCCAGGACCCGGGCCGCTGGATCGGCCAGCTCGCCGACCGCGGGGACGGACTGAACGTGTACTCCGGTGTGCCGAACTTCGCGCTGGAGCTCGCCTCCCGGTACGCCGACCCGGCGAAGCGCGAGGACCTGGCCGACGTCGACCTCAGCCACGTCGAGGGCATCATCAACGGTGCGGAGGCGGTCAGCCTGCAGTCCGTCGACCGGTTCTGTGACGTCTTCGGCCCCTTCGGCTTCCGCCGTTCCACGATGCGGCCGTCGTACGGCCTGGCCGAGGCGACGGTCTTCGTCACGACCCCGCAGACCGAGGACCGGCCGAAGCTGCGCGTCTTCGACCGCGAGAAGCTGGCGGAGGGCCTGGCCGTGGAGGTCGACGCCGACGCGGAGAACGCCGTGCCGATCATGAGCGTCGGCGAGCCCGGCCCGTCGCTGTTCATGCCGATCGTCGACCCGTCGACCGGTGAGGAGGTGCCTGAGGGCACTGTCGGCGAGGTCTGGCTCCACGGCGGGAACATCGCCGCCGGCTACCTCGACCGCGAGGACGACACCGCCGAGACCTTCCGCAACTCCCTGCCCGCCGACAGGCGTCTCGCGGAGAACTCCGCCGCCGAGGGCGCCCCGGAGGACGACTGGCTGCGCACCGGCGACCTCGCCGTGGTGGTCGACGGGCAGCTCTACATCACCGGCCGGATCAAGGACCTCGTGGTCGTCGCGGGCCGCAACCACTACCCGCAGGACATCGAGGCCACGGCCGCCGACGCCGCCGGCGGCCACGTCCTGCCCGGCGTCCTCGCCGCCTTCGCCGTCAACGGCGACCTGATCAAGGACGCCGCCGGCGGTGACTCAGGCTCCGAGCAGCTGGTCATCGTCGCCGAGCGCGACCCGGAGGCCTCCGCCGACGGCGACGCCGCGGCCGTCTCGGCGATCCGCTCGGCCGTCACCTCCACCCACGGTGTCCAACCCGCCGACATCCGCATCGTCGACGAGGGCACGATCCCGCGCTCCTCCGCCAACAAGATCGCCCGCCGGGTCTGCGCCAAGGCCTATCTCGACGGCCGCTTCAACCGGTAGTCGACTACAGTGGGGCGTCTGTGGTCCTCTGCGGACCAGCCCCTTGTAGCGTGGCGACGGCCACCGTCGATGTCACATTGATGGTGGCCGTCGTGCCCGTTCCGGTCACCCCTCCTCTGTCCGTCATGAATAAGGATGAACTACTCCGATATGTCTGAATCGTCTGGATCGTCTGGAACTCCCGGGAACGCGAACCCCCGGGCCGCCTCACCGACCACGGCCGCCGGCATGCGCGCCTGGCTGCGTGACTGGGTGCAGGCCACCACCGGCCTGGCCGCCGACGACATCACCGACGACCGGCCGATGGAGGAGTTCGGGCTGTCCAGTCGAGACGTGGTGGTGCTCTCCGGGGAACTCGAGCGCCTCACCGGTGTCCCCCTCGACGCGACGGTGGCCTACGAGTACAACACCATCGCCGGACTCGCCGGGTTCGTGCTCGCCGGCGGGACCCGCCGTCCGCGGGTGTCCGGCGGCGGCGCACAGCGGCAGGGCGGGGGACAGGGGGCCGGGCTGAGCCCGGAGGACCGTCAGATCGCCGTGGTCGGCATGGCCGGCCGTTACCCGGGCGCCGACGACGTCGACGCGATGTGGCGCATGTTCGAGCAGGGGCGCAGCGGTGTCGGCGAGCTCCCCGAGGGCCGCTGGAGCGAGTACTCCGACGACCCGGAGATGTCCCGCCGCATGGCGGAGGCCTACCTCACCGGCGGCTACATCGAGGACATCGCCTCCTTCGACGCGGAGTTCTTCGGGCTGTCGCCGGTCGAGGCCGCGAACATGGACCCGCAGCAGCGGATCCTGCTGTCGTTGACCTGGGAGGCGCTGGAGAACGCCGCCATCCCGGCCAACCGGCTGCGTGGCACGGACGTGGGGGTGTTCATGGGCACCTCGAACAACGACTACGGCATGCTCATCGGCGCCGACCCGGCTGAGGCGCACCCGTACGCCCTCACCGGCAACTCCAGCTCGATCGTCGCCAACCGCATCTCCTACGCCTTCGACTTCCGCGGCCCCTCCGTGGCCCTGGACACCGCCTGCTCGTCGTCCCTGGTGGCGATCCACCAGGCGGTGCGCGCCCTGCGCGACGGCGACTCCTCGGTGGCTGTCGCCGGTGGTGTGAACCTGCTGGCCAGCCCCTTCGCCACGGTCGCCTTCTCCGAACTGGGCGTGCTGAGCCCCACCGGCGGGATCCGCGCGTTCTCCGAGGACGCCGACGGCATCGTCCGCTCCGACGGCGCAGGCGTGGTCGTGCTCAAACGGCTCTCGGACGCCAGACAGGACGGCGACGACGTGCTCGCCGTCATCGCCGGTTCGGCGGTGAACCAGGACGGGCGGTCCAACGGGCTCACCGCCCCGAACCCGGAGGCCCAGGCCGCCGTCCTCGAGGCCGCCTACGCCGACGCCGACGTCGACCCGTCGCAGGTGGACTACGTCGAGGCGCACGGCACCGGCACCATCCTCGGCGACCCGATCGAGGCCGGGGCGCTGGGCCAGGTGCTCGGCGCCGGCCGCGACGTGGCCTCACCGCTGCTGCTCGGTTCGGCGAAGACGAACTTCGGGCACACCGAGGCCGCCGCCGGTGTCGCCGGTGTGATCAAGGTGGTCTCGGCGATGCGTCACGGTGTGCTCCCGCCCACGGTGAACTTCACCGGGCCGAACCCCTACATCGACTTCGACCGCGAGCACCTCGAGGTCGTCGAGGACCCGCGGGAATGGCCGGAGTACTCCGGCGCCCCTGTCGCCGGTGTCTCAGGCTTCGGTTTCGGCGGCACCAACGCCCACGTCGTCCTTGTCGCGCCGGAGGGTGCGGCACCGGCCGGGGAACCCGCCCCGTCCCTGCCGGACGCCTTCGACTGGGCAGGCGTCCAGGAAGCCACCGGTGAGGACGGCGACGAGCGTCCCCTGCCGCGTCTGCTCCCGGTCTCCGGGCTGCTGCCGTCACGCCGCCGGACCGCCGCCGCCGACCTGGCGACGTGGCTGGACGGGAAGGCGGGGAAGTCCGGTCAGGCCGTGCTCGCCGGCACCGCCGTGGTCCAGGGCAACCGAAACCACGGCCGGTCCCGCGGTGTGGTCGTGGCCCACGACACCGACGAGGCGGTCGCCGGACTGACCCGGCTGGCCGAGGGCAGAAAGGGCGCGGGCATCTGCGTCGCGGACAGTCCCGAGCGCGAGGGCGCGGTCTGGGTCTTCTCCGGCTTCGGTTCACAGCACCGCAAGATGGGCAAGGAGCTCTACTCCCTGTCGCCGCTGTTCGCGGCGCGGCTCGACGAGATCGACGTGGTCGTGCAGCGGGAGGCCGGCTACTCCGTGGTCGGGATGATCCTCGACGACGCGCAGAACTTCGGCACCGAGACCGCCCAGGTCGGCATCACCGCCATCCAGATCGCCCTCGCCGACCTGATGACCGGGCTGGGGCTGCGTCCCGCCGCGGTGGTGGGCCAGTCCATGGGTGAGATCGCCGGGGCGTACGCCGCCGGCGGACTGTCCATGGAGGACGCCATGACGGTCGCCTGCCACCGGGCCCGCCTCATGGGCGAGGGTGAGACACTGCTGTCCGAGGACAAGCAGGGTGCGATGGCGGTCGTGGAACTCGGGGTCGAGGACCTGGTGGAGTTCCAGAAGGAGCACCCGGAGTTCGCCGCCGTGGAACCCGCCGTGTACGCCGCGCCGGGGATGACCACCGTCGGCGGACCTGCCCGGCCGGTCGCCGACCTGGTCGAGCACCTGGAGGGCGAGGGCAAGTTCGCCCGCATGCTGAAGGTGAAGGGTGCCGGCCACACCAGCATGCTCGACCCGATCCTCGGTGAACTCCACGCCGAGATAAGCGGCATCACCCCGCGCCCGCTGCACACCCCGGTGTACAGCAGCGTGGACCGGGGCGTGGTCTACCACCCGGGAGACGTGGTGCACGACGCCGACTACTTCCTGCGCTGCACCCGCTACTCGGTGTGGCTGTCGGACGCCACCGGCCGGCTCTTCGACGAGGGCTTCCGCACCTTCGTGGAGTTCTCCCCGAACCCCGTGGCGCTGATGCCGATGATGAACACCGCCTTCGTCCACGACGCCGGTGAGTCGAGCCTGATGTACCTGCTCAAGCGCAAGGAACCGAGCGTCGACACCCTCCTGGCGACGGTGGGTGAGCTCTACGTCCGCGGTGCCGACGTGGACTTCCGCCGGCTCAACGCCTCCGACGGCCGTCCTGCGCGGCCCGGCCGTGCCGTGGCCGGGGTCCCGGGTGTGCACTGGAACCTGCAGCGCTACTGGACCGCCGCACGGCCCGGGGGCGGCTCCGTGCGTGGCGTCCCGGGACGCCGGGTGGCCCTGCCGGACGGCCGGACAGCCTTCGCCGTCGCCGCCGCCGAGGTGCCCAGTGTCGACGCCGTCGCCGAGGCGGCCGCCCGCGCGGTCGTGCCGGACGCCGTCCTCGCCGCCGTGGAGACCTACGGCACCCTGCCGACCGACGGAGAGGTGACCACACTGGTCACCCGCACCCTCGGCGGGTTGAGCGTGCACGTCTACGCCGTGCACGGCAACGACGGGGGCGACGCGTCCCACCTGGCCGGTGAGGCCTTCGCGGCGTCGCCGACGACCGGTACCGCCGCCGCGGCGTCCCGCGCGGTGCAGGAGGCCCGGGGCGGCCAGGACACCGGCAACCCGGCGCACCCGACCACACCGTCGTCCGGACGCAACGCCCTGCCGTCGGTGGACACCGACGCCGAGCGGTGGAGCCCCGACTCGGGGGAGAGCGTGGCCGACCGGCTGCGCAACATCGTCTCCGAGTCGATGGGCTACGACATCGACGACCTGCCCGGCGAACTGCCGCTGATCGACCTCGGCCTGGACTCGCTGATGGGGATGCGGATCAAGAACCGGGTGGAGTACGACTTCGCCCTGCCCCCGCTGAACGTGCAGGCACTGCGCGACGGATCCGTCGACGAGGTCATCGCGCTGGTGGAGCAGATGGTGCACGAGAAGAACAGCGGTGAGTCCGCCGCCGGCACCGGGACACAGGCCGCCGAGTCCGGCTCGACCGGCCCGACCGCTGCAGTGCCGGCGGAACGCGACGGTGACGCCGGGGGGAACACAGAGGGCAACGGCAAGGCCGACGGTGTCGGCGTGGCCCCGCGCGACGCCTCCGAGCGCATGGTCTTCGGCACCTGGGCGTCACTCACCGGCGCAGCTCCGGCCGGTGTGACCAGCACCCTGCCGCAGATCGACAGGGAGACCGCCGCCGCGGTCGCCGCCCGACTGAGCGAACGCTCCGGGGCGGAGATCACCCCTGAGCAGGTCAGCGCCGCGGAGACCCTGGAACCGTTGGCCAACCTCGTCCGCGACGTCTTCGAGACCGCCGTCGACGGCAACATCCGCGTCCTGCGCGCCCGGCCCGAGGGCTCGGAGAGCCCCGCGGTCTTCCTCTTCCACCCGGCCGGCGGCTCCAGCGTGGTCTATGAACCGCTGACCCGCAGGCTGCCCGCCGACGTCCCGGTCTACGGAGTGGAACGACTGGAGGGTTCCCTGGACGAGCGGGCGGGGGCCTACGTCGCCGACATCACCGAGCTGGCGGGCGGCCGGCCTGTGGTGCTCGGCGGCTGGAGCTTCGGCGGCGCCCTCGCCTTCGAGGTCGCCCACCGGCTGGAGAAGTCCGGTGAGGTGACCGTCGGCCACCTGGAACTGCTCGACCTCGTGCGCCCGGCGAACCCCGCGCCGGACACCACCGAGGAGATGCACGCCCGCTGGGACCGCTACTCCGCCTTCGCGAAGAAGACCTACGGCATCGACATGCCGGTACCGCACGACCTGCTGGACAGCCAGGGTGAGGAGGCGCTCATCGGGATGATGACCATGTTCCTGCAGAACACCGACGCCTCCTCCCACGGCCTGGCGGCCGGGGTGCTGGAGCACCAGCGGGCCAGCTTCGTGGACACCCGGATCCTCAACACCCTCGACTTCGAACGCTGGGCCGAGGTGACCGCCCCGGTGACCCTCTACAAGTCCGAGGGGATGCACGAGGGTGCGATCGAACTCGAGCCGTCCTTCGCGGACATCCCCGCCGACGGCGGCTGGGACGGTGTCGTCGACGACCTGGAGCTGGTCCAGCTCGCCGGAGACCACCTCGCCGTGCCGGACGAGCCGGCCATCGGCATCGTCGGCGCCCGGATCACCGAGCACCTGCGCGACATCTCCGAGCGGAACCGAGTGCGATAGCGTGGAACCCATGACAGGAACACCGGAACACCCCTGGTTCGGCGACGAGACCGTCGCCGCGGAACGCACCGCACCGGGAACAGGACGGTCCACCGCCGAGAAACTGGAGGACCTGCACTCCAGGCTCGAGGAGGCCCAGGATCCGGGAAGCGAACGCGCGCGCCAGAAACGTGACGAGGAGGGCCGGACCACGCCGCGACAGCGCATCGACGCGCTGCTCGACGAGGGGTCCTTCACCGAGATCGGTGCCCTCGGACGCACCCCCGGTGTCCCCGACGCCCCCTACGGTGACGGTGTCGTCACCGGTTACGGCCGCGTCGACGGGCGTCCCGTCGCGATCTACGCCCACGACAAGACCGTGTACGGCGGGTCCGTCGGCGAGACCTTCGGCAAGAAGGTCTGCGAGGTCATGGACATGGCCACCCGGATCGGCTGCCCGGTCATCGGCATTAACGACTCCGGCGGTGCCCGCATCCAGGACGCGGTGATGTCCCTGGCGATGTACTCGGAGATCTCCCGGCGCCAGCTCCCGCTGTCGGGGCAGTCGCCGCAGATCTCGGTCCTGCTGGGCAACTGTGCCGGCGGTGCCGTGTACGCCCCGGCGACGACGGACTTCCTGGTGGCGGTCGAGGAGCAGACGACGATGTTCGTCACCGGTCCGCAGATCATCGAGTCGGTCACCGGCGAGAAGATCAGCATGCAGGACCTCGGCGGCGCCCGGGTCCAGGCCGCCAACGGCAACATCAGCTACGTCGGCACCGACGAGGACGACGCCTTCAGCTACGTCCGGGAGCTGCTGGCGCACCTGCCCAGCAGCGCCTTCGAGGCCACGCCCTACACCCCCGCACCGCCGGACGCCCCGGACGAGCGGGACGCCGAACTCATCGACCTGATCCCGGACGACCCGAACTCCGGCTACGACATGATGGACATCCTCACCAGGATCTTCGACGACGAGGACGTGCTGGAGGTGCAGCCGGACTACGGCCAGAACGTGATCACCGCCTTCGCCCGCATCGACGGCCGTTCCGTCGGTGTCGTCGCGAACCAGCCGATGTCCCTGGCGGGCTGTCTCGACGCCGAGGCGGCGGACAAGGCCTCCCGGTTCATCCGGATCTGCGACGCCTACGACATCCCGCTGGTGTTCGTGGTGGACACCCCCGGCTACCTGCCGGGTGCGGAGCAGGAGAAGCTGGGTCTGATCCACCGTGGTGCCCGTCTGGGCTTCGCCATGGTGGAGGCGACGGTGCCGAAGCTGACCGTGGTGGTGCGTAAGGCCTTCGGCGGCGGGTACGCGGTGATGGGGTCGAAGAACCTCGGTGCCGACGTGAACCTGGCGTGGCCGACCGCGCAGATCGCGGTGATGGGTGCCGAGGGTGCCGCGGTGATGATCCAGGGACGTCAGCTCGCCGCCCTGCCGGAGGAACAGCGCCCGGCGGCGAAGAAGATGTTCATGGACTTCTACAACGCGAACATGACGAGCCCGTACGTCGCCGCGGAGCGTGGTTACATCGACGAGATCATCGATCCGTCGCAGACCCGCCTGCGGCTGCGCCAGTCGTTGCGGCTGTTGCGCGACAAGCGGGTGCTGGAGCCGGCGAAGAAGCACACGATCATGCCGATGTGAGCGGCCCCGAGGCGCGGCTGCACGGCGCGCACGGGAAGACCCCGGACAGTTGTTCTGTCCGGGGTCTTCCTGTCGGTACGGCAGGTCAGTTCTCGTGCCAGGGACCGATGTTCTTGCGTGGGTAGTCCATGAAGTCCGCCATCACGTGGTAGGTCTCGAGACGGACGTCCAGGACGCGGGTTTCCGCGGACAGCAGGTCCGGCAGGCCCAGGCCGATCTTGGACAGTTCCTTGGCGATGTCGTCAGGGGCCCAGTCGGCGTTGATGGTGATCGGGAGCATGGTGTCCACACCGAGCAGCTCCAGGGTCATCGTGAGCTCCTGGACGAAGATGTGGAAGTTCCCGGTCAGGGTACTGGTCGCACCCTCGGTGTCGTCCAGCAGGTCGTTGCCCAGGGCGTTGGGGAACTGCACCCGGAGGTTCTCCATGACCGCCTTGTCCGCGTCGATGCGGATGGCCTTCTTCGGCCCCTGCATCGTGTCGATGGTGACGTAGGAGAGCTTCATCCCGGGCGTCATCTTCGCGGTGTCGGTCTTGATGGTGAAGGTGCCGCCGAAGGGCGTCTGCATGCCAGCCACCGGCTCCGGCGGGGCGACGTTCAGCCCCGGGATCTCCACACCGAGCTTCTCCAGGGAGTTGTCCAGGCCGTCCTGCAGCTCGTTGCCGTCGGGCATACGGAACTCAGGGAGGTTCAGGTCAGGTGCCTCAGGCAGCGGGGGCAGGTTCGGCAGGCGGGGGGTGTTCCCCCGGTTACCGTCGGTCCCCCCGTCGCCGGTACCGCCGTTCCCGTTGCCGTTGCCGTTCCCCTGTCCGGGGATCTCCAGCTCGGGGAGCTGGATGTCCGGCAGGCCCGGGATCTGTGCGCGTGCGTCGGGCGTCTGGACGCCCACAGCGACGGCGACGGCGGCGAGGACGGCGATGACCGACTTCGCCGAACCGGCGCCGGAGGACTTCTTCCCGGCCTTCTCAGCCTTACGGGCCTTCCTGGCCTCCTTCTTCTCCGCCTTCTCGGCCTTGGCCTCCTGACGGGGCTGCGGGTCCCACGCCAGCGCGAGGGCACCGCCGACGAGGCCGAGGATGAGGCCCACGCCGAAGCCTCCGAAGTTGGACTGCCAGAGCGCCAGGATCGACAGGATGAGTGCGGCGACACCGGCGAGGATGCGTCCTTCGCCGCGGAACCAGCACATCAGGCCGCAGGTGATCAGCAGGATGCCGATGACCAGCGTGGACACCCCGCCCATCGTCGAGATCTGGATCTGGATGTTGGAGATCTGGAACGACAGGTAGGCCGGTGCCATGATCACGACGCCGGCGAGCATCATCAGCAGGCCGGCGGCGAACGGCCGTTCCTTGCGCCAGCGGCTGAACCGTCGGTTCTGCTTCTCGAGTTTCTCTGAACGGGGTTCCGTGGACTGTGCCGTGGCCGCGCCGTCGGCGGGATCGCCGACGGCGTCCATGGTCTCGGTGACTTCGGTCGACGACGTGTCGTCGGGCTTGCCTCCGGCCCCGTTCACGCCCGGAGGCGTGGTGGAGTCGTCAGACATCAGCACTCAGCCTCGTCGACGTCGACGATTCCCACCTTGGATCCGGCGGCCGTCAGCTTGTCCGCGGCGATGGAGGTGGCCTTGATGACCTGGTCCGTCGCGTTCAGCGCGTCGGCGTGCAGGCCCCAGGACCCGGCCGGCGGCTCGTCGTCGAGCTGGCTGGCGTCCACACCGATCTGGGCGTTGGTCAGCGTGAGGCCACCGACCAGGCCCGGGGAACCGAGCACGAGGTGCTCGGCGGTGGTGTTCTCGCCGGGAACGAGCATCTGGAAGCGCTTCTCGCCCAGGCCGGGCAGCTTCAGCGGGGCGGTCATGCACATGTCGGTGATGCTGGCGTCCTCGAAGACGAGGCGGGCGACACCGGTGTTGCCGTCGTGCTGGCCGTCAGTGCCTCCGAAGATGGAGACGCCGGTGGCGTCGAGCCCGCTGACCTCCTGGTTGAAGACGGTGTTGGACAGTGCCAGGTTGGCGGACAGCCCCCCCTGGGCCATGGCCACCCCGACTCCGGCCGTGGCCAGGAGTCCAACTGCCATGACCCCGGCGAACCGCTTTCCCTTGATGTGTCCCATGTTCGTTCCTCCGTGTGGTGAGGGACGCTGTCTGCGGACCCCTCGGTTGGTAAGTATGTAGCCGACTGCGGAACATCGTATCGCTGTCGTACTTGTTTCTGTGAAGAATCAGCAAATTGTAGTGGGGTATATCAGTCCCGTCCAGTCCGCATGGTGCTGACCAGGCATAATGCCAGCGCTGTAATCTGTAGTGCCGCCAGTGCCACGATGAGTGCGAGCCAGCCGGCCTGGAAGAAGTACCCGGAGAGCCAGCCGATCACGGAGGAGCCGAGATAGTAGCTCATGATGTAGGTGGAGGACGCCTCGGCACGGTCCCGGTCGGCGATCTGCCCCACCAGTGTCGACGCGGTGGAGTGGACGGCGAAGAAGCTCGCCGTGAACAGCAGGACCCCGACCACGGTGACCGCCAGGTTCGGGACCAGTGCCAGTGCCAGCCCGACGGTGGCCAGCGCCACCCCGGTGACCAGGACCCGCCCCGCCCCGTACCGGGTGACCAGCGCGCCGGCGCGAGCGGAGGACCACGTGCCGGAGAGGTAGAGCAGGAAGACCGCACCCGCCACCGCCTCGGGCAGGCCGAACTGCCCGGTCAGCCGGAATCCGAGGTAGTTGTACAGGGACACGAAGGCGCCCATCATCAGGAAGGGCAGGATGAACAGGGCGACCAGGCGGCGGTCGTGCCAGTGGCGGCGGAAGGCGCTGAGTTCGTGGCGCAGGGTGATCCTCTTCGGCGCGAAGTTCCGTTGGGGCGGCAGGGCCCAGGCGCAGACCAGTGCCAGCACCAGGGCGACGGTCCCACCGGCGAGGACGGCTCCGCGCCAGTCGGTGAACTCAAGCACGCTGGAGGGGACCAGGCGGCCCAGTAGACCGCCCAGGGTGGTTCCGGCGATGTAGAGCCCCATCACCCGTCCCAGGTGGTCGCGGTGGATCTCCTCGGACAGGAAGCTCATCATCACCGCGGGCACGCCGGCGACGGCGACGCCCTGCAGGGCTCGGACGGCGACGAGTGTGCCGATGCCGGGCGCGGCGGCGAGGAGCAGGCTCAGGACGGTGGCGACGATGACCGACACCTGCAGGACGCGGCGTCGTCCGACCCGTTCCGACAGGATGCTGACGGGGATGACGGTGATCGCGAGCATGCCGGTGGTGGCGGAGACGGTCAGTGCGGCGGTGGTGGGGGAGACCCCCAGCCCGTCGTGGATGGACGGCAGGACGGCCTGGGTGAGGTACATGGCGTTGAAGCTCGCCAGGCCGGCGGTGGCGGCGGCGAGCATGATCCGCCGGTAGCCGGGGTCGCCCGGGGAGAGCCCCGGGGTGGGGTGGGTGTCGGTCGCGTCCATGGTCACTATCGTGGCGGTCGCGCATCGACGATCAAAATGCATTAACCTCGGGTTCCTGTCCCGGTTGACGCATAGGAGGTTCGGCGATGGCGGCACCGGTGGACCTCGACTGGTTCCTGGACCTCGTGGAGACCGGGAACATGGTGGACACCGCCGTGGTCACCGGTGTCAGCCAGTCGACGCTGTCCCGACGGCTCGCCGCCCTGGAGCGGTCCGTGGGGGCGGAACTCTTCGACCGCAACGGCAGGCACCTCGTCCTCAACCGACGCGGTGAGGTCCTGGCGGCCACCGCGCGGGCCACCACCGAGACCTGGCGGGCCGGGGTGGAGGAGGTGCGCCGACTCGTCGACCCCGAACGCGGCACCGTCCGACTGGGCTTCATGCACTCCCTGGGCACGTGGCTGGTGCCGGACCTCCTGCGCGGGTTCCGGGCCCGACGCCCCACCGTGGACTTCGAGCTGGTGCAGGGTGCGGCACTGGACCTGGTGGACCGGGTGACGGCGGGCACCGTCGACCTCGCGATCGTCGGGCCGTGCCCGACGGACCAGGTCGCTGACGGGCTGGTGGGGTGGGAGGAACTGGCGGAGCAGCGTCTGGGGCTCGCGGTGCCGTCGGGCCACCGGTGGGCGGGGCGTGACAGCATTGACCTCGCCGAGGCCGCCGGGGAGCCGTTCGTGGCGATGCTGGAGGGTTACGGGACCCGTCTGCTGCTCGACACCCTCGCCGCGGACAGCGGCTTCCGGCCCCCGGCTGGTCTTCGAGTCGATGGAGTTGACGACGGTGGCGGGACTGGTCACCGCGGGCCTCGGCGTGGCGTTGCTGCCGATGGGTGACCCGAACCTGCAGATGGAGGGGATGTCCGTGATCCCCCTGGACACGGACCGGGTGCGCGAACTCGGCGTGGTCTGGGCGGCTGGGGCGGGCGGGGCG